>NZ_FNAJ01000023.1 GCF_900101905.1 Myxococcus virescens | reverse complement strand
GCTGTGGGTTCGGGCGGTGGATGCGGCGGGGAACGTGGATGTCATTCCTGCCAGCCATGAGTGGCGGGTGGACCTGGAGCCTCCGGATACGGAGCTCACGGCGCCACTGCCCGCGCCGGTGAACAACCAGACTTCGGTGCCCTTCACGTTCAGCTCGACCGACCCGCAGGCCACCTTCCAGTGCAGCCTGAATGGGGCGCCCTTCACCACGTGCGCGAGTGGAATCATCGTTCAGACACCGGGTGCGGATGTGCAGTTCCGGTTCCTGGTGAGGGCGAGGGATACGGCGGGCAACGTGGACCCGACGCCGGCCGCCTATTCGTGGCGGACGGACAAGGTTCGTCCGGACACCCAGGTGGTGGCCTTGGTGGATTCACCGAGCAATGCGCTGCGTGCCCGGTTCAACCTGTCATCTCCCGACACGGACGTGGTGGGCTTCCAGTGCATCCTGGTTCGGCCTTCGTCGACCACGATGCCTGAAGAAGAGGATGAGGACTGGGAGGCCTGCGGGGCCTCGTACCTGACGTCCGAGTTGATCACCAGCACGTACACACTCTGGGCAAGAGCCGTGGATGCCGCGGGCAATGTAGATGCCACGCCCGCTGCTGCGACGTGGACGGTGGATCGAGATCCTCCGGACACGGTGATCACGTCCAAGCCGGACGCGTTGACGGGCGAGCCGACGACGGCCTTCGCGTTCCGCGGAGGGGATGACGATACGGACGTCGTGAGCTTCGAGTGTAGCTATGACGGACGAGACTTCTTGCCATGCGAGAGTCCCTTTGCCCTCCCGAATCCTCCAGGCATTCCGGTCTACGCGGAGGGTGATCACAGCATGCTCATCCGGGCTGTCGATGCGGCTGGGAACCGGGATGAGACCCCGGCCAACCACATCTGGAGGTTGGTGGTGGGGGATCCGGTGACCTATTTTCAGACGGGGCCCCCGACGGTGACTCGGCAAACCAGCGCGTCGTTCAGCTTCACCTCCAATCTGACCACCGTGATCTATGCGTGCCAGTTGGACGACGAGCCGCGTGAGGAAGATTGCGCGACCTCGGAGTCGCCCACCAAGCCGTATACGGGACTCGTCGAAGGGGGGCACATCTTGAGAGTGTGGGCCCGAGGAGGGGGGCGAGAGGCCTCGTCGCCCTCAGTTTATAACTGGACCGTCGACCTGACGGGGCCGGTGGCGCCGGTCATCAACGTTCCTGCTCAGAACGATGTCTACTTCAACGTTCAGTGGCCTCAATTCAGCGGACGCGTTTCCGAACGCGGAACCTTCATCATCAAGATCGATGGCGACATCGTAGGCACGTTCCAGGTCCCGGAGCAGTCGTTGTCGTGGAGCTTCGATAGCCCGGTGCAACTGGCGGATGGGCCCCATGTGCTGGCCGTCTCGCTGACCGACGCCGTAGGCAATGACGGTGCGGAAGCCTTTCGAACGTTTACTGTCGACGCGACGAAGCCGGAAACTCGACTCACCGCGGCCCCGCCACACCTGACGAATCAGCCGCGCGCGGTCTTCCAGTTCGAATCGAATGAGGCAGGCACGACGTTCGAGTGCAGCCTGGATGGCGGTGCCTTCGCGTCGTGTACCGGCCCCAGCTCTCATGAAGTCACGGTGGGGGATGCACTTCACACGTTCGCGGTGCGCGCCGTCGACCGCGCCGGCAACGTCGCGGATGTGCAGGGCACGCACGAGTGGCGCGTGGACTCGGTGGCACCGACGACCAACATCATTGAAATGCCTGCCGCGGATACGAACGTGGCGCGGGCGGTCTTCCGTTTCGAGTCCGACGAGGCGTTCGTGAATTTCGAGTGCAGCATCGACGGTGCTGCGTTCGACAACTGCCCCCCTGCGTACACGTGGGACGGCGTGCCGGAAGGCGAGCACCGCATCGAGGTTCGTGCTCGCGATGAGGCGGGCAACGTGGATGCAACGCCTGCGGTGCATGTCTGGCGTTTGGACACGACGCCTCCCCTGGTGCCGGTGGTGAGTTCGCCCGCGCCCGATGCGGTCGTGGGCTCGCTCACGCCGACGTTCCAGGGAAGCGCCGAACCTGGGAGTGAAGTTCTGCTCTTCGTTGACGGGCTCGACTTTGGCAGTGCGCGTGTCGAACCCACCGGGCAGTGGCGCCTGACGTTGACCCGGGCCATCAGCGAGGGAGACCACAGATTCAGTGCCTCGGCCCGGGATGCCGCGGGGAATGAAAGCGAGCGCTCGGCGGAGAGCGCCTTCAAGGTGGATCCCTCCATCAACATCATCCGGGAGGTCAGTTCCCGCGGTGGCGGATTGAGCTGTGCCGCGGGAGGGCAGGGGAGTGCGCCCCTTCTGCTCCTGGGGTGGGGCGTCCTGATGCTGATGGCTGCCCGGAGGCGTCGCGTGTGAGCGGACGGGGCGCATTCCGCCCCGGTGGGATGGCACGTCATCTGGCGTCCGTTGTAGGATTGCGTGCTTGCTTCGGCGGGGCACTTCGGCTACTTGTCGCCCCGCTTCATCCGGATGTCGGTTGCGCGATTAGCTCAGCTGGATAGAGCGTTGGCCTCCGGAGCCAAAGGCCGCAGGTTCGAATCCTGCATCGCGCGCTGGTGGAAGTGCCCGGGATTCTTGAGGTTGTTCCTCAAGAATCCCGGGCGCTGACCCCTCTTCCGACTCTCCACCCACCGATTGCCCACCTTGGAAGTAGGGTTTCATCCTTCCAAGAGGCTGGGTCGTCACGGACTCTTCCCGGTGGTGGTCCTCCTGCGGTACGCAGCGATTTCCCGGTTTCCGGGGGGAGGAGTGTCAAGATGAACGGACGAATCCGACTGGTGGCCGCGCTGTGTTGGGGCGTGATGATGGGACTGGGATGTGGTGGCTCCGATGAGCGGCCGCCCTCGCAGGAGCCCCAGGGGACAGTGCCGCAGGCTCCCTCGTTGGTGATCGCGGTGCCGGGCGACGGCCAGGTCACTGTGACGTGGGATGTCCCTTCGGACGGAGGGAGCGCGCTCCTCGACTATGCGGTGCATGTGCACTCGGACGCTGGGGAGGTCCGCGTGGTGACGGCGCCCGCGTCCGAGCCCCGGGCCGTCATCACGGATCTGACGAATGGAACCGCCTATGCTTTCAGCGTCGTCGCCAGGAATGCCCGTGGCAACAGTGCCGCTTCGGGGCGCTCCGACCGCGTGGTCCCCCATGTGACGCCCGGTGCGGTGCGGAACCTGGTTGCCGTCGAGGGCGACCAACGTGTGACGCTGAGCTGGGATGCCGCGGATGACAAGGGCATGCCGCTGGACAGTTACTTCATCACGCCCTACTTCGGCGCGCAGGAAGGCGAGATGGTGAGGGTGCCCGCGACCGAGTTGGGGAAGACCTTTCACCCGATGACCAACGGGATGGCGGTGAGATTCGTCGTCGTTGCCTTCAACGGGCATTCACGGGGGCCCGAGGCCTCCATCGAGGCGACGCCCTATACGACGCCCGGCGTGCCTGTCGTCACGGCCTTCCCCAGTGGTCAGCGGGTTCGCTTGGCCTGGAGCGTCGAGGACACGGGCGGCAGCCCCATCACCTCCTACCGGGTGACGGTGTACCTGGGGGACGAGGTGATTCGCACCGTGGATACCACCGCGACGGGCACGCTCGTGGAAGAACTGGAGAACGCCACGACCTACCATTTCACCGTTGAGGCGGAGAACGCGGCGGGCTGGGGCGGGGTCTCGGAGCGCATCGCCGCCATGCCCACGCGGGCCCCCTCCATGCCGCTCAATGCGATGTGCCAGGGGGGCGACGGGTGGATCTCCTTTTCGTGGGAGCCACCGGAGTTCGATTACGGCCATCCCGTGACGGAGTACCGCATCAACGCTGTCGTCAATGGGAACAGCACGGACTGGTACACCACTGACTTGAACTACCACCTCACGGACATTCCCAACGACGGCAGGGTCCTCTACTTCTTCATCTCCGCGCGGAGTGCCGTCGGGTTCGGGTCGTCCGCCGACCTCACTTGCTTCACCCAGCCCGCGCGTCCTTAGGACGGCGGGCGCTGTGCCGCTGTCACGCCTCCGCCGGCTCCTCGGGCGGGGGCAGGTGGAAGCGCACGGTGTCCACACGGCGGGGAGAGGACGCCACCACCTCCAGCACGAGTCCTCCCTCCGTCTGGACCTTGGTGCCCGGCTCGGGGATGGCGCCGCCGGAGAGGGCGATGCACAGGCCGGCCACCGTGGCGTAGTCCTGGTCCTCGTCCAGGTCCAGGGACAGCTCCCGGTTGACGTCGCGGATGCTCGCGGTGCCGAGCACCAGGGCGGTGTTCGGCCCCTCGCGCTTGACGTACTCCTCTGGCACCTCGGACTCGCTGAGGATGTCGCCCACCAACTCCTCCACGAGGTCTTCCACGGTGACGAGCCCCACCACACCGCCGCGCTCGTCCACCACGACCGCCAGCTGCATGCGTCGCCGCTGAAGCTCCTTGAGCGCGTCCATAGCCCGCATCGTCTCCACGACGAAGAAGGGCGGACGCATCACGTCCTCCAGGATGATGAGGTTGCCCTCCCAGGCCACCCCCAGAAGGTCCTTGGCGATGACGTAGCCGACGATGTTGTCCAGCGTGCCCTCGTACACCGGCATGCGCGAGTGGCCGCCCTCCAGCAGGACGCGGCGAATCTCCTCCGGACTGGAGTGCCGCCGCAGGGCCACCATCTCGTCCCGGGCCACCGACAGCTCGCCCACCGTCACGTCGCCCATCTCGAAGGCGCGTGATGCAATTTCGCCGGCGTGCGGATCCAACGTGCCCTGCTTCGCCGCCTCCTCCACCAGCTGCTGGAGCTCCTCTGCGGACAGGCGGCCTTCGGTGAAGTTCGTCCGGTCGCCGAACAGGCGCAGCACCACGTTGGAGCTAGCGGTGAGGAACCACACCACCGGTTGCATCAGCCACGCCAGGCCGCGCAGAGGCCGGCCGATGAGCAGCGCGTAGCGCTCGCCGGCACGCAGCGCGAGCGACTTGGGCACCAGCTCGCCCAGCACCAGCGAGAGGTAGGAAACGAAGGCCACCACGCCCGCCAGGGCGACTTCGTCCGCTTGCTGCTCGGGCACTCCCAGTCTCGTGAGGAAGTCACCCAGGCGCGTGGCGATGCTCGCGCCACCGAACGCGGCCGCCGTGGCGCCGATGACGGTGATGCCAATCTGCACCGTGGCCAGGAAGCGCTCAGGGTTGCCGCGCAGGGCCTCCACCGCTTTCGCGGAGGTGCTGCCTTCTTCAATCAGTTCCCGCAGCCGCGTCCGGCGGACAGAGATGATGGCCAGCTCCGCACCGGCGAAGATGCCGTTGGCCAGGACCAGCAACAGGATGATGAGAAGCTCGGTGACGATAATGGCCCTCCTCTCAGGGGCCCTCTACCCTATACGCCGGAGGCGGGCTGCTCACTCACCAAGTGACTGCAAGAGGAGCGACAATTGGTCGCGGCTCGCACCTTTTGGAAGGTAGTAGTGTGGCCCCGAGAGCAGGGCACTGCCTACATCCTGCGCCGCCGCGGACGTCAGGAAGACGATGCGGGGATGCGGCCCGCGTGGCAGATGCTCCACGACCTCCAGCCCGGACATGCCCGGCATGTTGAGGTCCAGCAGCATCACCCCGTAGCGTCCGCCGCGCCTCAGCGTCTCCAGGGCCTCCTGCCCATCCGAGGCCTCGGTCGTCTCGTAGCCAAGGTCCTCCAGGCTGAGCCGGAGGAATTCCCTCCAGTCCGCGTCGTCATCGACGACCAAGACCCTTCTTGCGCCGTTATCCGTTGCCAGTCGCGCCAATCGTCCTCCCCCGACCTGAGATGAACGCTGCTGAAGGGCGCCATCATTCTCCGCGAGCGGCGACATGGTGCTCGCCGCAGCATGCGGGCAGGCAGGCCCTGGAAGGGCGCGTCGCCAGGTCAGCCCGCGAGGATGCGGTCACCCTGGGGCAGCGCGGGCTCGGACGTCAGGCCTGCCGTGCGCACCGGCATCAGCCGGGTGCCCCGGCCCACGCGCAGCCGGGTGCCGCGCCAGTTCACGGTGCGGGAGAAGAGCGCGTAGCTCCAGGCCGCGAAGAGCAGGGCGTCCTTGGCGAAGACGGCGGGCACCGCGTCCCACGACAGGGCCTGCGGCCGCAGGGCGCGCACGGTGGAGAGGTCCACCGCGACCTTGCCCAGGGCCACCCCCAGGCAGAGCGCTGCGGTGTCCGAGGAGGGGGCCAGCATCGCGCCCAGCAGGGCCAGCGGCGTGGGATTCAGCAGGGCCTGGGCCAGGTACGTGCCCGGAGACACCGCGGTCCGGTGAATCACGCTCCAGCGCAGATAGCGCTGGAGGAAGGACAGGACGCTCTTGCGCAGCGACACGTTGAACACGGGCGTGTGCGCCATCACCACGCGCCGGCCCAGCTTCCGCGTCACCCACTGGCCGATGACGTAGTCCTCCGCCAGCACGTCCTTCACGGAGAAGAAGCCCCCCAGCGCGTCCACGTCCTCGCGGCGCAGCGCCATGGACTTGCCCACCACGATGTCCTGGCCCGCCAGCCGCTTGGCGGCAATCATCCCCGCCGCCGCGCTGGCGCCCAGGTGCAGGTTGTCCAGGAGCGAGCCGAAGGTGCGCTCGCCCATACCCGCCACCGGGTGGGTGACACAGCCCACCTCCGGGTCCTCGAAGGCCTGGGCAATCTCCTCCAGGTAGCCCGGCGCCACCCGCGTGTTGCTGTCGCTGATGACCAGCACGTCGTAGCGCGCCCGGTCCGCCAGGGTGATGAGCTGGTTCACCTTCGGGTTGCGGCCCGGCTCGCCCTCCTGGACCTCCAGGCGCATGACGTGGGGCCAGCGGGCGACCGCCGCGCGGGCGACGGCGAAGGCCGGGTCCCTGGCATCCTTGACGCCGAGCACCACCTCGTACGCGCCCGCGTAGTCCAGCCCCGCGAACTGCGCCAGGTTGGCTTCCAGGTCGTCATCCACGCCGCACAGCGGCTTGAGGATGGAGATGCCCGGGCGGGGCGTGCCCGGTTGCGCGGTGAGGGGCGGCCCACGCCGGTGGCGCAGCACGAGCGCGAACTGGACGGTGAGGATGAACAATCCGAGGCAGGCGGCAAGCAGCAGGACGGTGGAGGCGAGCAACATTCGCGGGCAATCCCCGGGGCCGGTGCGCCGTCATGGCGCGACCACGGTTGCCACGCTAGAGGCCTTCCACGTCAGCCCCGCGAAGCGCCCGGGGCGGGCCGGGCAATTCGCGGTGACAGGGCGGTGAAGCCCGCGCCCGCGGGTTACTCCGCCAGGTTGCGGCTCTGCGGGTGGCGGATGTCCTTGCCGCGCACCATGTAGACGACCATCTCCGCCACGTTCATCGCGTGGTCGCCAATGCGCTCCAGGTGCTTCGCGATGAACATCAGCGCCGTGGCGCGGCGGATGTTGCGCGAATCCTCCATCATGTAGGCGAGGAGCTCGTTGAAGATCTTGAGGAAGAGGGCATCGAGCAAATCGTCGCCCCGGAGCACCTCCTCCGCCTTGGCGACGTCGCTGGAGACGAAGGCGTCCAGCGACATGCGGACCTGCCGCTGGGCCAGCTCCGCCAGCCGTGGCGTGTCCACGTAGGGCGCCAGCGGGGGGGCCTGATTCAGGTCCATGGAGCGCTCGGCGATGTTCACCGCCAGGTCGCCGATGCGCTCCAGGTCGGTGACGATCTTCAGCGCCGTGGTGATGAGGCGCAAGTCGCTGGCGGCGGGCTGGCGCAGCGCCAGAATCTTCCGGCACAGCTCGTCGATGTCCACCTCCAGCCGGTTGACGTCCTTGTCGGCGGCGACGACCTTCTCGGCCAGGGTGCTGTCGCGGTCGGTGAGCGCCTTCATGCTCTGGACGATGAGGTTCTCCACCTTCGCGCCCATCGCGAGCAGCTTCTCCCGCAAATCCCTGAGGTCCGCCTCGAAGGCCTTGTCCGTATGCGTCGACGGCATGTGTCCGGTCCCCTTTTTCTTCCGCTCACCCGAACTTGCCGGTGACGTAGTCCTCGGTGCGCTTCTCTCGCGGGTTGGTGAAGATCTGCTCGGTGGGGCCGCATTCCACCAGCTCGCCCATGTAGAAGAAAGCGGTGCGGTCGCTGACGCGCGCGGCCTGCTGCATGTTGTGGGTGACGATGGCGATGGTGTACGTCGACTTGAGCTCGTGGATGAGCTCCTCGATTTTCGCGGTGGCGATGGGGTCCAGCGCGCTGGCGGGCTCGTCCATCAGCAGCACCTCCGGCTCCACCGCCATCGCCCGGGCGATGCACAGCCGCTGCTGCTGGCCGCCGGACAGGCCCAGGGCGCTCTCGTCCAGCCGGTCCTTCACCTCGTCCCAGAGCGCGGCGCCGCGCAGTGACTTCTCCACGCGCGTGGCCAGCTCCGCCTTGTCCTTCATCCCGCCCACGCGCAGGCCGTAGGCCACGTTTTCGAAGATGCTCTTGGGGAAGGGGTTGGACTTCTGGAAGACCATGCCCACGCGCCGGCGCAGGTCCACCACGTCCACGCCGCGGTCATGGATGTCCATGCCGTCCAGCAGGATGGTGCCCGAATGCGTGGTGCCGGAGATGAGGTCGTTCATCCGGTTGAGCGAGCGCAGGAAGGTGGACTTCCCGCAGCCGGAGGGGCCGATGAGCGCCGTCACCCGCCGGTCGAGGATGGCCAGGGACACCTTGTGGATGGCCGTCTTGGGGCCGTAGCGCAGGGTGAGCTCCCGCGCTTCCATCTTCGCTCGGGGATTCTGGGGTTGGAGGGACATGGCAGGCGTACCGTCAGTGGGCGCTGGCGGCCTTGCGGCGCGTGCGCGTCCGGATGATGACCGCGACGAGGTTGAGGGCGAAGGTGAGCGCCAGCAGCACCAGCACCGTCGCATACAGCGGACCACTGGCCTCCGTCACGTTCGGTGACTGGGTGGCCATGACATACGTGTGGTAGCCCAGGTGCATGAACTGGGAGTCCAGGTGCGTGGGCAGGTCCGGCAGGAAGTAGGCGGCGCCGGTGAAGAGGATGGGGGCGACTTCGCCCGCGCCGCGGGAGATGGCCAGCACCGCGCCGGTGAGGATGCCGGGCAGGGCGCCGGGCAGCACCACCCGCGCCAGCGTCTGTGACTGGGTGGCGCCCAGGGCCAGGCTGGCGGTGCGCTGCTCCAGCGGCACCGCGCGCAGCGCCTCCTCCGTGGAGACGATGACCACCGGCAGCGTCAGCACCGCCAGCGTCAGCGAGGCCCAGAGGATGCCCGGCTGGGCCCAGTGCATCTCCTCGTAGCCCAGCATCCGGTCCAGGTTGCCGCCGACGAAGAGGATGAAGAAGCCGAGCCCGAAGAGGCCGAAGACGATGGAGGGCACGCCCGCGAGGTTGACCACCGCCACGCGCACCCAGCGGGCGAAGCGTGACTCCGGCGGCGCGTACTCGTGGAGGTACACGGCGGTGAGCACACCCACCGGCATCACCGCCACCGTCATCAGGAGCGTGAGCGCGGCGGTGCCGAAGATGGCGGGGAAGATGCCGCCGCCCATCATGCCGTCGCTGGGGGGCTGGGTGAGGAAGGTCCAGGAGAGGTGATGGGCGCCGTTGCGCGCGACGTCCAGCAGGATGAGGGCCAGCATGCCCACGATGAAGAAGGCCGCGAGGGCCGTCAGTCCGGTGAGGCCCAGCCCCACCGCCCGGCGCGTGGTGTACTTCACGAGGCGCTCCCGGTCAGCCGCTGGAGGACCTTCTTCGTCCACGTGGAGGCGACCATGTTGAGGACGAAGGTGAAGATGAACAGCTCCACGCCGATGAAGAAGAGCAGGGAGTAGTGCGGGCTGCCCACCACCACTTCACCCATCTCCGCCGCGATGGTGGCCGACAGCGAGCGCGCCGAGTCCCCCAGGTTCCAGGACACGATGTCCGCGTTGCCTGACGCCATGAGGACAATCATCGTCTCGCCAATGGCCCGGCCGAAGCCCAGCACGCACGCGGCGAGGATGCCGGGGGCCGCCGCGGGCAGCACCACCTTCCACGCCGTCTCCCAGAGCGTGGCGCCCAGCGCCAGCGAGGCCTCGCGGTAGCTGCGGGGCACCGCGGTGAGCGCGTCCTCGGACACGGTGAAGATGACCGGGACGATGGCCAGCGCCAGCGCCAGCCCCGCAAGCGTGCCGTTGAGCGGCCGGTCCAGGTGGAACAGGTCCTTCACCACGGGGGACAGCACCATCAGCGCGAAGAAGCCCAGCACCACCGAGGGGATGCCGGCCAGCAGTTCGATGATGGGCTTGAGCAGCTCGCGCAGGCGGCGCGGGGCGAACTCCGCGACGAAGAGCGCGCTGAAGACGCCCATGGGCACCGCCACCAGCATGGAGACCAGGGTGATTTTCAGCGTGCCCACGAACAGCGGAATCATGCTGACCTTGGGCGTGTCCGACACGGGCTGCCACCGGAACGGGTAGCGGCCCTCCTGCGGCAGGAACATCTTGGCGAGGCTGGCTTCGTGGCGGGCGTCCGCGTCGGTGAAGAGCGTCAGCGCCTCCTTGGCCACGAAGACGATGATGAGGATGAGCGCGGCGATGCCCGTGAACGCCATCAGGGTGATGAAGCCCGCGACGGCCTTCTCCCGCAGTTGACGCCTCCGCGCCGCCGCGGACAGGCGCGGCGCGGCCACGACCCGCGTGAGACCTTGCTCCATGGTCGCCTGTCTATCCATAGGGATTCAGCGCCTCTTGTGACATTCGTGTGACGCTCCGTGGCTACTTCACGAGGAAGTAGCCGACCTGGGTGACGATGGCCTGACCTTCGGGGGAGAGCGCGAAGTCGATGAAGGCCTTGATGTCGCCGGTCGGCTCGGCGCGCAGGTAGAAGAAGAGGTCGCGCGCCAGCGGGTACTTGCCGCTCTTGATGTTGTCCGCGCTGGGGGCGATCTCCTCGTTGCCCTTCTTCACCTTCAGCTCCTTGATGCCCTCTGCGTATGCGGCGCCGCCGTAGCCCAGGCTGTTCTTCTCCTTGGAGACGGCGTTCACCACCGCGGCGGTGCCGGGCAGGGTCTGGATGGCGGGCGCGAAGTCCTCGCCGTCCAGCACCATGTCCTTCACGAAGACGTAGGTGCCGGAGGAGTTCTCCCGGGAGTACGCGACGATGGGCGCGTCCGCGCCACCCACCTGCTTCCAGGAGGTGATGTCGCCCACGTAGATCTTCATCAGCTGCTCGGTGGTGAGCGCGCTCACGGGGTTGCCCTGGTGGACGTAGAAGGTGACGCCGTCCTTGGCCACCGAGCGCTGCGCGGGCGGCGCCTTGTAGCGCGCGCGGAGCTTGTCGGCTTCCGCCTTCTTCATCTCCCGGCTGGACATGGCGATGTCCGTGGTGCCGTTCTGGAGCGCCGCCAGCCCCACGCCGGAGCCGCCGCCGGTGACCTGGACCTTGATGTTGGGGTTCTTCTTCATGAACGCCTCGGCCCAGCGCTGGCCGAGGATGACCATGGTGTCGGAGCCCTTGATGGTGACGGTGCCCGCCTGGGCAGCGGCGGGGAGCGCCAGGAGGAACACCGCGAGCAGGAGCTTGAGGAGCGATTTCATGGGGGACTTCTCGTGGCTGGAGGATGTGAATTGGAATCTGGACGCTGTGTGAGGCTTGCGCGAAGACGCCGCGCTTCTACGTGACGTGGGTGTCCGTTTCGCGTCCGCCACGTGACATCACCGTCACGTCGCTCAGCCCGCGGCTGGGTCCAGCATCCGGTAGCCGACACCGCGGACCGTCTCCAGCAGCGCGCGCGCCGGGCCCAGCTTGTCGCGCAGGCGCATGACGTGGGTGTCGATGGTGCGCGTCTCCAGGGAGGATGACAGGCCCCACACCTCTTCCAGCAACTGTTCACGTGTCTGCACCCGGCCCAGGCGGGCGAGCAGGTGCTCCAGGAGCCGGAACTCCAGCGCGGTGAGGGCCACCTCGCGCTCCTCCACGAAGAAGCGGTGGGACGCCACGTCCAGGCGAAGGGGCCCCAGCGCCAGTGGCGCCGTGCTGCCAGCCGTGGGGGCGCCGCGGCGGAGGATGGCCTTCAGTCGCAGCACCAGCTCCCGCACGCTGAAGGGCTTCACCACGTAGTCGTCCGCGCCCACCTCGAAGCCGCGGATGCGGTCGGACTCCTCGCCCTTGGCGGTGAGCATGACGATGAGGACGCCCCGGGACTGAGGGCTGGCCCGTAGCTGCCGGCAGACATCGATGCCGGACATGTCCGGCAGCATCAGGTCCAGCAGCACGAGGTCGGGGTTCTGCTCGCGCGCGGCCACCAGCGCTTCTTCGCCAGTATGGGACACGTGCGTGGTGAGGCCGGAACCCCGCAGGTTGAAATCAATGAGCTCCGCGAGGTCGCGTTCGTCGTCGATGATGAGGACATGGGGCATGGCGGGCCGCCACTCTGCGCGCCCCCTTTTCCGAACGTGTGACGCATGTGCAACAACTTCGTCATGACGGGAACACGCGCGGGAGCGGGCGCCCCGGGACGATGGCCGGCCCTCCAGCGGGCGGGTCCCCAGCCAGGTGGCCTGATTGCGCGTGAAGGTGCTTCCGCGCCGGGGTAAACCCCAGGGAGCTCTGTCATGACTTCCGCCCACCTGCCGCCAACCCCGCCTCCACTCCCGACGCTGACCCCCACGCCGGGCGAGCTGGCCCACGCGCAGCGGCGCGGGGGGCGCTCCGCGCTCGTCGGTCTGGGGCTGGTGGGGCTGGTGGCGCTGACGAGCCCCGTGCTGGGCTACGTGGAGGACGTGCGCAACGCGCGCGAGGAGCTGCTGAGCCGGCTGCTCAACCAGGCGCAGGTGCAGTCGGAGGCGCTGGGCGTCCACCTGGGGCTGTTGGAGGCGGAGCTGGCCCGCGTGGCCGGGCACCCCGCGCTGTCCCCCGAGGACGGCGCCTCCCCGGCGGAGCTGGCCCTGCTGGAGAGCGCCTTCTACCATTCGTCCCTCTTCTCGGAGGGCGTGGCCCTGCTGACGCCCGAGGGCGAGCGCGTCTGGAGCGACCCTCCGGACATGCCGCTGGGGCGCTCACCGCTGACGCAGCGGCCCTGGTTCCGCCGGATGGTGGAGGGCCGCCAGCCGGAAATCGACCTGCTGGAAGGGGAGGGGGGGCCCATCGTGGTCGCCGTCCCCATGTTCCAGGACGGCCGCTTCAAGGGCGTGCTGCTGGGAGAGCTCCGCGCCAGCGCGCTGCCCACGCGGCCCACCGCGCAGACGTCACTGGTGCTGATGGATGACCACGGTCAGGTCCTGATGCCTGTGGGGTTCAAGCTGGGCGCCGGGGACATCACGGGGCGGCTGCGCGCGCTGGCGAACTTGCCGGGGCCGCTGACGTTGGATGACATGCACATGATGGGCGCGGGCGCGTGGGTGGGGAAGAGCGACCTGCTGTTGGTCGTCCTGGAGGAGGAGACGGCCACCGCGGGCCTCCGGGCGCGCTTCCTGCGGCAGCTGGCGTTCCACATCGCCCTGCTGAGCAGCACGCTCATCATCTTCATCCTCCTGCTGCGGCACTCCTACCGTTCGCTGCTGGCGGCCGAGGAGCGGCTGCGACGCCAGGAGACCATGGCCGCGCTGGGGACCGCGGCCTCGCTCATCGCGCATGAGGTGAAGAACGCCCTCAACGGCATCCAGGCCGCGCTGTCCGTGCTCCGGCATACCCCCGCGGGCAGCGAGCTGCCCGTGGGCGCGCTGCGCTCGCAGGTGGAGCGCCTGAGTCATCTGGCGCGCTCGCTGCTGTCCTTCGGGGCGCCTCGTGCAGCGCTGCGCCGCCGCTGCGAGGTGCACCTGCTGGTGAAGGACGCGCTCCAGGGCGTGAAGCTGCTGCCGGAGTCAGAGGCCGTGGCACTGACCACGTCCCTGGAGGAGTCCCTGTGGGTCCAGGGGGATGCCGCGCTGCTGGTGTCCGCCATCGACAACGTGTTGCGCAACGCGGTGGAGGCAGGCGCGGTGGCGAAGGACACAGGGATGCAGTTGGCACCGTGGGTGAGCGTGCGTCTGACGCGGGAGGAACATGACGCCGTGCTCGTGGTGGAGGACAATGCGGGCGGCGTGGATCCGCGTCTCGAGCCCAGGTTGTGGGAACCTTTCGCCACCGGGCGGGCCAAGGGCGTGGGGCTGGGGCTGCCCATGGCGCGTGCCTCCGTGGAGGCCCATGGTGGCAGTCTGAACTATGTCCGGAGTCCGCTGGGAAGCCGCTTCACGCTGCGCCTTCCGTTGGAGGTGGCCCGATGAGCACCTATCTGTTGCTGGTCGATGACGACCGGACCTTCGCCTCGCTGGCGGCCTCCGTGCTGCGACACGAGGGCTTCCGCGTCACGCTGGCGCATTCACTCCATGACGCGCGTGGGGCCATGTCCCGCGAGGCGCCAGACCTGGTGGTGTTGGACCGGCGCCTGCCGGACGGGGACGGCATCGACTTCCTGCCGGAGCTGCGCGCCCAGCTTCCGGACACGCCCGTGTTGATGGTGACGGCGCACGGCGACATCGCCAGTGCGGTGGAGGCCATCCAGGCGGGCGCGCGCGACTACCTGTCCAAGCCGGTGGAGCTGGATGACCTGGTGCTGCGCGCCCGCCGCGCCGTCGCGGACCTGCAGCTCCAGGAGCGGCTGCGTCTGGCGGAGAGCGAGCTGGGTGGACGGCGGCGCCTGTCGCGTCCGCATTCGCCGAAGATGCTCGCCGCGCTGCAGATGCTGGAGCGCATCGCCAAGGCGCCGCGCAGCCCGGTGCTACTGCTGGGCGAGACAGGCGTGGGCAAGGAGGTGATTGCGCGCCACTTGCACGCGCTGCAAGGCGGGCAGGGCTCGTTCGTCCACGTCAACTGCGCCGCGCTGCCCGCCACCATGGTGGAAAGTGAACTCTTCGGCCATGAGCGCGGCGCCTTCACCGACGCGCGAACCGCCCGCCGCGGCCTGGTGGAGGTGGCCGCGGGCGGCGTGCTCTTCCTGGACGAGGTGGGCGAGTTGCCGCTGCAGCTCCAGGCGAAGCTGCTCACCTTCCTGGACAAGGGCGCCTTCCGCCGCCTGGGGGGCACCGCCGAGCTGAGCAGCAGCGCGCGCGTGGTGACGGCCACCAACCGCGACCTGACCAAGGAGGTGGCCGAGGGCCGCTTCCGCGAGGACCTCTACTTCCGCCTGAGCGTCTTCCGGGTGGACATTCCGCCGCTGCGCGAGCGCCGCGAGGACCTGTTGCCTTTGGCACAGTCCCTGGTGGCGGAGCTGGGCGCCGAGCTGGGGCGCCGGCCCGTGAGCTTCTCCAGCGCCGCGCGCGCCCGGCTGGAGCGCTACCCGTTCCCCGGCAACGTCCGTGAGCTGCGCAACGTGCTCGAACGAGCCCTGGTGCTGGAGGCCGGACCCGAGCTGGAGCTCGCCGCCCTGGAGCCGCAGGGCACCAGCGGCCCGCCCGATGTGGACCCCGACGCGTTCGTCGTCTCCGGGGCTCCGCGCCCCTTGCAGGATGTGGAGCGGTTGTACGTCCGGCACGTCCTCGCCCGCTTGGATGGGCGCCGGATGGAGGCCGCCCGGGTGCTGGGACTCTCCTATCCCACCTTCCTCCGCCGGCTCGAGGAGGAGTAGGCGAGGGCGCTTCAAGATTCTTGAGGCCGGCGGCCTCAAGGATTTTTAAGTCTGGATTCGGGACTTAAAATCGTTTTCATATTCCCGACCGCAATCACCTTGCGTTCCCTCTGAGCCTGTCGAAAGGCGGACGGCACGCTCTTTGCGGAGGGCCTCCACGTGAACCAGCGCACGCGGCAGTCGCGGCGACTTGTGTGGAGGTGTGATGTCGACTTCGAAGAGTCCTGAGAGCGTTGCTTCCCCCTGGAAGGCGCTGGCCACGGACCTGCCTGCTTCCCTGGTGGTGTTCCTGGTGGCGTTGCCGTTGTGTATGGGAATCGCGCTGGCTTCAGGCGCGCCCATCGTCAGCGGGCTCATCGCGGGTGTGATTGGCGGCATCGTGGTGGGGCTCTTTGGAGGCGTGCCCCTCCAGGTGAGCGGTCCCGCGGCCGGCCTCGCGGTCATGGTGTTTGGCTTCATCCAGCAGATGGGCCTGGCGATGACGTGCGCGGCGGTGGCCGTCGCGGGCGTGGTGCAGATGATTCTCGGCGGGATGAAGGTGGCGCGCGGCGCGCTGGCCATCTCTCCCGCCGTCATCCACGGGATGATGGCCGGCATTGGCATCCTCATCGTCCTGGGACAGGTCCACATCGTGATGGGTGGCGCGCCGCAGTCGAGCGCGTGGCAGAACGTGAAGGAGCTGCCGGGGCAGATTGCGGACCTTCATGGCGCCGCGACGCTGCTGGGCCTGCTGACCATCGGCGTGATGGTGGCGTGGCAGTTCGTTCCCGGAAAGTTGAAGAAGGTCCCCGGTCCGCTCGTGGCCGTGGTGAGCGCCACCGCGGCGGCGACCTTCATGGGTGCCGACGTGGCCCGGGTGGACCTGCCGGAGAACATCTTCTCCAGCATCCAGCTGCCCACCTTCCCCAAGGGCGACTGGGTCACCTTCGGCACGGCGGTGCTGTCGCTGGCGCTGGTCGCGAGCGCGGAGTCGCTCTTGAGCGCGGTGGCCACGGACAAGATGCACACGGGCCCCCGTGCGAACCTGGACCGCGAGCTCTTCGGCCAGGGCCTGGCGAACACGATTTCGGGTCTGGCGGGCGGCCTGCCCATCACCGGCGTCATCGTCCGCAGCGCCACCAACATCACCGCCGGCGCGAAGACGCGGCTGTCGGGAACGCTGCACGGCGTGTGGCTGCTCCTGTTCATCACGTTGCTCGGCTCGGTGGCGGGGCTCGTCCCCCTCACCGTGCTGGCGGGTCTGCTCGTCTTCGTCGGCGCCAAGCTGGTGAACGTGCACCACATCCGTGAGCTCCAGAAGCGCGGGGAGCTGGCCGTGTACCTGGTGACGGTGGCCGGCGTGGTGGGCGTCAACCTGCTGGCCGGTATCGGCATGGGCCTGGCGTTCGCGGTGCTGCGCCTGCTGTGGCACCTGGGCAGCGTCAAGGTGGACGTGCACCAGCAGGCGCATGCGTCCTATCTGGTTCGAATCTCGGGCGCGCTGACGTTCGTCGGCGTCCCCAAGCTGTCCACCGCGCTGGCGCAGGTTCCGTCGGGCTCCAAGGTGGAGCTGGACCTGGCGGTGCAGACGCTGGACCACTCCGGGCACGAAGCCCTGGAGAGCTGGTGTGACACGCATCGCAAGACGGGTGGCTCGGTGTTCGCCGAGTCGCTCGAAGACGTCTGGAGCCGCAAGGGCACGGTGAAGCCGAGCAGCCCCGTGGCCGTTGGCGGTCCCAATCACAACTCGCTTGTCTCTGGAGGTGCGCAGTGAGGAAGCTCATTCGCGGTCTGTTGGACTTTCAGCTCAACGCCCGTTCTAGCTATCGGGAGAAGTTCGCGTTGCTGGCGCAGGAGCAGAAGCCGGATTGTCTCTTCATCGCCTGCGCGGACAGCCGCGTGGTTCCCAACCTGCTCGTGTCCACGGACCCGGGCGACCTGTTCGTGGTCCGCAACGTCGGCAACATGGTGGCGCCGTCGGATTCGAAGGGGCAGTCCACGGGCGACCAGTCCGAGGCGGCCGCGCTGGAGTTCTCGCTCCGCAACCTGCCGGTGGAGGACATCGTCGTGTGCGGCCACTCGAATTGCGGCGCGATGAAGGCCATCCTCGCCGGGGGCGTGGGGCCTGAGAACCCGAACCTCAAGGGCTGGCTTGAGCACGGCAAGGACGCGCTCCAGCGGATGGATGCGAACCCGACGCTGGGTGAGGGCCGGTCGGACTACGATCGCCTGTCCCAGAACAACGTGCTGGTGCAGATAGAGCACATCTCCACCTATCCGTGGGTGAAGGAGCGTCTCGACGCGGGCACCCTGCGGCTGCACGGCTGGTGGTTCGACATCGCCACCGCGCAGGTCCACGCCTGGCGCCCGTTGCTGGGCCGCTTCATCCCCATGGACGAACTGGTGGGCGAAGCCCTGCTGCGCGAGCTGGGCGCGGACACCCAGGCCCCCGGCGCGCTCGCCAACGGCAACGGTGCTCAGCGCATAGCGGTGGTGGCCAGCGCGCAGTAGCCCGGTGGAAGCAGGCAACCAGGGGAGCGGCTCGAATCGAGCCATTCTCCTGGTGGCCAAAGGCCGGTGAGGGGGAGAGGATGGGGAGCAGCTTCGATGACTCCCTTCCTCTTCATGCTCGTCGTCCTGGGGTTTTCCGTGGGTGCGGGACTGCTGGGCTCGCTGCTGGGTATCGGCGGCGGGCTCATCCTGATTCCCGTGCTCACGTTGCTCCTGAAAG
Organism: Myxococcus virescens; assembly: GCF_900101905.1. Taxonomy (NCBI): domain Bacteria; kingdom Pseudomonadati; phylum Myxococcota; class Myxococcia; order Myxococcales; family Myxococcaceae; genus Myxococcus; species Myxococcus virescens. Next base: position 82,480 of record NZ_FNAJ01000023.1, on the reverse strand, counting down.
TGGACATCCAGTACGCGGTGGGGGCGTCCATCGTCTCCGTCATCGCCACGTCCAGCGGCGCGGCGGCGGCCTACGTGCGCGACCGGATGGCCAACACCCGCGTGGCCATGTTCCTGGAGCTGGCGACCACCGCGGGCGCGCTCAGCGGCGCGTACATGTCCGGGCTGGTGGGTGGGCGCGGCGTGTACCTCGTCTTTGGCGGCGTCATGGCGTGGTCGGCGCTGGTGATGCTGCGGCGGATGCGGGCGAGCGCCGAGGCGCCGGTGCCCGCGAACGCGCTGGCGGACCGGCTGGCCCTGCACGGCAGCTACTGGGATGAGTCGCAGGGCCGTGAGGTGTCCTACCGCGTCACGCGGCCACTGACGGGATTGGGGCTGATGTACGTGGCGGGCACGGTGAGCGGCATGCTGGGCATCGGCTCGGGCGCGCTCAAGGTGCCGGCCATGGACCTGGCCATGCGGCTGCCGCTGAAGGTGTCCACGGCCACCAGCAACTTCATGATTGGCGTGACGGCGGCAGCCAGCGCGGGCGTCTACTTCGCGCGCGGCAACATCGACCCGTTCATCGCGGGGCCGGTGTGCGTGGGTGTCACGCTGGGCGCGTGGCTGGGCTCGCGCCACCTGATGGCCCGGGTGAACAGCACGTGGCTGCGCGCGCTCTTCGTGGGCGTGCTGCTGTGGGTGGCCTTCGAGATGCTGCGCAAGGGGTGGGCGTCATGAGCGAGGCACCGAAGCCGGCGCCGCGAAGCCCTGAGGCCGCCACCGCGGCGGTGCAGGACGGCGAGGACGCTTCGCTGCTCCATCCGGAGCAGCTCATCAGTGACTTGCTGCGGTACGGCGTGGCCGCCAGCCTGGCGTTGGTGACGCTGGGCACCGTGGTGACCTTCTTCCGCCACCCGGACTACCTCGTCTCGTCCGAGGCGTTGCTGCGCCTCACCTCGCCGCACCCGGTGCCGCACACCCTGAGGGACGTCGTGGCGGGGGCGCTGGCTGCCCGGGGCCAGGCGTTCGTCATGGCGGGACTGCTGGTGATGATGGCCGTGCCGGTGATGCGGGTGGCCCTGTCGCTGCTCATCTTCCGCCAGCAGAAGGACCGGCTCTACGTGGGAATCACCGCCACGGTGCTGGCCATGCTCGTCCTGTCCTTCCTGCTGGGCGCGGCGCACTGAGGCGCGTCAGCGCAGGTCGCCGGGGCGCTTCACGGGCTTGCCCGGCGTGGCCCACCACGCGAGCGTGAAGCCGCCGTTCTTCAGGGGATGGAGCGCCAGCGCCGCGCCCTTGCGCAGCTTGTCCGGCAGCTCATGCTCCAGGGCGCGAATGGCCGCGCGCTCCAGCGAGGGGTTGTGGCCCACCAGGGCCCAGCCCGCGCCGCGCTCGCGGCCCAGGTCGACGATGCGCTTGTGCGCGCCGCGCTGGGGCAGCAGGGCGGGGTGGACCTCCACGCCGGACACGCCGAAGGCCTCGGCGAGCAGCTCCGCCGTCTGGACCGCGCGCACCAGCGGACTGGTGATGATGCCGCGCAGTGGCGTGAGGCGTGCCAGCTTGCGTGCGTGGTGGCGGAAGGCCGCGCGGCCTTCCGGGGTGAGGGCGCGCGCCTCATCGCCCAGGACGTGAGAGTCCTCCGCGACGGCGTGGCGGATGAACAGCAGCGGCAGCTCGCGTGCAGACATGGTGAGCGCCGTGAATCACCCCGGGCATCCCCGCGCAAGCAACGGACTGGCGACAACGTCTACCCTTCGAAATCGTTGAGCGCGTCCAGGGGCAGCGGCGCCGCGCCTGTCACGGTTCCGTCCAGGTCCGTGGGCAACGAGGCGGGGTCGACCTCCGGGGAGGGACGACTGTCCATGGGCGTGGCCGCGGCGCGCGAGGTGGCCCCTGGCGGCGGGCGGAGCACCGGGCCCGGCGGCGGCAGGCCGGAGTGGCGCCGCGCGGCCTCCATCAGCGCGTTGTGGTGGCGGTAGCGCGCCTCCACCAGCTTGTGGACCAGGAGCGGTCCGCCGGGGACGCGGCGCGCGGTGAGGGCCTGGGTGGCCTTGCGCACCGGGTAGCGCACCCGGCGAATCTGCACCCGCCACCCCTTGGGCGTGAAGGTGAAGACGCCGTAGGCGGGGCGCAGGTCTCCGTCCCGGGGGATGCCCGCGCTGGCCACGTCCGCGATGAGCATGCGGCCCACGCGGCGGCGGTAGGGGAAGTGCAGGTGCCCGAAGGCGCAGGCCGCCGCGTCCAGGTGGCTGAAGAAGCGGCGCACCGCGACGTCATCCAGCGTGGGGTCCAGCGACTCCTCGAGGTTGCGCGGGTTGGCGTGGCAGACGAAGAGGTCCTGTCCCTTGCGCGGCGTGTAGCGCACGGAGAAGGGCAGGGCGCCCAGCTTCTCCAGCAGCGCGCCGCCCAGCTGGTCCCGCGTCCAGCGCAGCAGCTCCGTCTTCCAGTGGTCCTTCTCCCGGTAGGCGCCGCCCAGGTAGTTGCCCGCCAGGTAGCAGTCGGTGTTGCCCATCAGGACGGAGTCACACCGGTCGAAGAGCAGGTCCACCGTCTCCCGGGGATGGGCGCCCCGCAGCGCCAGGTCTCCGGCCGCGACGATGTAGTCGGGGGCCACAGAGCGGGCGATGTCCTCGAGGACGGCCTCGCAGGCAGGAAGATTGCCGTGGATGTCCGCGAGGATGGCGACCCGCATGGTCACTCCATCCTACCCTGTCGCCGCGCTCGATGAAGCCGCCAGGGGCAGAAAAATGGTGAAGGTGCTCCCCGCGTTGGGTTCGCTCTCCACCTTGACCTCGCCGTCCATGGCCTGGAGCAGGTGCTTGACGATGGCGAGCCCCAGTCCGGTACCGCCCATGTCCCGGCTGCGGCCCTTGTCCACCCGGTAGAAGCGCTCGAAGATGCGCGACTGGTGCTTGGGCTCGATGCCCACCCCCGTGTCCTTCACCCGCACCACGCAGCGGCCTTGCTCGCACGCACCGTAAACATCCACCCGCCCACCCGCGGGCGTGTACTTCACCGCGTTGTCCAGCAGGTTGAGCAGCACCTGCTCCACGGCCCGGGGGTCCCCCACCGCGAGTAGACCTGGAGGGACGTGGAGTGAAACCGCCTGTCCCTTGCCCTCGGCCTTGGGGCGCACGGTGTCGGCGGCGCGCGCGGCGGCGTCGGCCAGGGTGACGCGGGCGAGCTTCAGGCTCGCCTCGCGCGACTCCAGGCGGGACAGCTCCAGCAGGTCCTCCACCAGTTCAGACAGGCGTTCGGACTGGCGGTGGATGATTTCCACCATCTTCGGCGCCATGACGGGGTCATTGAGGGCGCCGCCCTGGAGCGTCTCCGCGTAGCCGCGGATGGCGGTGATGGGCGTGCGCAGCTCGTGCGACACGTTGGCCACGAAGTCCTTGCGCACCTTCTCCAGCCGGCGCAGCTCGGTGACGTCGTGGAAGACGGCGGCGCTGCCCGGCAAATCCTTGGCCAGCGGCGTCACCCGGATGGAGAGCGTGCGCGGGAAGTGGCCGTCCAGCGTGAGCTCCAGGTGGCTGGATGCGCTCTCCCGGCAGGCGCGCATCACGGCGTCGTGCAGCGCCTCGTTCCGGATGAGGGCCAGGGGGCGCTGGCCGGTGAGCGGGCTGCTCGTGGACGCCAGCAGGGGGCGGAGCGCGTCGTTGTGGCGCACCACCGTGCCCTCTGCGTCCGTCACCCAGACGCCCTCCGTCATGCCGTCCAGCACGGCGGTGAGGGTGCGCGCCTCCTGGGTGAGCGCCGCGTTGCGCGCGGACAGCTGGGTGTGCAGCGAGTCGATGGCGCCTTCGAGCCCGGCCACCTCGTCCAACCGCTCAGGGACGCTCGGTGGGGCGGGGGGGCCGCCCTCGGCGCGCTCCCGGGTGTGGCGGGCCAGCAGGTCGAGCTGCCGCTGCAGCGTTCCGCGGCTCACGCCCAGGGACATGAGGGAGCCGGCGAGCGCGACGAGCGCCGCGGCAAAGACCTCCTTCGGTCCGTCGAGGAGGGCGACGAGCGTCGCGACGACGACGGCGGGCAGCAGGAGCGGAAGGAGTGTGGCGCGCAGGGGCATGGGCGGGGCGGCCTCACGGAGGGCTGAGCTTGTAGCCCACGCCGCGCACCGTCTCGATGATGTCCCCGGCGGGGCCCAGCTTCTCGCGCAGCCGCTTGATGTGCGTGTCCACGGTGCGGGTGTGGATCTCCGCCTGGATGCCCCAGACGTCCGACAGCAGCACCTCGCGCGTCTGCACCCGGTCCGAGCGCTCCAGCAGCGTGCGCAGCAGGCGGAACTCCAGCGCGGTGAGGAGCACTTCCTCGCCCTTCACGCGCACCTGGTGGCGGGTGGTGTCCAGGCTGATGTCGCCGGAGGCGAGCACCGCGGAGGGCCCGTCCTCCGCGTCCGCGCGGCGCAGCACGGCCTTGACGCGCAGGAGGAGCTCGCGGACGGAGAAGGGCTTCACCACGTAGTCGTCCGCGCCCAGCTCCAGGCCCTGCACCCGGTCGGACTCCTGGCCCTTCGCGCTGACGATGATGACGGACGCCTTGCGCAGCTCGGTGTCCGTCTTGAGCATGCGCAGCACCTCGCTGCCCGCCACGTCCGGCAGCATCAGGTCCAGCAGCACCAGGTCTGGCGGATGCGCGCGCGCCTTGGCGAGCCCGCTCGCGCCGGTGCTGGCCGTCTCCGTCTCGAAGCCCGCGGCCCGCAGGTTGTAGTCGACGAGACCCGCCAGGTCCTGCTCGTCCTCGATAATCAGGATGCGCGACATGAAGCCCTCTCGAGTCCCTCCGCGCTCAGGGCGCGATGGACGGATTGCAATCTCCACCGGTCAGCGTCAGGGGCGCGGCAATCACCGGGGCGTTGTCGCCCGCGTTGACCTCACGGAGGTAGTTGCACGAACTCCCCAGGAAGCCGGGCGGGGTCCCCGTGGTGATCGCCTCGATGACGAGCGCGTAATCTCGGCCCACCGGCACGTCCACCGCCAGCTCCAGGCTTCCTCCCGACTGGAGGGTCGCCAGGTCCACGGGGAAGCGGAGGGCCCTGCCCTCGCGCCCCTGGGCGTCCTTCAGCACCACCAGGTCGTCACGCCGCACCTGGGTGCCCAGGCACGTGCGCTGAATCTCGGTGCAACTGCGGCTGGAGCCCCGCGACACCACGGCCACCTGCAGGGCCTGGACGTCGTTGGCCACCGCGCGCTCCATCGTCAGGGCGAGCGGAAAGCGGCCCGCGGGCTCGGCGTCAGGGCCGCACGCGCCAAGAAGGCCGAGCAGCAACAGCGGGGACAGGAGGCGCAGGCTCATGGGGCGGGGGGCTCCACGCGGATGGTGATGGGAACGCGGCCCCGCTCTTCGCCGGAGGTCAGCGCGACGATGCCGGCGGTGGCGCCAATGGCCACCGCGCCCACGCCCACCCAGAGCCAGGGGCTCTTGTACCAGGGACGGGAGGACGGGTCGGCGGCGGCGCCGGCGCGCACGGCCCGGGGCGCCACCTGGAAGATGAGCGGCTGGAAGGAGTCTCCCCGGCCCGCGAGCCGGCGCTGCGCCGCGTCCGCGACCTCGAAGTAGTACTCCATCTCGTAGGCCTCGGCCTCGGTGGGCACCTCGTAGGCCGGCAACACCGCGCGGTAGCGCTCGAGGGGGCGGCCGTCGGGGCCTCGCTCACGCGCGAAGTCCACCGAGCTGTAGGCCTCGTCTCCGGCGCGCCGGTAGAAGAGGCGCGCGCGGGCGCCCAGCGCCAGGTCCTGGATGGCGGCCTCCACGACGACGGGCTCGCCACCCGGTGGATCAGGGATGGGGTCCACGTCCAGGGTGACAGGGCGGACGCGCCGGCTCTTGATGTCCTCGCGGATGCGCGCGTAGAGGGCGCGCAGCTTGGGCGGGGAGCTGCGGGGGAGCTCGTAGTCCGGCCGGGCCTGGAGCAGCTTCTCGTAGGCGTCGCGCGCCTGGGGCTCGTCTCCCAGGTAGAGGGCCGTGAGGCCCAGCAGGCGGTACATCTCCACCAGCTGATCATCCGTCAGGTCCGGCGCATCCAGGCCTTCCAGGAGGGTGCGACGTGCGTCTTCGAATTCGCCCTGGTCGAACTGTTCGCGGGCCTCGGTGATGGCCGGGCTGGCCGGGCCGAGCTGCGAGAGAACAGGCTCAGGGAAGAGGGGCCGGCTCCAGCCCAGTCGGGCACCCAGGCCCAGCACCAGGATGAGGGCCCACCCGCGCAACCGCCAGCCATGTGCGTGCATCGATTCGAACCTATCAAAACGTTATCGAGAGAATCCACGAAGGCCGGCCCGTCGGGGGTGACGGCGCGGTGACATCTTCGTGGCGGTGTTGCACGAGGGCGTGTTGACGCTGGAGGGGCCACCCTCTATGTTGCGCGCCCCTTTTGGCCTGGAAGTAGCGTAAATGCTCGTAAAGGTTGATCAAATCAAGGACGCAGGGCTGAAGCTCGAGGAGCCCGTCAATCTCGAGCTGCTCGGTGAGACGCTGGGAGGCGCTGCCTCCGGCGAGGATACCGGATTCCGAGCCACGGCCCCGGCGACGTTGAAGGCGTCGCTGCGCAAGCTGAGCGGCGGCGTGCTGCTGGAGGGGCGCTTCACGGTGGACGTCACCAGCCCCTGCAAGCGCTGCCTCGCCGACGTGGCCATGAAGGTCCCCGTGGAGTTCACGCTCAACCTGGTGCCGGAGTCCCTGGCTCGGGGCGACGACTTCAAGGACGACGACGAGAAGGCCATGGAGAAGAAGGAGCGCAGCCAGGGGGAGTCTGGCGGCTCCTTCGAGCTGGACGACGCGGATCAGGAGCTCTTCGACGGGAAGACCATCAACCTGGATCCCATCGTCCGGGAGCAGCTCCTGCTGGCCCTGCCGATGAACGCCGTGTGCCGGGACGACTGCAAGGGCCTGTGCTCGCAGTGCGGCGCGAACCGCAACGACGTCGCCTGCACCTGTGACACCCGGCCGGTGGATCCGCGGCTGGCGCCGCTGAAGAACATCAAGCTCAACAACTGAAGTGAGCCTGGAGGGCAGGGCCGCCTCGTGAGAGGGGGCCCTGGAACGACAAGGGCCGCGGCCTCCATTGGATGGAGACGCGGCCCGTCGTGTTTCGCAGCGCCCGGGAAGGGCGCTGTATGTGACTGTGTGTCAGGCCTGGGCCTGAGCCACCACTTCACGGCCCTTGTACTGGCCACAGGACGTGCAGGCGCGGTGAGGCATCACCGGCTCCTTGCAGTTCGGGCACTTGGTCACCTGCACGGCGCTCCGCAGGTTGTTGTTGGCCGCACGACGGCGGTCACGACGCATCTTCGAAGTACGCTTCTTGGGGACACCCACGGCTCACCTCTATATTCGACGCCGACCCGGAGCGTTCGCGCCGGTCCGGACCGGTTGAGTCCAATGTCTTTCGCGCTGTGCCGGGGTCCCCGGCTCCGTGCGCAACACTCTCTGCTCGAAACCGGTCTGGGGCGGTCGCCGAAGGCTCCCGTACTCCATGTCCGGCTTCGGAAGGCGGCGGACCCTAGCGGCTCGAAGCCCCCGAGTCAATGTGGCAACGCGGGAGGGCCCGTTATCTCCCGGGCACCGTCTATCCCGGACGGTGCCCGGTGACAACGCCCATGGCGCGGGCGCCATTCTTCCGGAAGTGCCCCAGGGCGCATCAGCCAGTCGTTGCCCCCCTCCAGGGTTCCTGCTGTGCTGCGCGCCGCCCGCCCCCCGGCGGGTGGGATACCGACACCGACAGCCGCCGGGGCGCCTGGCGGGCAAGGAGAGGGTGGGGATGAGGCTGGTGCTGGATGCCATGGGCGGCGATCACGCGCCCGCCGCCCCCGTGGAGGGTGGGGTGCTCTTCGCGCGGGCCCACCCCGGTCACCAGGTGCTCCTGGTGGGGGACGAGGCGAAGGTGGCGCCCCTGCTGGGCAGGCTGCGGCCTCCAACCAACCTCCAGGTCCACCACGCCTCTGAAGTCGTGGAGATGGACGAGCACGCCTCGACCGCCTTCCGCCGCAAGCGGGACTCCTCCCTTCGGGTGGGCTTCGAGCTGGTGCGGGACGGCCAGGCGGAGGCGCTTGTCTCGGCGGGCAACTCCGGCGCCGTCATGGCCGGGGGCCTGCTCACGCTGGGACGGCTGCCGGGTGTGGAGCGTCCCGCCATCGCCGCGCTCTTCCCCGCGCTCAAGGGCGGCGGCCGGTGCCTGCTCCTGGATGCGGGCGCCAACGTGGACTGCAAGCCGTCGCACCTGGCCCAGTTCGCCGTCATGGGAGAGGCCTACGTGCGCGCGCGCATGGGCGTGGCCCGGCCCCGGGTGGCCGTGCTCTCCAATGGAGAGGAGTCCTCCAAAGGGACGCCGCTCACCCGGGAGGTCAGTGGGCTGCTGCGGCGCTCGGATCTGGACTTCGTGGGTTACGTGGAGGGCAAGGACCTCTTCTCCGGCGAGGTGCAGGTGGTGGTGACGGACGGGTTCACCGGAAACGTCGTCCTGAAGACATCCGAGGGCGTGGGCATGGGCGTCATTGGCATGCTGCGTCAGGCCATCGAGCGGCGCGGCGGGCTGGCGGAGAAGGTGGGGGCGATGCTGCTCCAGCCCGCGCTGGCCGGGCTTCGCCGGGTGGTGGACTACGCCGAGTACGGCGGGGCGCCCCTGCTGGGCATCCAGGGGGTGGGCATCGTCGCGCATGGGCGCTCCACGCCCCGGGCCCTCTTCAACGCGCTGGGCGCGGCGCTGGCCATGGCGGAGGGGGGCGTGCAGGCGGAGTTGACGCGTTGCATCGGGCGCGCGGCGGCGTGGCTTCCGACCCATCCGAAGGGAAAAAGAGCGACAGACGCGGGCGTTTCCGATTAGAGCCTTCGCCCGGAGCGTGCAGGCCGCCTCGGGTTGGTGGCGGGGCGCCTCGCGGAAATTGCTGGCTCAACCTGGTCAGGTACGGCAACAGGGCGTCCAGCCTGCGGCCCCGGCCGCTGAAGAGGAGGCAGAGTCCGCATGTCGAAGGTCGCGTTCGTGTTCCCCGGGCAAGGCAGCCAGGCCGTGGGGATGGGCAAGGACCTGTATGAGAAGTTCCCCGAGGCCCGGGCCGTGTTCGACGCGGTCGACGCCGCCCTGGGGGAGAAGCTCTCCACCCTCTGTTTCGAGGGCCCGGACGAGGCGCTGAAGCTCACGGCCAACACCCAGCCGGCCATCCTCACGGTGTCGCTGGCGGCGCACGCGGTGTTCGCGAAGCGGGGACCGGCGCCGTCCTTCGTGGCGGGGCACTCGCTGGGCGAGTACTCGGCGCTGGTGGCGGCGGGCGCCATGGACCTGGGCGACGCGGTCCGGGCGGTGCGCGCGCGCGGCACCTTCATGCAGGAGGCGGTGCCCGCGGGCGTGGGCGCCATGGCCGCGGTGCTGGGCCTGGTTCCGGAGAAGGTGAAGGCGGCCTGTGACGCGGCGGCCGAGGGGCAGGTGGTGTCGCCGGCGAACTACAACTCACCCGAGCAGACGGTCATCGCCGGTGACGCGGCGGCCGTGGAGCGCGCCGGGGTGAAGTGCAAGGAGGCCGGCGCCAAGCGCGTGATGCCCCTGCCGGTGTCCGCCCCCTTCCACTGCGCGCTGATGGCGCCGGTGCAGCCCCGGCTGGCGGAGGTGCTGGGCGGCATCCAGGTGTCCGCGCCGTCCGTGCCGGTGGTGACCAACGTGGAGGCCCGTCCCAACGCGGACGCGTCCCGCGTGGTGCCGCTGCTCCTGGAGCAGGTGAGCTCGCCGGTGCGCTGGATTGAGTGCGTGGAGGCGCTGAAGGCCGAAGGCGTCACCCGCATCATCGAGCTGGGGCCGGGCAAGGTGCTGGTGGGCCTGGTCAAGCGCATCACCAAGGACATCGAGCTGTTCAACGTCGAGGACTCCGCGAGCCTGGACAAGGCGCTCGCGGCACTGGGGGTGGCACCATGAGCGGCTTCAAGGACAAGGTCGTGCTCGTGACGGGTGGCTCGCGCGGCATCGGCCGGGCGTGCGCGGTGGCCTTCGCCAAGGCGGGGGCCTCCACCGTGGTCATCAGCTATGCGGGCAACGAGGCGGCGGCCCAGGAGACGGTGGCCCTGCTCCAGGCGGAGGGCGCCAAGGCGGAGGCCATCCGCTTCGACGTGTCCGACAGCGCCGCCTGCGCCAGCGCCGTGGACGGCATCGTCAAGGGCCACGGCCGGCTGGACGTGCTCGTCAACAACGCGGGCGTCGCGGTGGACGGCCTGGTGATGCGGGTGAAGGACGAGGACTGGGACAAGCAGCTGGACACCAACCTCAAGGGCGCCTTCTCGCTCATCCGCGCCGTCAGCCGGCCCATGATGAAGCAGAAGGGCGGCGCCATCATCAACATCACCTCCGTGGTGGGGGAGATGGGCAACGGCGGTCAGGCGGCCTACTCGGCGTCCAAGGCGGGGCTCATCGGCCTGACCAAGTCCGTGGCGCGCGAGCTGTCCAGCCGGAACATCCGCGTCAACGCCGTGTCCCCCGGCTTCATCGGGACGGACATGACGCATCAGATCAATGACGAGATGCGCCAGAAGATGCTGGAGGGCATCCCCCTGGGGCGGCTGGGCAATCCGGAGGAGGTCGCCGGTGCCGTGCTCTTCCTGGCGGGGGACGCCGCGTCCTACATCACCGGCGAGGTCCTGAAGGTCAACGGCGGAATGTACATGTAACCCACGGTTGGATTGCCGCCGGGCGTGGGATATACCGCGCCCGCTTTCGACATGGTCCGGGAAGCCAGCCGGGCCACATCTGGTTCCTGGAGGGTTCTACACTTATGTCGACGTCAACCATTGAGGCCAAGGTCAAGTCCATCATCGCCGACCAGCTCGGTGTCGGAGAGGATGAGATCAAGCCGGAGTCCTCCTTCATCGAGGACCTGGGCGCGGACAGCCTCGACATCGTGGAGCTCGTCATGGCGATGGAAGAGGAGTTCGAGGTCGAGATTCCCGACGAAGAGGCGGAGAACATCAAGACCGTCGCCGACGCCACCAACTACATCAACACCCACAAGAAGTAGGTAGCACCACGGCGTGCCGGGGTGCGGGGCGGCGCCGCGTGATGCGCGGCGTCCCCGGTGTCCCAGGCGCCACCGGAGAGGACCGTGTCACAACGTCGAGTCGTCGTCACCGGAACCGGGCTTGTTTCGGCTCTGGGAACCGGAACCGAGAAGAACTGGCAGGCGTTGATCGCCGGCAAGTCGGGTATTGCCCAGGTCACGCGCTTTGACGTTGGCAAAATCGACACGCGCATCGCGGGCGAGGTGAAGGACTTCGAGCCCGAGGCGTTCATCGAAAAGCGCGAAGTGCGCCGGATGGACCTGTATGCGCAGTTCGCATTGGCTGCCGCGCAGATGGCCGTGACGGAGTCGGGCATTCCCATTGGCCCGGATGCGCCGCACGGCTACATGCCGGAGAAGGTCGGCGTCATCGTCGGCTCGGGCATCGGCGGTATCTCTTCGCTGGAAGAGCAGCACCGCAAGGGGTTGGAGAAGGGGTTCGACCGGTTGTCGCCCTTCTTCATCATCCAGATGATCATCAACATGGCGCCCGGCCTCATCTCCATGCGGTACAACTGCAAGGGGCCGAACTGGGCGCCGGTGTCCGCGTGCGCCACCAGTGCCCACGCCATTGGCGAGGCCTGGAAGTCCATCCGCCTGGGTGAGACGGACGCGGTCATCGCCGGCGGCGCCGAGGCGGCCATCACCCCGCTGGGGCTGGGTGGCTTCTCGGTGATGAAGGCGCTGTCCACGCGCAATGATGATCCGGCCGGGGCCAGCCGTCCCTTCGACAAGGACCGTGACGGCTTCGTCATGGGCGAGGGCGCGGGCATCCTGGTGCTGGAGGAGATGGAGGCCGCGAAGAAGCGCGGCGCCAACATCCTGGCGGAGGTGGTGGGGTACGGTGCCAACTCGGACGCGTACCACGTCACCCAGCCGGCGCCGGAAGGCGAGGGCGCGGCGCGCTGCATGCGGCTGGCGCTCCAGTCCGCGGGGATGAACCCGGAGGACGTGGGCTACATCAACGCTCACGGCACCTCGACGCCGTTCAACGATGCGAACGAGACCAAGGCCATCAAGACGGTGTTCGGCGACCACGCGCGGAAGCTCGCCGTGTCGTCGACCAAGTCGATGACGGGCCACATGCTCGGCGCGGCGGGCGGCTTCGAGGGCGTGGTCAGCGCGCTGGCGCTGGCGCGGAACATCCTGCCGCCCACCATCAACCAGACGACGCCTGATCCGGACTGCGACCTGGACTACGTGCCCAACCAGGCGCGTGAGGCCCGGGTGGACGCGGTGATGAGCAACTCGTTTGGCTTCGGCGGCACCAACGCCGTGCTGGTGTTCAAGCGCTTCTAGCCGTCCCAGGAGAAACCCGCGTGAAAGTCATCCTCGCTTCAGACCACGCGGGCCTGGAGCTCCGGCAGGAACTGGTGGCCGCGCTCACCGCGCGGGGCGTGGCCCACGAAGACGTGGGTCCCGTCACGCGGGACTCGGTGGACTATCCGGACTTCGCCGCGCGGGTGTCCCGCGCCGTGGCGTCCGGGGAGGCCACGCTGGGCGTGCTGGTGTGTGGCACCGGCATTGGCATGAGCATCGTCGCCAACAAGCACAAGGGCATCCGGGCGGCCCTGTGCACCACGGAGTTCGAGGCCCGGATGGCCCGGGCCCACAATGACGCCAACGTGCTGTGCCTGGGCCAGCGCGTGGTGGGGGCCGGCGTGGGCCGCGCCATCCTGGAGGCGTTCCTCAGCACTGCTTTCGAAGGCGGCCGCCACGAGCGGCGCGTCCAGATGATTCGCGAGGCCGAGTCCCAGGGCTAACGGCCCCGCCGTACCCGTCGTTCGAGGGAGTCCGCCATGGAGAACATCCGTACGCTGGCCGAAGTGGACCCGGAGATTGCCCGCGTCCTCCGCGAGGAGACCCAGCGCCAGGAGGAAGGGCTGGAGCTCATCGCTTCGGAGAACTTCGTCTCTCCGGCGGTGATGGAGGCGGTGGGCTCGGTGCTCACCAACAAGTACGCGGAAGGCTACCCCGGCAAGCGCTACTACGGCGGCTGCGAGGTGGTGGACGTGGCGGAGAACCTGGCCATCGCCCGCGCCAAGGACCTGTTCGGCGCGGACGCGGTCAACGTGCAGGCGCACTCCGGCAGCCAGGCCAACATGGGCGCCTTCATGGCGCTGATGAAGCCGGGCGACACCATGCTGTCGCTGGACCTCAACTCCGGCGGCCACCTCACCCACGGCGCCACGTTCAACTTCTCCGGCAAGCTCTACAAGGTCGTCCACTACGGCCTGACGCGTGACACGGAGACCATCGACTTCGCGCAGGTGGAGTCACTGGCCAAGGAGCACAAGCCGAAGGTCATCGTCGTGGGCGCCAGTGCGTACCCGCGCACGCTGGACTTCGCGAAGTTCCGTGAGATCGCCGACGCGGTGGGCGCGGCGATGCTGGTGGACATGGCGCACATCGCCGGCCTGGTGGCCGCGGGCGTGCACCCCTCGCCGGTGCCGGTGGCGGACATCGTCACCAGCACCACGCACAAGACGCTGCGCGGTCCGCGTGGTGGCCTGGTGCTGAGCCGCGAGCCCTACGCCAAGGCCATCAACAGCCAGATCTTCCCCGGCATCCAGGGCGGCCCGCTGATGCACGTCATCGCCGGCAAGGCGGTGGCCTTCAAGGAGGCGCTGTCGCCGGAGTTCAAGGCGTACCAGCGGCAGCTTGTCGCCAACGCGAAGGCGCTGGCGGAGGCGCTCCAGCGCGCGGGCCTGCGGCTGACGTCCGGTGGCACGGACAACCACCTGATGCTGGTGGACCTGCGCCCCAAGAAGCTCACGGGCAAGGTGGCCGAAGCGGTGCTGGACAAGGCCGGCATCACCGTGAACAAGAACATGATTCCGTTCGACCCGGAGAAGCCGATGACCACGTCCGGCATCCGGGTGGGCACGCCGGCCATCACCACGCGCGGCATGCGCGAGGCGGAGATGGCGGTGGTGGGGCGGCTCATCGGCGAGGCGTTGGACGCCGCGCAGGACGACGCCGCGCTGGCCCGCATCAAGGGGCAGGTGAAGGAGCTTTCGCAGGGGTTCCCGCTCTACGCCTCGCGGTTGAAGTAGATTCGCGGGCTGTACCCTTCCATGCGCTGCCCCTTCTGTCAGGACGCCGAGAACAAGGTCATCGACTCCCGTGAGTCACACGAGGGCTCCGTCATCCGGCGGCGCCGCGAGTGCCTGACCTGCAAGCGCCGCTTCACCACGTATGAGCGGGTGGAGGAGCTCTACCCGCTCATCGTGAAGAAGGACGGGCGGCGCGAGGCGTTCGACCGGGAGAAGATCGTCAACGGGCTGAAGAAGGCGTGTGAGAAGCGGCCCGTGTCGGCGGATCAGCTCGAGGAGACGGTGGTCGCCATCGAGCGGCAGCTGCAGGGCATGGGCGAGAAGGAAGTGCCCTCGTCCGTCATCGGCGAGGAGATCATGCGCCGGCTGCGGCAGCTGGACGAGGTGGCCTATGTCCGCTTCGCGTCCGTGTACCGCAGCTTCCGCGACATCGCGGAGTTCATGGACGAGCTGAAGGCCCTGCGCGAGGCGGAGGCGCGCGAGCAGCGCCAGTCGCCTCCCTCGGCACCGGTGGACAAGGGCGGTTAGAGAAAGCACATGCGGCTGTTGACACGGGCAAGGTTGGAAGCGACACGGGCGCCCCGGGCGAAGCGAGCAGCGGACTTCGACCGGGCGGTGGCTGAGTTCTTCATGCGCATCGCGCTGGAGGAAGCCGCCAAGGGCCTGGGCCGCACCAGCCCCAACCCCGTCGTGGGCGCGGTGCTGGTGAAGGGCGGGCGCATCATCGCCCGCGGCTACCACAAGAAGGCGGGCAGCGCGCACGCGGAGGTCGTCGCGCTGGAGGCGGCCGGTGCGCGCGCCAAGGGCGCGGACCTCTACACCACGCTGGAGCCGTGCGACCACTACGGGCGTACCCCGCCGTGCAGCATGGCCATCATCGAGGCGGGCGTCCGGCGCGTCATCTGCGCGTCGGCGGACCCCAACCCGAAGGTGAGTGGCAAGGGCGTGGCGCGGATGCGGCGCGCCGGGCTCAAGGTCCTCACGGGCGTGCTCGCGGAGGATGCGGACCGCCTCAACCGGCCCTTCTTCAAGATGATCCGCACGGGCCTGCCCTGGGTGACGCTCAAGGCGGCGGTGACGCTGGACGGGAAGCTGGCCACCGCGACCGGTGACTCGCGCTGGGTGACGGGGGCGCCGGCGCGCGCCTGGGTCCACCGGCTGCGGGACTCGGTGGACGTCATCCTGGTGGGGGCCAACACCGTCCGGAAGGACGACCCGAAGCTGACCACGCGGCTGCCTGGAGGCGGTGGGAAGGACCCGCTGCGCGTGGTGGTGGACAGCCACCTGCGCCTTTCCCCGGGCTACACCCTCTTCACGCAGCGCAGCCCCGCGCGCACCGTGGTGGCCACGCTGGAGGACCCGGAGGGCCGCAAGGCGCGGCGCTTCCTGGCCCAGGGCGTCGACGTCTGGCAGCTCCGCGAGAAGGCAGGGCAGGTGGACCTCAAGGCCCTGCTGCGGCGGCTGGCGAAGGGCGGCCACAACCACGTCATGGTGGAGGGCGGCGCGGAGATGTACGGCTCCTTCCTGCGTGGGCGCCTCGCGGATTCGCTGGCGCTGTTCCTGGCGCCCAAGCTGATTGGCAGCCCGGGCCTGTCGTGGGCCGGCGACCTGGGCGTGAAGGAGATGGCCCAGGCCCTGGCGGTGAAGGACCTCGCCTTTGAACGCCACGGCGACGACATCCTGCTCCAGGCGCTGTTGTAGGACACGAGCGGCCGTGGGCGCAGGCGGGGCCGGTCCGTTATAAGCGGCCCCATGTTTACCGGCCTCATTCAGGACCTTGGCAGGGTGGAGCGCGTCATTCCCGGCGGGATGACCGACCTGTGGATTCACACCGCGCTGGGCGCGGCGGCCTTCGAGCTGGGCGAGTCGATTGCCGTCAACGGCGCCTGCCTCACGGTGGTGGAGCGCACCGGCGACAGCTTCCGCGTGCAGGCCGCGCCGGAGACGCTGCGCCGGACGACGCTCGGCTCCGTGAAGCCCGGAGACCAGGTGAACCTGGAGCGGGCCCTGGCGCTGGGGGACCGGCTGGGCGGGCACCTGGTCTCTGGCCACGTGGACGCCGTCAGTGAGGTGCTGGAGACGTACCCGGAGGGAGGCTCCTGGGTGATGGGGTTCCGGCTGCCGGAGGAGCTGGCGCCGTACTTCATCGAGAAGGGCTCGGTGGCCATCGACGGCATCAGCCTCACCGTCAACACGGTGGAGGCGGACCGGTTCCGGGTGCAGCTCATCCCGGAGACGCAGGAGCGCACCACCTTGAAGGCGCGGGGCGTGGGGTCGAAGGTGAACCTGGAGGCGGACCAGATAGGGAAGTACGTGGCGCGGCTGTTCGCGCTCCAGCGGGGCCAGGGGGCTCCCGGGGGAGGTGGCGGGCTGACGGCGGCGGCCATCGCGGCTGCGGGGTTTGGCACGCCGTAGCAGGCGACGCCGGGCCCCGGGGTGGTGTAGGAAGCGCGGCATGCCTCGCTACTTCGACGGTGACTTTCTACCCCCCAAGGGCCGCTTCGCCATCTGCGTGGCCCGCTTCAACGGCTTCATCACCGAGGAGCTGGCCAAGGGCGCCGTGGACACGCTGGTGCGCCACGGCGTGGCCGACGCGGACATCGACGTGTACCGCTGCCCCGGAACCTATGAGCTGCCCGGTCTGGTCCGGCGCGTGACCGAGACGCGGCAGTACGTGGGCGTCATCACCCTGGGCGCCGTCATCCGAGGCGGGACGCCGCACTTCGACTACGTGGCCGGCGAGTGCGCCAAGGGCATTGGCGCGGTGGCCTTCGAGGCCGCGGCGGCCACCCCGGCCACGACGGTGACTTTTGGCGTGCTGACGACGGACACGGTGGAACAGGCCATCGACCGGGCGGGCGTGAAGGCGGGGAACAAGGGAGCGGAGGCCACACTGGCCTGCATCGAGATGGTCAATCTGTACGCGAAGATGTCGGCGACGGACGGAAGGAAGGCGTAGGTCATGGGCGCGCGAAGAACGGGACGTGAGCGTGCGCTGCAGGCGCTCTACCAGTTGGAGATGGCCACCGCGACGACGGCGGAGGCGCTGGAGTCGGCCTGGTCGGCCGCCGAGGAGAGCAACAAGCGGGACCCGGACGCGGTGAAGTTCGCCCGGGAGCTGGTGGAAGGTGTGCAGTCCCATCGGGACGAAATCGACCAGCTCATTGAGCGCCACAGCCACAACTGGCGCCTGGACCGCATGTCGCGCATCGACCGGAACGTGCTGCGACTGGGCATCTTCGAGCTGAAGTACCGCCCGGACATCCCCCGCAAGGTGTCCATCAACGAGGCGGTGGAGCTGGGCAAGAACTTCGGCAATGAAGAATCGAGCGCGTTCGTCAACGGGCTCCTGGACCGCGTCGCGGTCGCCTTGAACAAGCCGTGAGCCGCTGACGCCAGCCGCGAGGGACGCGCCGTGAGCCAGACGACGACGCACGACATCGGATTGGAGGGCCTGGACACGCTCGGCGGGGTGGACGCGCTCTGCCTCTTCATCGCCGAGGATGACCGGCCCCTGCCGTCCTCCGCGGGCTTCGTGGACTGGCGGCTGTGTGGCTCGCTCTCGCGGGTGCTCAAGGCCGGCTTCTTCACGGGCGCGAAGGATGACTGGCTGCTGCTGCCCTCGGACGGGAAGCTGGCGGTGCCCCGTATCTTCGTCGTGGGGCTGGGCGCGCGTCAGCGACTGGACGCGGGCACGTTGAACGACGCGATGGCTGAAGCGGGACGGGTGCTGTCCAAGGCCCGGGTGGAGTCCGTGGCGCTGGAAGTGCCCGCCGGTGGCCAGGTGGAGGACGCCGCGCGGGCCGCGGCTTTCCAGAAGGGCTTCCTGCCCGCGTTCAAGGGCGAACGGGTGGCCGTCCTGGCGGACAAGGGACTCGTCAAGTCGCTGCCTGCACGCAAGGGCTGACGCTCGGCGGGCGGGCGGGCCTTCTGCTAGCATGTCTCGCCCGGGGCGAGCGCACATGCGTGTCAAGGTGTTGATTGTCGAGGACTCGAAAGCATCGCGCGAGTACATCGCCGCGATGGTCGAGGCCGTGGAGGGCGTCGAGGTGGTGGTGACCTCGAGCGGCTTCGAGGCCCTGAAGCTGCTGCCGCGTCACCGCTTCGAGCTCATCATCACCGACATCAACATGCCTGACATCAACGGGCTGGAGCTCATCAACTTCGTCAAGAAGAACCCCAACTACCGCGAAGTGCCGCTCTTCATCATCACCACGGAGGGGCGCGATCAGGACCGCGAGCGCGGGCTCGCGCTGGGCGCCGCGGAGTATCTGGTCAAGCCCTTCCTCCCCGGGAGCCTCGAAGCGCTCCTGCGGCGCTACCTGAAGCTGCCGTGAGTCCGGTAAGCAAGGCGCTGGCCGAGTTCGTGGCCGAGGCGACGGAGATTCTCGACGCCCTGGCCAGGGACCTGCTCGTGCTCGACGAGCGCCGGGGCTACGAGGCGGACCCGGACCTGGTCAACGGCATCTTCCGCGCGGCGCATTCGCTCAAGGGGTTGTCGGGGCTGTTCGGCCAGGAGCGCATCTCCCGGTTGGCGCATGGGACGGAGGACCTGCTCGACAGGCTTCGGCTGGGGAAGCTGCTGCTGGACGGCGCGGTCCTCGATGCGCTGATTGAAGCGCTGGATGCGTTCCAGGCGCTGCTGGGCGAGGCCGCTCGCGGCGCGGAGAGCGAAAGCCTGTCCGCCCGCGTGGATGCGATGGCCGCGCGGATGGCGTCGATGGGCGCTCCGGCGGAGGTGGCTGCGGACGACCCGCTGGACCGCTTGGAACTGGAGGCGCAGGTCCGCTCCGTCTTCACGGAGTACGAGGAACACCGGCTGCGGGAGAACGTGCGGCGGGGTGTGTCGCTGTGGCGCGTGCGGGCCGCCTTTGATTTGTCCGACTTCGACAAGGGACTGGCGGAGCTCAACGCGAGGCTCAAGCCGCTGGGCGAGGTCATCAGCACGTTGCCGTCCGCGCAGCCGGGTGGCGCGCATGGCATCGCGTTCGACCTGATTTTCGGTGCGCAGGTCGACCGTGTGTCCCTGGAGACGGGCCTGAAGGGGACGCCCGCGGAGCTGTCCGCGCTGACGGTGCGCCCGGCCGCGGCGGCTGCGACGAGCGCGCTGCTTCAGGCCGCGCAACCCGCCGCGACGATTCGCGCGTCCGGGGGCGCGAAGTCGGAGACGCGGCCTGGAGACGCGGCGACGCAGGATGGGGACGCAGGCGCTGCTCAGGACGCAGCGGCAGGGGGCGTCGCGGCTCCTGATGTGCCCATCCGCGTGACGGATGCGGCCCCAGAGGCGTCGCGGAAGGGCGCAACGCCCTCGCGCGGCTCCCGGGGGACGTCCACGGACGCCAAGGCTTTGCCCGCGGCGGGGCATTCGGCGTCGCCCAAGGGCGGCGGCAAGAAGAAGGGGGGGCGCGCGACGCCCGCCGCGATGCCTCCCGAGGCGCAGCAGCCGCTCCTTCCGCACGTACCGGAAGACACGGAGCCTGGGCCCCTGGAATGGCCCACGTCGGACGCCGACGTGCCTGCCAATGCCGGCGGCTCGTCTTCACCGACTGCCGCGCCCGGCCCCTCCAGTGTGCCCGTCGTCGCCTACCTCCAGGGCGCCGCCAAGGCATCACCCAAGGGGCTCTCGGTGGCCCCAGCGGCACCGGCCGGCGCCCCCGTGAGCACCCCAGCGGCGCTGACGGCGGACACGTCGCTGCGCTCCCTGACGCAGACCGTGCGGGTGGACATCGGGCGCCTGGATGGCCTCATCAACATGGTGGGCGAGCTGCTGCTCATCAAGGCCAACCTCCAGCGGCTCGCGGAGTCCGCGAGGCAGGACGGCGCGGTGGCGCTCTCCAAGCTGTTCGGCCAGGAGCTGGCGCGCGAAACGCGAGGCCTGGAGCGCAAGCTGGAAGCCCTCCAGGAAGGCCTCCTGGAAGCGCGGATGGTCCCCGTGGGCCAGGTGTTCGACAAGCTGGCGCGGTTGGTGCGACGCATCACCCGCGAGGCGGGCAAGGAAATCGAGCTCGCCATCAGCGGCGGCGAGGTGGAGCTGGACAAGCTCATCGTCGAGGAACTCAGCGACCCGCTGATGCACCTCATCCGCAACGCCATCGACCACGGCGTCGAATCCCCCGACGCCCGTCTGGCCGCGGGCAAGCCCCGGCGCGCGGTGGTGGGCCTGCGCGCCGAGCAGAAGGGCAACCACGTCGTCATCGAGGTGAGTGACGACGGCTCTGGTATCGACGAGGTGCGCGTGCGCGAGGTGGCCATCACGCGCGGCCTCATCACCTTCGCGCAGGCCCAGGAGATGAGCCGGAGGGAGCTGCTCAACCTCATCTTCCAGCCCGGCTTCTCCACCGCCCGCAGCGTGTCCGAGCTCTCCGGCCGGGGCGTCGGCCTGGACGTGGTGAAGAACAACCTGGGCAACCTGTCGGGCATCATCGACGTGTGGAGCGAGCGCGGAAAGGGCACCGCCTTCCACCTCACGCTCCCCGTCACACTGGCCATCATTCGCGCGCTGCTGGTGGGCGTCAGTGGCCGCACCTACGCGGTGCCGCTCAACAGCGTGCTGGAAATCATCTCCGTCCAGCCCAAGGAAATCCGCACCGTGGAGCGGCGCGAGGTCCTGGACCTGCGCGGACAGACGTTGCCCTTCGTGCGGCTGGCTCGCATGTTCGCCTTGCCGGAGCGCCCGGTGAGTCGCCACTTCGTCGTGGTGGTGGGCCTGGCCCAGGAGCGCCTGGGCATCGCCGTGGACGAATTGCACGGTCAGCAGGACATCGTCACCAAGCCCCTGGGGGGCAGGCTCCAGTCCGTCCGGGGCATCTCCGGCGCCACCGAACTGGGCAACCGGCGCACCGTCCTGGTGCTGGACGTGGCGGCGCTCCTGGAAGAGGGCATGGCCGTGGAGCGGCGTCGCGCCTGACCCTCGCTGCGAACGGGCGCGCCGGCTGCTATCCTGCGTCGCTGTGTCCCGGTTCTCGGAACTGCTCGACGACTTCTTCTACCGTCCTGACGAGGACGTCTCCGGGCTCCAGGACTTCGCGGCGGGCAGCGACGGTGTCTTGCCCGCGGCCCCCGAAGAGGTGCCCGAGGAGTATCTGGCCTTTCGCCTGGAAGGGGAGTGCTACGCGGTCCCCATCCGGGGGGTGCGTGAAATCTCCAAGGTTCCGCCGCTGACGGAGATTCCCCGCGCCGAGCCTCAACTCCTGGGGGTGATGAACCTGCGCGGTGAGCTGCTGCCCGTATACGACGTCAAGGTGCGGCTGCGGCTGGCGGAGCGGGCGCCCCTGGTCGCCGGGCCCGACGCGCCGGCGCCGCCCCGGAGCGCTCGCATCCTCGTGCTGCGCACGGAGACGGGGCCCGCGGGGGTGTGGGTGGATGGCGTGGTGGGCGTGGTGAAGCTCAAGCCGTCCATGCTGGAGGCGCCGCCACCGGGGATGCGCGTGGGTGACAGGGATTGCGTGGTGGGCATGGGCCGGCGTGGCCCCATGCTCTACATCCTCTTGGACGCGGAACAGGCGCTCGCCCCATGAAGGACTCTGTCAACCTGCTGTCGCGGCGTCCCCACGCGGTCCCGGATGAAGTGTCCTCGGCCGCGGACACGGTGGTGCAACTCTGTGCCTTCTTCATCGGCGCCGAGGAGTACGTGCTGGACATCATGCGGGTGGAGGAAATCCTCCCGCTCCAGCGCATCACCCCCATCCCCCACGCCCCGGCGTTCGTGGAGGGCGTGCTCCACCTGCGCGGCCTCATCCTGCCGGTGGTGGACCTGCGGTGCCGGCTCCTGGGCACGCCGGGGCCGGAGACGCCGAAGACGCGGCTGCTGGTCTGCAAGCTGGGTACGCGGCGCGTGGCGGTGAAGGTGGACCGGGTAGCGGAGGTGCTGCGCGTGCGGCGCGGCGACATCAAGCCCGCGCCCGCGCTGAGGGTGGCGGGACACACGCCCTTTGTCGTCGGTGTCTGTGGACCACCGGACCGGCTCCGGCTGCTGCTGGACCTCAAGGCATTGCTGCGCGTGGAGTTGGAGCGCGAGTCTTCAAGGAACACAACGTAGGCGCACACATGGGGGATTGAGGTGGGCCATCAAGGACTGGAGCAGCACCGAAGAATCCTCGGCATCCTCTTCATCGTCATCAACGGGCTGTCGGTGCTCATCGCCGTGGGAGTGATGCTGTTCTTCGGGGCGATGGGCGGGATGTTGCCAGGCGCGAAGCCCGAGGAACGGGCGCTGATTGTTGCCATGGGCATGGGCGTGGGCGGGTGCCTGGCGCTGCTGGGGTTGCCGGGTGTCATCACCGGCTTCGGGCTGCTGTATCGCAAAGCGTGGTCGAGGACGCTGACACTGGTGCTGGGCATCCTCGCCATTCCCAATGTTCCGCTGGGCACGGCCCTGGGGGCCTACGCCCTCTGGTTCTACCTCCAGCCAGGGTCTGACCAGGTCTTCGACACATGAGCCCCCACTCCGAGCCCCCGGTCGAGGAAGAGGCGCGCTACCTCGCACTCCAGTCGCTGGACCCGTGCACCGCGGGCGTTCTGGAGATTCTCGTCGTCGGTTTGCATGACGAGAGCTGGCGCGTGCGCCACGTCGCGGCGGAGGCCCTCAAGCGGATGCCCGCCTCGAGCGAGCTCGCGGCCCGGCTCATCTCCGTGCTGGGGGAGCGAGGGGAGACGGGGGCTCGGAACGCGGCGGCGGAGGCGCTCGCGGGGTTGGGCAGTGTCGCGTTGGGCCCGTTGGTGGACCTGCTGGCCCATCCGGACCCGGACCAACGCAAGTTCGCCGCGGACATCCTTGGGCAACTGGGTCAGCGCGACGCGGAGGGCCCCCTGGTGCGTTCGCTGTCGGACGCGGACCTCAACGTGCGTGTGTCCGCGGCGGAGGCGCTGGGGCGCATTGGCGGCGCGCAGGCCGTCACCGCGCTGGAGGCGCTGCTGGCCGAGCCGGAGCCGCTGCTTCGCCTGTCCGCCCTGGAAGGGTTGACGCTGCTTCAGCATGCGGCGCCCCTGCCGGTGGTGAAGGCCTTGCTGGAGGACCCTCGGCTTCAGCGGAGCGCCTATCGGATGCTGGGCCTCCTTCCGGAGGCGGACGCGACGGTGCGCATCTGCCAGGGGCTCACGTCGGAGTTGCGCTCGGTGCGAGAGGCGGCGCTGTCCGCGCTGGGGACCCAGGCCGCGCGTGCCGCGGACGCGCGGCGTGGGGCGCTCGAAGCGGTGGTGCGGAAGGCGCTCTTGCCCCTGCCCGGTCTGACGCCGCGACTGACCGAGGCGCTGGCGTCCGAGGACGTCATGGTGTGCGCGGGCTCGTTGGTGGCGGTGGCCTCGCTGGGCGAGGCTTCGCTGGCCGTGCCCGTGGCGGAGTGTGCGCGCGAGGCGCGGCTGCTGCGCGAGGTGCTGCGTACGCTGGGCAGGTTGGGGCCGGACGGCGGGCGCACCTTGCTTCAGCGTCTGCCGGACCTGTCCCTGCCGGCGCGGGCCGCCGCAGCCGAAGCGCTGGTGGACCTGGTCGACGCCTCGGCGGTGGCGCCGCTGTGCGCGTTGCTGGAGTGGGTGGAGGACGAGCTTCGCGCGGTGGTGGTGCGTGCCTTGGGGAGGACAGGCGCGGCCTCGGCGGTGTCGCCGCTCGTCGCCCTGCTGGAAGAGCCATCCCTCGCGGGCGCGGCGACGCGCTCCCTGACCGGGCTGGCGGAGTCGTGCCGGCAGGCGGTGCTGGAGGCGTTGGAGGACGCGGTGGCGCGCAGGGCCACGCCCGCGGCGGTCGCCGCCCTGGCCCACGTGGGCGGCGTGCCGGCCCTGCCCACGTTGAAGCGGCTGGCGCGAGACGAGGACCCTCGGTGGCGCGCGGCGGCGGTGGTGGCGGCGTGTGAGCTGGATGGCGACGTCGGCCGGGAGTTGGTGCGCGCGGCGCTCGCGGATGAGTCCGTGCCGGTGCGCATCGCGGGCACGCGGGCCCTGGCACGACTGGGCGGACCTGACGCGGGCGCGCTGCTGTCACCGGTCCTGAGGGACGAGGACCCCTCCGTGCGGGTGGCCGCGGTGGAGGCGGCGGGGGACTGCGGCGCGTTGGACCGGGTGCCGGACCTGGTGGCCCTGACGCGGGATGCGGATGGCGCGCTGGCGGTGGCCGCGGTGCGGGCCCTGGCGCGGATGGGAGCGGCGGGCCCCGGGGTGTTGCGGGAGGCCGCGGGCCATCCGGACGTGGAGGTGGTGAAGGCGGCGCTGGTGGCGGGGGCGGAGTCGTCGGCCGGGGTGACGATGGCGCTGTCCCTGCTGCGTCATGCGCGCTGGGATGTCCGCGCGGCGGCGGCGCGAGTGCTGGGAGATTCGGCGGGGCCGGAGTGTCTGTCCGCCGCCCGGGAGGCGCTGGAGGCGGAGTCGGACGCCCTGGCGCTGCGAGCCCTCTCCGATGCCGTGGAGCGCCTGCTCCGGCGCTGAGAGGGCTCCATGGCACGCTTCGACGACGGACGTCCGGAGATGTCAGCGGAGGAGTTCCGTCTCCTCCGGGACCACGTGTATTCGCACTGCGGCATCCTGGTGCACGAGGACATGAAGTTCGTGATGGAGCGCCGGCTGTGGCCCCGGCTGGAGTTGCTGGGACTGCTGGACTACGGCGCGTACCACCGCTACCTGCGCTACGACGCCAACCGGCACGCAGAGCTGGAGGCGGCCGTCGAATCCCTCACCACTCACGAGACGTACTTCTTCCGCGAGCCCATGCAGCTCAAGGCCTTCACGGACGAACTGCTCCCGGTGGTGGCGCAGCGCAACGCGCGGCTGCGGCGCCTGCGGGTGTGGTCCGCGGGGTGCTCGTCCGGGGAGGAGGCCTACACGCTGGCGATGCTCCTCAAGGACAGCCGCCGCTTCGACGACTGGGACGTGGAGGTCCTGGGCACGGACATCTCCCGGCGCGTGTTGGCCATGGCGCGGCGAGCGGAGTACGGGCCTTCCGCGCTGCGTGCTACCTCGCCGGAATTGCTGGAACGCCACTTCGTTTCGCTGGGCAACAGCCGCGTGCGCGTCCGGGACGAAGTGCGCGCCTGGGTGTCCTTTGGCCACCACAACCTGCTGGACGAGGTGGGTAGCCAACTGGTGCCACGCATGGATGTGGTGTTCTGCCGCAACGTGCTCATCTACTTCGACCTGGCGGCACGCCGGAAGTTCCTGCGCATCGTTCGGGACCGGCTGGTGCCAGGGGGGTACCTGCTGCTGGGACACTCAGAGAACCTGCTGAACCTGGGCTCGGACTTCGAGTTCGTTCACCTGCGTGGGGACCTGGTGTACCGGAGGCCGGAGCTGGACGAAGGAGCGCGTCGATGAGCAGCAAGGGCGTCATCTCCGTACTGGTCATCGACGACTCGGCCCACAACCGGCGGACCCTCTCCACGATGTTGGAGTCGGAGCCGGACGTGCGAGTGGTGGACCGCGCGGCGGATGGCGAAGAGGGCTTGAAGAAGGTCGTGGACCTGAAGCCCGACGTGGTGACGCTGGACCTGGAGATGCCGAAGCTCGGCGGGTACACATTCCTCCGCCTGCTGATGCGCACGGCGCCCACGCCCGTCATCGTCATCTCCAGCTATTCGCACCGCTCGGATGTCTTCAAGGCGCTGGAGCTGGGGGCGTTCGACTTCATCGCCAAGCCGCAGCACCCGACGTTCGAGGCCATG
Source organism: Myxococcus virescens (assembly GCF_900101905.1). Lineage (NCBI taxonomy): Bacteria > Pseudomonadati > Myxococcota > Myxococcia > Myxococcales > Myxococcaceae > Myxococcus > Myxococcus virescens. Next base: position 56,774 of record NZ_FNAJ01000023.1, on the reverse strand, counting down.
GAGGCGCTTCGGGTGGAGCTGCTGGAGAAGGTCCGGGCGGCGCGGCACGTGCGCCCCGGTTACCGGCACGCGGCGCCAGGGGCTCGTGCCATGGCGGTGGCGGGCGAGCCGCCGCTGGTGGTGGCCGTGGGCGCCTCCACGGGGGGACCCCCGGCGGTGCAGCGGGTGCTGGAGGGGCTGGCCGTGGAGCCCACGCCGTGCGTGTTGGTCTGCCAGCACATGCCGCCGCAGTTCACCCGCGCCTTCGCGGACCGGCTGGACCGCATCGGCCCCTTCTCGGTGACGGAGGCCCGTGACGGAGACCTGGTCCAGCCCGGGCACGTGTACATCGCTCCAGGCGGGCGGCACATGGTGGTGGCCGAGCGGGGCTCCCGGCTGGAGCTGCACACGCCGCCGTCCACGCCCGTGGACAAGTACGCGCCCAGCGTGGACCGCCTCTTCGTCAGCATGGCGCAGGTGCTCGGCGCCAAGGCCCTGGGGGTGGTGCTCACCGGCATGGGCGCCGACGGCGCGGAGGGCGCGCGCGCGGTGCACCACGCTGGCGGCGAGGTCTGGGCGCAGTCGGAGGAGACCTCGGTGGTGTTCGGCATGCCGGGGGAGGCCATCGCCACCGGGGTGGTGAAGCGGGTGATTCCACTGGGTGACATCGGCCCGGCGCTCGCGGCCCTGGCGCGGCGGCGGCGCTGAAACTCCGGCCCCTGGCGCACGGGTGCTAACGTCCCCGGCCCATGACGCAGCAGATTCGAGCCTTGGTGGTGGATGACTCGCAGGCCATGCGGCGCAGCATCATGTACGCGTTGCAGCGCCTGTCCGGCGTGGTGTGTACCGAGGCCCAGGACGGCGCCGAGGGCTTGAAGAAGCTGACGCAGGGCCGCTTCGACCTGGTGCTCACGGACATCAACATGCCGCTGATGGACGGGCTGAAGCTCATCAGCCACATCCGGCAGGCGACCGAGTACCGGAACGTCCCCATCATCGTCGTCACCACGGAGGGGGCGGCGGCGGACCGGGAGCGCGCGATGAAGCTGGGCGCGAGCGCGTACCTGGTGAAACCCGTGCAGGCGAAGGTCGTGCTGGATACCGTTCGGGACCTGCTGAAGCTGGACTGAAGGTGAGCGCGCACGAATGGATTCCGTCCTGCGGGTGGAGGGCCTGGAGAAGGCGTACGGCGAGGTGAAGGCCGTGCAGGGGCTCACCTTCGAGGTGGCGCCCGGCGAGGTGCTCGGGTTGGTGGGGCCCAACGGCGCGGGGAAGACGTCCACGTTGCGGTGCCTGGCGGGCATCCTGCCGCCCAGCTCGGGCCGCATCCTGGTCGCGGGATATGACTTGTCGCGGACGCCGGTGGATGCGAAGCGCGCGCTGGCCTTCCTGCCGGACGAGCCGCGCTTCTTCGAATACCTCACGGTGTGGGAGCACCTGAACTTCACGGCCCGGCTCTACGGCGTGGAGGACTGGGAGGAGCGGGGCCGCGCGCTGCTGGAGGAGATGGAGCTGACGGGCAAGGAGAAGTCCCTGCCGGGCGAGCTGTCGCGAGGCATGAAGCAGAAGCTGTCCATCGCCTGTGGCTTCCTGCATTCGCCCAAGCTCATCCTCCTGGACGAGCCACTCACCGGCCTGGACCCCATCGGCATCCGGCGGATGAAGGCGTCGCTGCGGCGCCGGGCGGAGGAGGGCGCGGCCCTGGTGCTGTCCTCGCATCTGCTGCCGCTGGTGGAGGAGCTGTGCCACCGGCTGCTCGTCATCGCGGGCGGCAAGGCCATGGCGCTGGGCAGCCTGGAAGACATCCGCGCGCGACTGAGTGGCGCGGAAGGGGAGCACGCCTCGCTGGAAGAGCTCTTCGTCCGAATCACCAGCGCGGGAACGCAGGCGCCGTGAGCTTCCCTCGCGCGGTGGCCTTCCTCTGGGCCGCGACCTGGCGCAATCGCATCCGGCGGCAGTTGGAGCGGCTGCGCAAGCCGCGCTACCTCCTGGGCGTGCTGGTAGGCGTGGCGTATCTCTATTCCGTCTTCTTCCGGCGTTTGGACTTCCGTGGGTCGGTGGGAACGGTGCCCGAAGGTGTGCGGTTGTTCGCCGAGTTGTCGCTGGTCGGCTCCGCGCTGGGGACATTGTTCGCCGCGTGGGCGCTGGGCCGGGACCGGCCGTCGTTGACCTTCTCGGAAACGGAGGTGGTGCAACTCTTCCCCGCGCCCGTCCCTCGCAGGGCCCTGCTGCAATACAAGCTGGTGCGCGGGCTCCTGGGCGCGTCGCTGGGCGCGTTGTTCGCCACGCTGTTCCTCGGGAGGGCCATCAGCCCGCATCCCGTCCTCTTCTTCGTGGGGGCGTGTCTGGCCCTGGGCACGCTCTATCTGCACTCGACGGCGGCGTCCTTCGTGCGCACGCGGCTGTCGGCACGGGGCCTCTGGGGCCAGGTGGTCCGCTGGGGCGCGGTGGGGGGTGTCCTGGCGCTCGTGGCGCTGGCGGTGTTCACCTCGCTGCGAGAGCACCCGGTGCCCGAGGACCTGTCGTCAGGCCGCGCGCTTCGCGGGTGGTTGCAGGCGCTGACGGCGTCTCCCGGCGTGGCGGCCGTGTTGTGGCCGGGCCGGCTGCTGGTGGCGCCAGCGCTGGCGCAGAGCGTGGACGACTTCCTGTGGGCCCTGCCACCGGCGTTGGCGCTGATGGCGGCGCACTACGGCTGGGTGCTCTGGGCCGAAGTTCCGTTCGAGGAAACGGCGGTGGTGCGCGCGGAGTCCCGCTCACGGGAGCGCATGCTGCGGGCCTCGGGGCGGATGACGCGGGTGGGCTCGCTCACGTTGAGCCGCCCTCCATTCCGGCTGCTGCCTCGAGGCCGACCGGAGGTGGCGCTCATCTGGAAGAACCTGATTGCGCGCAAGCGGATGGGGGGCGGGTTCGCGGTGTTCCTCGCCTTCATCATCCTGGGCGGTGTCATCGCGGCGATGATGGGCGACACGCGTCTGTTCACGGACACGCGGCGGGTGCTCGGGCCGGTGGCGCTGGCGTTGTCGGTGATGCTGACGGTGGTGGGGCCGAGCGCGTTCCGCATGGACCTGCGGATGGACCTGCCCAAGCTGGACCTGCTGCGCGCCATGCCACTGACAGGACGGCAGGTGGTGCGCGCGCAGTTGGCGGCATCCTCACTGGCCCTGGCCTCGTTCCAGCTCGCGCTGTTGGCGGTGGCGCTCGTCCTGGGGCCCGGCGTGGAGGCGTCGCGCCTGGGCGGCTGGTGGTGGCCAGGAGGGCTGGCGCTGGCGTTCCTGCTTCCGGCCGTGTCGCTGTCGGGCCTCTTCGTGCAGAACGCGGCGGTGGTCCTCTTTCCCTCGTGGGTACCGGCGGACACAGGCGAGCGGGCACGCGGCATCGAGGCGATGGGCCAGCGTCTGCTGGCCGTCGTGGGCACGCTGGTGGTGATGCTGGTGGGGTTGATTCCCGCGGGGCTGGTGGCGCTCGTGGTGGGCCTCCCTGTGTCGACGCTGTTGGGCCCCTGGGCCCTGCCCGTGGCGGGCTTCGTCGCGGCGGGGGTGTTGGTGGGAGAGGTGTGGCTGGGCGTCATGGCGCTGGGCCACGCCTTCGAGCGCCTGGATGTCTCCGAGGACCGGCCAGAATAGGTCGTCCCGTTCGCTCCTGGACGTGCGCGTGCTTTGCGGTGGTGGGGCTCCCGGGAGCGGATTATCCGGGCCGTTTCCGGAGAGGAGACGCGCATGAAGGTGGGATTCATTGGCCTGGGCAACATGGGGCTGCCCATGGCGGCGAGCCTGGCGGCCGCGGGGCACGAGCTGACGGTGTGGAACCGCACCGAGTCCAAGGCCGCGCCGTTGAAGGAGAAGGGGGCGCGCGTCGCCCGCAGCCCCGCGGAGGCGGCTCGCGGTGCGGAGGTCGTCTTCAGCATGCTGGCGGACGATGCGGCCGTGACATCCGCGGTGTTCGGCCAGGACGGCCTCCTGGCGGGACTGGCGCCGGGCGCGGTGCACGTCTCGTCGAGCACGCTCTCCGTGGCGCTCTCCGAACGGTTGGCGGAGGCGCATGCGAGCGCCGGCCAGCGGTATCTCTCCGCGCCGGTGTTCGGCCGCCCTGCCGCCGCGGCGTCGAAGCAGCTGTGGGTGGTGGCCGCCGGTCCGAAGCAGGACGTGGACCGCTGCCGCCCGCTGCTGGAGGCGCTGGGGCGCGGGCTCACCGTGCTGGGTGACAGTGCTCCGGCGGCCAACGTCGTGAAGTTGTCGGGCAACTTCCTCATCGCGTCGATGATGGAGGCGCTCGCCGAGTCCTTCGCCCTGACGCGCAAGTCCGGCATCGAGCCGAAGGTGTTCCTGGAGGTCTTCCAGTCCGTCTTCGCGCGCTCCCCCATCTTCGAGGGGTACGCGCAGCTCATCGCCGAGGAGAAGTACAGCCCGGCGGGCTTCAAGATGCGGCTGGGCCTCAAGGACGTGGAGCTCGTCCTGGGCGCCGCGCGCACCGCCGAGGTGCCCATGCCCCTGGCCAGCCTCGTGAAGGACCAGTTCCTGGGAGGCGTCGCGCAGGGCCACGGCGATTGGGACTGGTCCGCGCTGGGGGCGCTCGTCGCGGAACGGGCCGGGCTGAAGCAGGGCGGCTGAGCGCCCGCGCTCCAGGTGCACGCCGGTCTGCCGTGCACCTGGAGTTTCAGGGATTGCGAGAAGCGCTTACTGCCGCGCGTTCATCTCCGACGCGGGGATGGGGAAGCGCTCGTGGGGCGCGAAGTTCGGGTCCAGCACGCGGGGAAGCGTGTCGAGCCGGTTGTAGCGCCGCAGGTCAATCCACCGGTGGCCGCCTTCGAACAGGAGCGAGTACCGCTTCTGCTTCAGCAGCTCGTCCAGGGCATTGTTCTCATCGATGTCCAGGCGCGGGGAGAGCCGGCCGGAGGTCGTGCGGATGAAGTTGAGGTCGTCCACCGCCGGTCCGAGGTTCCGCTCACCGATGTTGGCTTCGGCGCGTAGGAGGATGAGCTCCTCGTTGCGGATGATGGGCACGGGCGAGCTGTTCGTGGGGTAGATGCGGAAGCGCCACTCCGTCGATACCTTCCCGTCCGCCGCGATCGTGGCCTCGGGCAGGCGCGTGAGCTTCCGGACGACGCGGTCATCCACGGTGCCATTCTCCTGGAACTCCGCGTCGGTGACGGTCGACGGGTGCGCGTAGACGTTGACGCTGATGAGGCCGTTGTCGGTGTCGCCGGAGTTCGTCCCGAAGGAGTGGTAGACGCCCAGGTCCAACGATGCGCTCGGGTTGAGGAAGGACTGGCTCAGGGCGGTGAGCGCCTCGGGGTAGCGCCCCCGGTACACAGCCACCCGCGCGGCGAGCGCGCGGTTGAACTGCCGGAACGTCGTGGGCGTGTTGAATCCGGCGAAGCCCGGGCTGAGCTGGAAGGGGAAGGTCTCACCCCCGTTCTCCAGGTGAGTGGCGCCCTCGTCGAGCAGCGCGGCGATGCGCTCGAACACCGCCTCCTTGCCGACGATGGGGGCCAGTTGGCCGATGGGCAGGTTGACGTCGATGGGCGCCCCGTGGGTGTCCCGCGTGTTGATGACCACGAGGAAGTCCAGGGCCTGCATTGTCTTCGCGAAGCCGCGGATGCCTTCCTTCTCGGCGTCTGGCGTGTTGGGGACCTTGTCCAGGGACTCCAGCAGCGCGTTGGCGTTGCGGATGTTCAGGTAGGGGTTGGTCCAGTGATTGCCGCCGAACGCCGGGGTGCCGGGGTCCATGGTGGGGCCCAGCAGTTCATCGATGGAGCGCGGGTCCGCGGGGTCGATGACGTACACCTCGCGCCCGATGATGCCCAACTGGGCCACGTAGCCGTTGGGGGCCGCGACGCCCGCACGGTGGCCGACGAGCAGGCCCGTGGCGGCGGTGAGCACCGCGGGGCGCGAGGGCCGCTCGCGGAAGTCATCAAGACTGGGGTTGTTCAGGTCCGGAACGTCCATGCTCCCGCAGCCGCTCAGGCCCAGGAGGGTGAAGAGCCCCACGAATGTCTTCTTGGTCAATTGGATGGTCATGGCTCAGAACCCGACGTCGATGGAGGTCCAGAAGCTGCGGCTGGGAGGGAAGGGGGCCACGTCCACATTGCGGGCGACGGCCTGGTTGCCAAAGTTGCTCACCTCGGGATCCAACCCGGAGTAGCCAGTCAAGGTGATGAGGTTGCGCCCGCTCAGGCTGAGCCGGGCGGACTTCACCGCGGGGACCATGGACACCCAGTCCTTGGGCAGTTGGTACATGAAGGTCACCTCACGCAGCTTGAGGAAGCTGGCGTCCTCGAGGTACGCGCTCGCTTGCGTGCGGCGCCGTGCGAGCCGCTCGCGCCCGCCCGTCGTGAAGTCCGGTGACGTCCCTGCGCTGTCGTAGATGTACCGCGTCAGGTTGATGACGTCGCTGCCCTGCTGCCAGTCGAACAAGAAGGACAGGCTGAAGTCCCGGTACTTGAGGTTGTTGGTGAAGGACATGCGGAAGGTGGGCTCGGTGTCACCAATCTTCCGGACAATCGGGCGGCCGTTCTCGTCGACGCCGTCGTTGCCGACAATCTGCGTCGCCGTCGCGCCTTCCTCGATGAGGAAGGCGCCCAGTCCGGTGCCGAACCCGCCGGCGAGGAACGCGGGAACGGGCAGGTCCGTCACCCGGCTGCGGTTGAGGGCGAACGTCGCGCCGCTGGTCCACTCGAAGCCGCCGCGCACGGGCGTTACCTGGACCATGGCCTCGACGCCACGGTTGCGCAGCGAGCCGCCATTGAAGATTTGCGTGGCGAAGCCACTGGACGGGGCCAGGGCGCGCTGCAGCAGCAGGTCGCTGATGTTTCGCTGGTAGAGGGACACCTCGGCGACCACGTCGCCGCCGAACAGGAGGGCGTCCACGCCGGCTTCAAATTCGCGCTGCCGCTCCGGCTTGATGTTCCGGTCACCCGCGATGCCGGTGCCCACCAGGCCGGGGCTGCCGGCGATGTTGCCGGTGGCGCGCAGGCCGTTGAACTTCATGCCGTACAGCGGAAGGTTGCCCGTCTCTCCGTAGGCCGCGCGGACCTTGAACTCGTTCACCTTCGGGTGGAACGAGGGAATCCGGTAGGCGGAGGCCAGCTTCGGGTACAGGAACAGCGCGTTGGGGTTGCCGTTGGCGCTGCTCTGCTCGCCGCGCAGCGCGCCCACCAGCGTCAGGCGCTCGTCCAGCAGGAGGACCTCCTCCTGGACGTAGTAGCCCCGGTCCCTCACCAGCGAGCGGTTCTGCCGCAGGTTGACCACGGTGCCGCTGTCCACGTTCTGCTGGCCGGCGTTCAGGTTCCTGCTGACGATGTAGACGGAATCGATGTTGCGCTCTTCGAACTGGAGACCGCCGGAGGTGGTCGCCACGATGCCGCCCGACGTGGGCTTGTAGGTGTGCACCAGGTTCAGGCCGGAGTTCAGGTTGCGCACCTGGCTGGTGCCGAAGAGCGACGAGCCCGGCAGGCCGTCATCGATGGGCTCGAAGTTGAGCTCGGGCGGGAAGAAGAGCGAGTTCTCCTGCTGGAACCGGTCCACGCCCGCGTTGGCCAGCACGCGCAGGTGGTGGGCCTCCGTCTTCCACAGGTGCCACGTCAGGTCTCCGGACCCGATGAAGCGCCACACGTTTTCGTCGTTCTTCACCAGCGCGGCCGTCTGCAATGGGTTGGCGCGGTTGGAGAGGAAGGGGTTTTGCGGGTACACGCCGTCCGAGTTGGGCTCCAGCGGGAGGAACTCCGGCGCGCGCGGCAGCACCATGTAGTTGCTGATGCTCGCGTTGTCGTTGTTCGTCAGGCCGCGCTGACCCAGGGAGTGAACCAGGTTGGTGGCGACGTTGACCTCCACCGCGTCACCCAGCTTCTGGCCCAGGTTCAGCCGGAACGACTGCTTCTCGTAGCCGGTGTTGGCGATGATGCCTTCGTCGTTCTTGATCATCGCCGAGGCGAAGTACTTCGTGTTGCCCGTCACGCCGCTGACGCTGGCCAGCGTCTCCGACGACAGGTCGCGGCGGCCGGCCAGGGTGGCCTCGTGGTCGAACCTTCGCCCCTGCTCGTAGTACTGGACCGCGGCCTCGCCGAAGGTGTCGCGCACCTCCTCCGCGCTGTTGAAGCGGCGGGTGCCAAGCTTGTTGGCCAGCGTGTACATGCCCAGGCGCTGGGTCACCTCGAACTGCGGCTCGCTGGAGCGGCCCCGCTTGGTGTTGATGATGACCACGCCGTTGGCGGCCTTGGAGCCGTAGATGGCGGCGGCGGATGCGCCCTTGAGGACCTCGATGCTCTCGATGTCGTTGGGGTTGATGTCCGCGATGCGGTTGACCTGGTTGTCCTGGGTGGGGTTCGCGTTGGAGCCGGCCACGGACTCGGTGATGGCGAACACACCGGAGGCGATGGCCACGTCGCTGACGAGCACGCCGTCGATGACGTAGAGCGGGGCGGAGGAGCCGTTGATGGTGGACACGCCGCGCAGCCGGAGCTGGAGACCGCCACCGGGCGCGCCGCCGTTGCTCTGGATGTTGGCGCCGGCGACCTTGCCCTGGAGCGCCTGGTCCACCGTCTGGGCTGGTGCGCGGTTGATCTCCTCGGAGTTCACCGAGGCCACCGAGTTGGCCAGGTTCTTACGCGCCACCTCACTGGCGCGCCCCACCACCACCATCTCCTCCGCGAAGATGTTCTCCAGCGCGACCTCCACGGTGCGCTGGTTGGCGCCAATCAGCACCTCCCGCTCGCCGTAGTCCTGGCTGGAGAAGAGCAGCGTCACCGCGCGGGCGGGCACGTTGGGCAGGGTGAAGGTGCCGTCCAGCTCCGTCTCCACGCCCTGGGTGGTGCCCTTGATGATGACGCGCACCAGGGGCAGCCCCTCGTTGGTGAGCCGGTCCGCGACGCGGCCCTTCACCGTGCGCCCGCTCACCGGCGCGGGCGCGGGGGCCGTGGGCGCCGGCTGCGGAGCAACCCCTGGCACGGGTGCCGCCGGTGTCTGTGTTTCGGCTGCGGGTGGCGCGATATTTTCGTCCTGCGCCAGCGTTTCCAACGAGAAGAGTGCAAACACGCACCCCGGAATCAACGCCCTTCTCAGCGTCATTCGGTCCTCACTCGCTGCGGATGGACGGCTCCCCCCAAGGCAGGATGCCGGTGAGGCGAATCGTCACTGGCTCAACGATTGGCCGTCAACGGCATATCCTTACTTTTATTGTTAATCTTTGAATTCAGGTTGGCGGGAATGTTTGCCTGCCGCTGGAGCCTGCTGGACTTGCGTCTGTCCTCAGCGAGGCCGCTGCGCGTCTAGGGCCTGCGCCGCAGCCAGGCCCCGGGGCACCCCGTCAGCCGATCCTGGGGCCGCCGTCCGTTCGGGACGGATTTCTCCGGGCGAGACTGTTGCCTGGGGCACGTCCCTCCTCTAAGAGACTCGATGGGTATGGTGATGAACGAGCGTTACGAGCCGCAGGCGATTGAAGGTAAGTGGCAGACCCGTTGGGACGACGCGGGCATCTTCCGGGCAGGCAGCCGCCCCGGTGCACCCAAGAAGTACGTGCTCGAGATGCTGCCGTACCCCAGCGGGAAGATGCACATGGGGCATGTCCGCAACTACCTGCTCGGGGACGTGTACGCGCGTTACTTCCGGATGAAGGGCTTCGACGTGCTGCATCCCATGGGCTGGGATGCGCTCGGTCTGCCGGCCGAGAACGCGGCCATCAAGGACGGCGTGCACCCGGCGGTGCGCACGGCGGAGAACATCGCGTCCTTCAAGAAGGAAATCAAAAGCCTGGGCTACTGCTACGACTGGGAGCGCGAGGTCAACACCAGCGATCCCGAGTACTACCGCTGGAATCAGTGGTTCTTCATCCAGATGCTGGAGCGTGGGCTCGTCTATCGCCGCTTCAGCAAGGTGAACTGGTGTACCGGCTGCCACACCGTCATCGCCAACGAGCAGGTGAAGGACGGCGTCTGCGAGCGCTGTGACTCCCCCGTGGTGGACAAGGAGATGCCCGAGTGGGCGTTCCGCATCACCCGGTTCTCGCAGGAGCTGCTGGACGCGCTGGACACGCTCAAGGAGTGGCCCCACCGCATCACCGCCGCGCAGCGGAATTGGATTGGCCGTTCGGACGGTGCCGAAGCCGACTTCCGCGTGCAGGGGCACGACGCCGCGCTGCGCGTGTTCACCACCCGCATCGACACCATCTTCGGCTGCACCTATGTGGTGCTGGCGCCGGACCACGGGCTGGTGGCCCAGGTGACGACGCCGGAGCGCCGCGCGGAGGTGGAAGCCTTCGTCAGGCGCATGGCCGCCCAGTCCAAGACGGAGCGCCTGGGCGAGGGCACGGAGAAGGAGGGGGTCTTTACTGGCGCCTACGCGGAGAATCCCTTCACCGGCCAGGCGGTCCCCATCTGGATCGCCAACTTCGTGCTGAGCGACTACGGCACCGGCGCGGTGATGAGCGTGCCCGCGCATGACGAGCGCGACTTCGCCTTCGCGCGCAAGTACAGCCTGCCTGTGAAGGTCGTCATCCAGCCCGCGTCCGGGGACAAGCTCCCGCCGGGTGACGAGCTGGAGGCGGCCTATACGGAGTACGGCGTGCTGGAGGACTCCGGCGCCTACACGGGCCAGACGTCCGAGCAGGCGCGTCAGGCCATGGCCGCGTCGCTGGAGAAGGACGGCAAGGGCAAGGCGACGGTGACGTACCGCCAGAAGGACTGGGGCTTCAGCCGCCAGCGCTACTGGGGCACGCCCATCCCCATCGTCTACTGTGAGAAGTGCGACCCGGACCGCAACGGCATCCCGGTGCCGGTGGCGCAGCTGCCCGTGCGCCTGCCGGAGATCGACACCCAGGCGGTGCTCACCGGCAAGGGTGAGCCGCCGCTGGCGAAGGTGGCCTCGTGGGTGAACACCTCGTGTCCGAAGTGCGGCGGGCCTGCCCGGCGTGAGGCGGAGACGATGGACACCTTCGTTGACTCCTGCTGGTACTTCGCGCGCTACCTGTCCCCGCACTACGACGCGGCACCGTTCGACCCGAAGGAGGCCCAGCGCTTCCTGCCCGTGGACATCTACGTGGGGGGGCCCGAGCACGCGGTGATGCACCTGCTCTATTTCCGCTTCTGGACGCGGGTGATGAAGCTGTTGGGGCTGAGCCCCGTGGATGAGCCCGTCAAGCGCCTCATCACCCAGGGCATCGTCAACGGTCCGGATGGCCGGAAGATGTCCAAGCGCTGGGGCAACGTGGTGGCGCCTGCCTCCATCGTCCAGAAGTACGGCGCGGACACGGCGCGGGCCTACGTGCTGTTCGCGGGCCCGCCGGAGCGGGACTTCGACTGGTCCGACGAGCAGGTGGAGGGCGTGTTCCGCTTCCTCAAGCGCGTCTGGGCGCTGGCCGCCACGCACCAGGCGGCGGCCGCGGGTGCCACCCATGACGGGCCCTACGAGGGCAAGTCGCTGGAGATCCGCCGCGCCGCCCACAAGACGCTGAAGCGGGTGGGGGAGGCCATCGAGCGCCTGTCCTTCAACACGGCCATCGCCGGCATCATGGAGGGCCTCAACGCGCTCTACGCGCAGGGGACGCCTGAAACGGCCGCGGAGAAGGCCGCCATGGCGGAGGCCGTGCGGTTGCTGGCGGCGGTGCTCACGCCGTTCGCGCCGCACATCGCGGACGAAATCGCGGAGGCCTATGGCAGCAAGGACTTCACCGTCGCGCAGTCCTGGCCGGAGTTCGATCCGGCGCTGGTGGTGGACGACGTCATCCCCTACGCCGTGCAGGTGAACGGCAAGCTGCGCGCGGAGATTCGCGTGGCGGCGGACGCGGGGGAGGCGGATGTCCGCGCCGCGGCGGAAGCGGACGAAAAGGTCCAGGCGGCCCTGGCGGGGAAGACGCTGCGCAAGTTCGTCTTCGTCCCCAAGCGCCTCGTGAACTTCGTCGCGACCTGAGCGGGGACCCGGGTGCCGGCCGAGGTCCTCGTCATGTGTGGTGCATGTGGGCGGCCCCAACCCGCGGGCCGCCCGCGGTGCATTGCCTGCGAGGCCGTGCTTCCCGACGCGCCCCTCCCCGGGGGGCCGGCACCGGAGGAGCCGTTCTTCGTCGCGGACCTGGGCGGAGGGCGCCTGCTTTCCGGCCAGGGGACGCGGCTCTTCTATCAACCGCACCCGTCGGTCATGGTGCCTCCCGTGGAGTTGGACTCGCTGCGGGAGGCGCGGCTGGAGTCGCGCTACTTCCGGGAGGCGCTGGCGTTGACCGCCTTCGCCTTGCTGGGCCTGTGGGCGCAGCCCGTCGCGCTGAAGGTGCTGGGGGTGGGCATGGCGGCGCTGGGCGTCCTGCTGGCGTTGACGTGCCGCTCACACGGGCTCGTCCTGGTGCCTCGGCAGGGGGCGCTGGTGCGCTGGCCCCTGGGGTTGGCGCGGCGGGGCTCTCCCCGGGACACGCGGCTGTTGGCGGCGTGGACGTCGTTGGCGGAGGCCCTGCGGGTGCGCGGCGTGGCTGTCGACGGCGAGTCGTCACCGCCGCCGCCTCCGCCGACACATGACGGTGGCCCTCTGTCTTGACGGGCCGATCGGGCCGGGTAGGGTGCCGCGCATGTCGCGACCCTGCGCTGTCGGACCCCGGCGTCTTCGAATTGGCGTGGTGGTGGGAATGTGGGTAGCCGCGGGCTGTGGCTACCGCCTGGCGCCTCGCGGAGACGGGCTCCCGGCTGGCGTGACGTCCCTCTGCGCGCCTGTCTTCGTCAACGCCACGCCCGAGCCCACGCTGGAAACGGTCTTCACGCGCTTCCTACGGCAGGAGCTGATCCGCGTGGGCCGGCTGGGCCGCGCGGAGTCCTGCGACGGGCGCATGGAGGGCACGGTGCTGTCGGTGGCGAACACGCCGACGACCGTCGTGGGCAAGAGCACCAGCCCGGGCTTCTTCTTCCGCGTCTCCGCTCGGGCGCAGATCCGCGTGGTGAAGGACGGACAGGTCCTCAAGCAGACGGAGGTCTTCGGCTCGGAGGACTACGTGCTGGGGAGCGGAGACATCCTGGAGGCGGAGGCGAACCGGCAGGTCGCGCTCGAGCGCCTCGCGGAGGTCTTGATGCGGGATGGGTACGACCGGCTCGCGGGCGCCTGGTGAGGAGGCAAGAGCCTCCTCCCGGCAGCCTGCACGGATGAAGCAGGGCCACGCGAGGTGGCCCCGAGGCTTCGACTAGGCCTGCGCGCGGGCGGCCTTGGTGGCGGCCTTCGCGAGACGCGAGATGCGGCGGGAAGCGGTGCGCTTGTGCAGCACGCCCTTGGTGGCGGCCTTGTTCAGCGCCTTGGCGGCCGACTTGATGGCGTCCGTCATCTTCGCCCCATCCTTGCTGCCGAGCGCCTCGCGGGCGGACTTGACGGCGGTCTTCACCTCACCGCGCACGGTGATGTTGCGCGCACGGCGCTTCAGGGACTGACGGTGACGCTTCTCTGCGGACTTGGTGTTGGCCAAGAGAAATCTCCAGCGGTAATGGCAGGCTAAAAAGAGGGGCCGTCCTTACTGCGACGCCTCGCAGGCGTCAAGGCGGGTGTGGGCCTCCAGCCGGGATTTCCGGGCTCTGGACGCCCCGCCGAGGGCACCTGCGAGGAAAATCACTCTACCGAAGTCGTATATTCCCACACCAGCCCTGCGGGATCTTGAAAGGTGAGCCGGCCGGCCTGGTGCTGGATCAGCCGGCTCCCCGGAATCTCCGCGAGGATGCCGGGGAGCCGCTCCACAGCCGCCGGGGAGGGGGCCGTCAGGGCCAGCCGCAAGCCCGTCGTGGGCGTCCCGGCGGCTTCGAAGGCGATCAGGATGCCCCCGTCCTCATAGAGGGCCTGATCCGCCGCCGGAGCCCGTCGGGTGATCCACCCCAGCCGGGGCGCCAGGGCATCCCAGAAGGCGCGCTGCGCGGGAAGATCCGCCACGCCCAGCCGCAGCGTGGTGACGGGCGCGCGAGGGACCCAGGTCGGAGACGGCAGGGCCTTTTCTCGCGCCTTGGCCTCCTGCCAGTGGCGCTCCATGTGCTCCAGGGTGGCATCCCCCAGGGCGACACCCTCGGCGCGGAGGGCGGACTCGATGTGCTGGAAGCGGGCGGTGAAGCGGCGGATGGCCATCCGCAGCGCGTCCTCGGCGGGGGCTCCTACGAAGCGCGCGAGGTTGGCGAGCGAGAACAGCACGTCCCCCAGCTCGTGCTCGATGGCATCCCGATCATTCGCGGCGATGGCCTCGTCCAGCTCCCCCATCTCCTCCGTCAGCTTGGCGCGCACGCTGGCGACGTCCGGCCAGTCGAAGCCGATGCGGCTGGCCTTCTCCGTGAGTCGCTCGGCGCGCATCAGCGCCGGGGCGGCGACGGGGACGCCGTCCAGCACCGAGCCCTCCCGGCCCGTCTTGCGCTTCTTCTCCGCGGCCTTCAGCTTGGCCCAGTTGTCCAGGACCTGCTCGGCGCCTTCCATGCGTTGGCCGTCGCCGAAGACATGGGGATGCCGGCTGACCAGCTTGTCACCAATGGCCTTCGCCACGTCGGCCAGGGAGAACTCCCCAAGCTCCGAGGCGAGCTGGGCGTGGAAGATAATCTGGAAAAGCAGGTCTCCCAGTTCTTCACAGAAGGTCCGCCAGGAGCCGCCGTAGGCGACCCGGTCCATCTCCTCCAGGACCTCGAAGGCCTCTTCCAGGAGGTAGGGCCGCAGCGAGCGCAGGTCCTGTTCGCGATCCCACGGGCAGCCGCCTTCAGCGCGCAGCTTCCGCATGATGTCGACCAGTCGCTCCAGCTCCGCCCCGGGGTTCAGCGTCGTGTCCGCCATGCACGTTCCTGTAGCACGCACGGGTCGGGTGCTGTCCGGCAAACGCGGCAGGTGGGCGGCCGGGCTGGCGTTCGTTTTCGCGGTTGGCCCTGGGTCGCCTACAATCCACCCTCTGGATGATCCGCCTGCCGCTTCTTGCCCTCCTTCTCAGTGGCTTCACGCTTCTGGTGCCCGTCGTGGCGTCCGCGCAGCTGGAAGCCCCCACGCGCCTTCCCGAGGTGGATCCGGGCCCCATGGAGCCCGACCTGCGGGATGAGTCCATGGATCCGGTGGATGACGCCGCCTACGCGGAGGACGTGCCGGAAGAAGACGCCCCCGCCGCGGAGGATGCCTCCTCCGAGGACGCCGACGAAGCGCCCAGGGCGCCCGCGCGCAATGTCAGGGCCGCCGAATCGGCTCCCGCCAATGGCCGGACTCCCGCGGCGGCCAGTCCTCCGCCGGTCGATGAACCCACGGTCATCACCCCCAGGCCGGTGACGCTGAGCCCGGTGCTGGCGCCGCGGGTGACAGATGCGGACCTGGAGGCCCTCTGGAACCGGTGGCGGCAGGCCCGCGCGACGAATGATCGGGACGCCGCCGCGGCGGCCCTCAAGGAACTGCGGACGTTGCGCGTCGAACTGGCCGCCACGGACCTGGAGCCCCTGAGCGTGGGCTTCCTCCGCGAGGCGGCCGTGCGTCGCCGCGCGGGGGACATGGCCGGCGCGGTGCGGCTGGCGGAGGTGGCGGTCGAGCTGTCGCCGGGGCTTCCCTACGCGCGCTTCGAACTCGCGGAGCTCTACGCCTTGGAGAAGCCGGGCGACGTGTCCCGCACGTTGGGACAGGTGCGGCAGGCACTGGCGACACTGGCGCAGGATGCCCGCTATCGTCGGCCCGCGTTGGCGGACCTGGGCGCCCTGGTGCTGCTGACCTGGGGGGCCACGGCGGTGCTGCTGATGGGCTTGTTCTTCCTACGGAAGCTCCGTTACGCGCTGCATGACTTCCACCATCTGCTGCCGCGAGTCGTCTCCCGGTGGCAGTCCCTGGTCCTGGGGCTGCTGCTCTTGAGCCTGCCGTGGGTGCTGGGGCTGGGCGTGCTGCCCGCGCTGCTGGTGATGCTGGCCACCGTGTCCCTCTATCTCTCGCGCAAGGAGCGGGTCGTGGCGGCGGTGCTGGTGGCGGGCGTGGGGCTCTTGCCGCTGGCGGCGGGGCAACTCGCGCGCGTCACGGCGTTCGCGGGCACGCCGGCCGAGGACGTGTACCTCCTGGAGCGGGGCGGCCTGTCCGCCGAGGAGGCGCGGGCGCGCGTGCTGGCGCGGATGGAGTCCCGCTCGGCGACGTTCGCGGAGGTGCTGTCGCTGGCGTACTTCGAATCCCGGCGCGGCTTGCTGGAAGAGGCGAGGACGCACTTCAAGGCCGCTTCGGCGCTGAAGAGCTCGGATGCGCGCCTGCTCACGCGCTTTGGCAACACCCTGGTCGCGCTGGGAGACCCGGAGGGTGCGGCGCTGCTCTACGTGCAGGCCTCGCAGTCGGCGCCGGACCTGGCGGCTCCGCACTACAACCTGGCGCAGGTGGTCCGCCGCAGGGCGAAGACGCTGCCGGACTCGGAGGTCGGCAAGGAGCTGGATCGCGCCGCCACGGCCATGGCCTCGGCGCAGGCGCTGGATGGAACGCTGCTGGTCCGGGACCCGCCGCCGGAGGACCGGCTGCTCCTCAACCTGCTGCTGCTGGCCCCGCAGCTGGGGGAGTCCGACTGGCTTCCGCTCGCGGATGGCACGGGGGCGGGGCGCCAGGTGGAGACGCAGGTGTCGCGCTGGCTGCTCCCGGGGCTTCCACCTGGGCCCATGGCCTCCGCGGGGGCCGCGGCGCTGGCGGTGCTGCTGGCCCTGTGGGGCTTCTCGGGGGACCGCTTGAAGGCGGCCAAGGTGTGTGAGCGCTGTGGCCGCGCGGTGTGCGTGCGCTGCGACCCGGAGCTGGGCATCGGCAGCAAGCAATGTGGCCAGTGCGTCAACGTCTTCTCCCGCCGGGGGCTGGTGCCGCAGCAACTCAGGGCGCGCAAGCAGCTCCAGGTGGACCGGCATCAGGCCTGGACGGGCCGCGTGGCGTACGCCCTGGGCGCGGTGCTATCCGGCGCGGGGCACGTGGCCTCGGGGGTGCCGGTCCGCGGCGCGCTGTATGCGTTCGGTTTCCTCTTCGCGCTGGCCGCGGTGCTCCTGCACCAGGGCCTGGTGCGAGGGCCCTACGGTGAAGCCCCCCTCTACCTCAAGCTCGCGCCCGCGGCGTTGCTGCTGCTGGGTGTCCACCTGCTGTCGTTGCGCGGTCTGCGCCGACTGCGGCGGGGGGAGTGAACGGCGATGTCCCTGCAAGGCACCCTGAAGGACTTTGGTATTGGCGACATCCTGCAGCTCATCGGGCAGCAGCAGAAGACGGGCACGCTCCACGTCCGCGCCAAGGACCAGGAAGTGCGCATCGGCTTCAACGATGGCCACATCATCAAGGCGGAGAGCGTCACCCGGAAGCGCAAGGAGCTCATCGGCGCCATGCTGGTGCGCTCGGAGCTCATCACCGAGACGCAGCTCGAGGCGGCCCTGGAGACGCAGCGCCGCACGCTCAAGCGGCTGGGGGACGTGCTCGTCTCCAGTCAGGCCCTCACCGCCGAGCGCTTCCAGGCGATGATGCAGCTTCAGGCCACGGAGACCCTCTACCGTCTCTTCACCTGGAAGTCGGGCACCTACGAATTCATCCAGGAGCCGGTGGAGCCGGACGCGGAAGCCATCCATCCGTTGCGCGCCGAGACGGTGCTCATGGAGGGCTTCCGGATGGTGGATGAGTGGCCGGTCATCCGGCAGAAAATCCACCGCGACGACCTGGTCTTCGAGCGCATCAAGGCCCTGCCTCAGCCGCGCGGAGAAGAGGGTGGGGAGCTGGGCGCCATCGGTCCCTCGGAGCGGCGCATCTACGATGAGCTCTCGCCCGGGAGGGATTTGCGCAAGCTGGTGGACATCTCCTGCCTGGGCGAGTTCGAGACCTGCAAGGCGCTCTACAACCTGGTGAAGGGCGAGTACGTCCGGCCGATACTCCCGGAGGGCGCCCCGGCCCCCGTTCCTGGTGACCAGCGCCTGCTTGCTCGCGTGGCGGGGCCGCTGGGGCGCCTCGTCGCCACCGTGGGGGTGCTGGCGGCAGTAGTGCTGGTGGTTCCCCGGGCCGTGCGCCCGGACCCCGAAGCGGGCGTTCCCGCGGTATTTGCGGACTCAGCGGCCCAACGTCATGTTTCCCAGGCCCAGCGCGTCCGCATCGAGGCCGCGCTCGAGGTGTTTCGCCTGGAACGCGGTGAACTGCCCGAACGTCTGGATTCTTTGGTGCAGGCTGGACTGTTGAAACCGGGCGAACTGAAATACCCGTGGCGGGAAGAGTACTATTACCGGCGGTTGGCCGCTCGGCAGTTCATTCTCCTGCCACCCTTGCGCTAGTCCTGACACAAAGTCGTCTTTCGCGGCCCTGGGGGCGGCGTTACGTTGGTGTCAGCCGTAGCGACATAGACCGAGGAAGAATCCGCATTGCGAAATCCCGCCACGTTGGAAGCGCCCGAAGTGCTTACCGCCTCCGCCAAGGTGGACGTTCGTGACAACGCGACCGCCCTGGCCCTCTGCGGCAACCAGAACGAAAACCTCAAGTTGATGGAGCGGCGCCTCGGAGTCCGGGTGGGACAACGCGGCACCGAGTTCCATCTCTCCGGCCCGTCCGATGCCGTCGCCTTCTCCGTCCGCCTCCTGGAGAACCTGGAGGAGATGATCCGCGCCGGCCGTCCCGTCTATCGGGAGGACGTGGAGCAGGGCATCAAGGTGCTCGGCCGCGGCGCGGAGTCCCTGCAGGAAGTCATGCTGGGCCCGGTGCTCAAGAGCTCCGGCAACCGGCAGATCTCCCCCAAGAGCATCAACCAGAAGCGCTACGTGGACGCCATCCGCTCCCACGACATCGTCTTCGGCATCGGCCCCGCGGGCACGGGCAAGACGTACCTCGCCATGGCCATGGCGGTCGCCTTCCTCCAGGAGCGCAAGGTCAAGCGCATCATCCTGGCGCGCCCCGCGGTGGAGGCGGGTGAGAAGCTGGGCTTCCTGCCAGGAGACCTGCAGGAGAAGGTGAATCCCTACCTGCGGCCGCTCTACGACGCGCTGCACGACATGATGGCGGCCGAGCGCGCCGCGCACCTGCTGGAGCAAGGCGTGGTGGAAGTGGCCCCGCTGGCCTTCATGCGTGGCCGCACGCTCAACGACGCGTTCGTCATCCTGGACGAAGCCCAGAACACCACCGTGGAACAGATGAAGATGTTCCTCACGCGCCTGGGCTACAACAGCAAGGCCGTCATCACCGGTGACGTGACGCAGGTGGACCTGCCTACGGGGAAGATGTCCGGGTTGAACCATGCGCGCGCGGTGCTGAAGAACATCGACGGCATCCACTTCGCGGAGTTCTCGGAGGTGGACGTCGTTCGCCACCCCTTGGTCCAGGAAGTCATCCGCGCCTACGACCGGGCGGACGTCGCCCAGCGCGAAGCCCAGGCGGCTCGGGAAGCAGCAACCGCTGCCGCCCAGGCCCCCACCGCGGCGCCGGCCACCGCCGCCGAGCCCGTTGCCGTCGAATAACGGTGCCGATACCTACCTGCGCCCACCCGCGCGTACCCTGCCGGGCGGGCGTACTCCATCCCACCCTTGCGAATATTCCCAGGCGCTGCGTCCTTGAAGGATCCGCGACGCCTTATCTAGGGTGAGGACCCCCATGGCCGAACCGGAAACGCAGCCCCCCGGGCGCAGTCCACTGGACGCGCTCGCCGAACGCCTCGGACTGGACAACGGCGTCTGGGGGCGGCGCGCCATCCAGGTCCTTCTCCTGCTCGCCGTCTCCATTGGCGCGGGATTCGTCATCTCACCGGGTCTCTACAGCCAGCAGATTCCGGCGCTGGCGGAGGAGAACCTCGGCAAGCCGTTCCGAGCCAGCTCGCCCGCCGGCTTCAAGGCTGCGCGGGACTACGAGGTCGTCCACCGCGCCATGACGCAGCAGCGGCGCCAGGACGCGCGCGCGGCCGTCAAGCCGGTGTACGACCTGAACCCCGCCGTCCTGGGGCAGCTGCGGTCGACGGTGAGCTCCGCCTTCGCGTCCATGCGGCTGCATCTGGACGAGCTCGCGGAGGCGCAGTCCGATTCGGAACCCGAGGAGCGCGAAACGCCCCGCCGGCGCAAGCCCGCCGCGTCCCCGGAGATGCTGGAGCTGGAGCGCAGCACCCGCGAGAAGATGCGGGCGGAGCTCCAGGAGCGCTTCTTCGGCAAGCGCGACGCCGTGCTGGAGGCCGAGGACTTCCAGGCGCTCTATGCCACCCGCTTCTCGCAGGAGGCGGAGACGGCCACGCTGCTGGTGCTGGAGCGGGCGTATCGCTCCGAGCGCGGCGCGGTCCATGTGGCGGGCTCTCGGGAGGAGCTGGCGCGGGAGGCGCATCAGGGCCTCACCGTCCGCGACGTGGTGAACAAGGCCGAGGAGTCCCTGTCGGGGGGCTCCACCCAGGTGGTGGACGTCCCCGAGGCGCACCAGGAGATGGAGCGCTTCGCCTCGGTGCCCGGCAACCTGATGCCGGACGCGCCGGGCGTTCAGCGCCGCGCCATCCTCCGGCTGGCCCAGCGGCTGGTTCGGCCGAACCTCACCATCAACATCGCGGAGTCGGACGCGCGCCGGAACCAGGCGGCCCAGGCGGTGAAGGACGCCGTCATCTCCATCAAGAAGGGCCAGCGCGTCATTGGCGACGGTGAGCTGGTCAATGAGTCGCACCTGGTCATCCTGCGCGGCATGCGCGCGGAGACGGACCGGCTGGACCTGGTCCAGCTCCAGGTGGGCGGCACGGGCCTGGTGGGCCTTCTCATCGTCTCGACGTACTTCTTCTGCCGCGCAGCGTTCCGGCGCTTCCGTCCCACGCGCAAGGACGGCGTGCTGTTGGGCCTGCTGCTGCTGGGCCTGTTGGGCCTGCTGCAAATCTGGGTGTCCATCGCGGACGCGGTGCAGGACCGCTACACCGCGCTGCCCATCGAGGCCTTCTATTACGCCTTCCCGGTGGCGGCGGGCGCCATGCTGGTGCGCTTCATCCTCACGCAGGAGCTGGCGCTCTTCTTCGCGCTCGTCTTCGCCTGTCTCACCGGAGTGATGCTGGGCAACTCGCTGGCCTTCGGCGTCTTCACGCTGGTGGGGTCGCTGGTGGCGGCCGACCGCATCGTGAAGGCGAAGGACCGCGTGGGCATCTTCCGCGCGGGTCTGGTGACGGGCGCGGTGAACCTGGTGGCGGTGCTCTTCCTCTTCCTCGTGGAAGGCAAGGGCCTGTCGGCCGATACCCTCATCACCGCGGTGAGCGCCTTCGCGGGCTCCTCGCTGGCGGTGCCAGTGATGGTGATGGCGCTCACGCCGCTCATCGAGGCCACCTTCGGCTACGCGTCGGACATCAAGCTGCTGGAGCTGGCCAACCTGAACCACCCGGCGCTCAAGGAGCTCATCGTCCAGGCGCCCGGCACGTACCACCACTCCATCATCATCGGCTCGTTGGTGGAGAACGCGGCGGAGACGATTGGGGCCAACCCGCTGCTGGCGCGCTCGTGTGCGTACTACCACGACATCGGCAAGGGCCGGAATCCGCTCTACTTCGGGGAGAACCAGAAGGGGGAGAACCGCCATGACGCGCTCGCGCCGGCGATGAGCGCGGTCATCATCAAGCGCCACGTGACGGAGGGCCTGGAGATGGCCCGTCAGTACCGGCTGCCCAAGCTGGTGGCGGATGCGATTCCGCAGCACCACGGCACGCGCACGGTGGGCTACTTCTACCACAAGGCCTTGAAGGAGCAGGAGGGCAAGGAAGGTGCTCCGCCCATCGACGAGAGCATCTACCGCTACCCGGGGCCGAAGCCGCAGTTCCGCGAGGCGGCGCTGGTGATGATAGCCGACGCGGTGGAGGCCTCCACTCGCTCCATGGCGGACCCCACCACGCCCAAGCTCCTCGCGCAGGTGCAGAAGATCATCAACCTCATCTTCTCCGAGGGTCAGCTCGACGAGTGTGACCTGACGCTGAAGGACCTCAACCTCATCTCGCAGTCCTTCCTGCACACGCTCGAGGGCATCTACCACACGCGTCCGGCCTACCCGGCGGGCGCCGTGGGGGGGGGCAAGGCGCCGCCGTTGGTGGTGGCGGGCGCGGTGCATCGGCCCGCGGAAGGCAAGGACGGCAAGGACAAGGCGCGGACCGCGGGGGGCGCATGAGCGCAGCACGAAGGGGCAATGGCGTGAGATTGCGCAAGGGGAAGCTGATTCCCCGTGACGATGGCAAGCGCATCGAGGAGTTCGTGGGCGCGGCCACCACCAGCACGGACTCCGCGTCCGTCGCGCGGATGCTGGCGCCCCCCGGGTGGTCCGAGCCCGCGCAGCGCCCCGAATTCGACGAGGTCGTCATCGTCCTCACGGGCGAGCTGACCATCGTGGTGGAGGGGCGCCGCGAGCGCATCTCCGCGGGCGAGGTCGGACTGGTGCCGCGCGGCAAGCGCGTGGTGTACCGCAACGACGGCCAGGGGGCGTGTGACTACTGGTCGGTGTGCGCGCCTGCGTTCCGCCCGGAGCTGGCGCACATGGAGACGCCCAAGCCCCGCGTGCAGGAAAACCACGTCACCATCCAGGTGGCGCATGGCCAGGGCCGGGACTTCGCGCGCCTGCTGACCACCTGGGCCAGGGCGTACCTGGTGCAGCTCGAGCTGTCCGGCGTGGAGCTGTCCCTGTCCCTGGTGGACGACCGGGCCATCCGCCGGCTCAACCGCACCTGGCGCCAGAAGGACAAGGCGACGGACGTGCTGAGCTTCCCCGCGGGCGACCTGCCCAAGGGCACACCTGGACCGCGCCCGCTGGGGGACGTGGTCATCTCCCTGGACACGGCGAAGCGGCAGGCCAAGGAGTATGGCCGCACGCTGGAGGCGGAGATGGCGCGCTACCTGGCGCATGGCCTGCTCCACCTGCTGGGGCACGACCACGAGCGCCCCCGGGACGCCAAGCGCATGGCGGCCCTGGAGGAACAGCTCCTGGGCGAGCGGGGCATGGTGGCGGACTCGCTCCAGGTGGATGCCAAGGCCCGTCGCGCTCGCAGCCTCATGTAGGCCCTCCGCCGGCTCCCCGCTGGACAATCCAGTATCCATCCCGTTGAGCCGGGCGGCGTGCGTGATAGGTAGGCGGCCTCCCGCGTGTTGGACCAAGCCATGCTCCGCCCATCACTCATCGCCTCCTGCCTGCTCGGCCTGCTGCTCCTGGCGGCGCCCGCGCGCGCGGCCTCCATGCCGCCGTGGGGCACGGGAGAAAGCCAGGGCGAGGACCTGGCCATCCTCCTGGTGACGTTCAGTCCCGGGGATGACGTGCCGTCCTGGTGGGGCCACGGCTCGCTGGTGGTGGAGGACCGGCGGCGGCAGATGTCGCGCCTCTACAACTACGGCATGTTCTCCTTCGACGAGGCCATGCTCGCGCGCTTCGCCATGGGCCGGCTGGAGTTCTGGGTGGGCCAGTCGTCAGTGGGTGGCACCTTCCGCTACTACCAGGCCGAGGACCGCGACGTCCGCGTGCAGGAACTCAACCTCACGCCCGAGCAGCGCGTCGTCGTGGCGAAGCGGCTGGCGGAGAACGTGCTGCCGGAGAACCGCGAGTACCTGTACCACCACTACAACGACAACTGCGTCACGCGGCTGCGGGACATGATTGACGTGGCCACGGGCGGCCAGCTCCGCGAGGCGGACCGGGCACCCGGGCGGATGACGCTGCGCGAGCACACCCGTCGCTACACCGCGGTGAACGCGCCCATGAGCGTGCTGCTCGACTTCATGATGAACGACGAGATCGACCGTCCCATCACGAAGTGGGAGGAGGCCTTCCTGCCGGATGAGCTGGAGGCCCAGGTCGCGGCGCTCCAGGTGAAGGGGGCGGACGGGCAAACGGCGTCGCTCGCGGCGAAGAGCTGGAACTACTACGAATCCTCCACGCGTCGGCGTCCGCCGGCGGAGCCTCCCCCGTGGGGCCCGTGGCTTCTCGCGTTGGGCCTGGCCCTGGGCGGCCTGGCGGTCGGGCTGGCGGTGTGGGAGCGCCAGCGGGGCAGCCGCGTGGCCCGCCTGCTGCTCGGGCTGGAGAACGCCGTGGTGGGGCTGGCGCTCGGGTTGCCGGGCACCGCGCTGTTCATCATGGGGTTGGTGACGGACCACACGGTGACGTACCGCAATGAGAATCTTTTCCTGGCCAACCCGCTGACGCTGTTGGCGCTGCCCTTCGGCGTGGCGCTGACGTGGGGCAGCCAGAAGGCTCGCACGCGCCTGTTCAAGGTGTGGACGCTGCTGGCCGTCCTGGGTGTGCTGGGCGTGGTGCTCAAGGTGTTGCCGCCCTTCGACCAGGACAACTGGCGGCTCATCGCGCTCATCCTGCCCATCTCCCTGGGCATGGCGGGCGCATTCGGTCTGGATCGAGTACTGGCGCGCCTCCCCAGGGCGGACCGCGCGTCAGCCGGACGGCGGGATGCCGTCGCATCGCTGAAGACTCCCTAGAGGATACGGAAAGAAGCCATGGCGAACGATTCGATGGAGAAGATCAACGGCCTCAGGGAGCGTGTGTTGGCGCTCCGGGGGCATCTTTGACCTCGACCGCAAGCGGTCCCGCATCGCGCTGATTGAACGCGACTCCACGCTGCCCACCTTCTGGGACGACAACACCAAGGCGCAGGCGCTCTTGAAGGAGAAGTCCACGCTGGAGGCCAGCGTCGGCGCCTACGACAAGGTGATGCGCGGCCTGGATGACGCGCAGGTGCTCTTCGAGCTGGCCGCCGAGGCCAACGACGAGGCCACCACCCAGGAAGCGGAAGGCTCCCTCACGGGGCTGGAGGGCGACGTCGCCAAGCTGGAGCTGGCGCGCATGCTGTCCGGCGAGCAGGACCGCAGCAGCTGCTTCATGGACATCAACGCCGGCGCCGGTGGCACGGACTCCATGGACTGGGCGGCCATGCTCCTGCGCATGTACACCCGCTACTGCGAGAACAAGGGCTGGAAGGTCGAAATCAACGACGAGGTGCCGGGGGAAGAGGCGGGCTTCAAGAACGTCTCCCTGCGCATCGAAGGTGACTTCGCCTACGGCTACCTGAAGGCGGAAGTGGGCGTGCACCGGCTGGTGCGGATTTCGCCCTTCGACGCCAACGCGCGCCGGCAGACGGCCTTCGCGTCCGTGGACGTCTATCCGGAGGTGGATGACACCATCCAGATCGACATCCCGGAGAAGGACATCGACTTGAAGTTCATCCGCGGCGGCGGCGCGGGCGGCCAGAAGGTGAACAAGACGTCATCCACCGCGCAGCTGCGCCACCTGCCCACCGGCATCATCATCACCTGCCAAACGGAGCGTTCGCAGTCGGCCAACAAGGACATGGCCTTCAAGATTCTGCGGGGTCGCCTGTACGAACTGGAGATGAAGAAGCGCGAGGCCGCGCGCGACGCCGCCGAGGCGCAGAAGAAGGACATCTCCTTCGGCTCGCAGATCCGCTCCTACGTCATGGCGCCGTACCGCATGGTCAAGGACCTGCGCACCGGCATCGAGACGGGCAACGTGGACGCCGTGCTGGATGGGGACCTGGAGGAGTTCGTCACCGCCCAGTTGCTGGGCGTGAAGAACCCCAACCGCAGTGCGGGCGCGGACTAGGCGCCGCGCCTCACTGTTTCCTCGCCTTCGCCCGGAACCTTTTCCGCGGCCCTGCTGTCGGAGGGCCGCGGGGCAGGGGACCAAGGTAGGCTGAGGGACGGTGGCACCTCCTGCGGAGGGGCTGTCGCGGGAGGACACGGGTGTCATCGGGCGGCGTGCTCGAAATCGGACAGGAAGAGGCCGCCGCGGACGCGTCCGAGTCGCGCCGCCAGGACGCGGCGCTGCTGGCCCGCCTGCGCCGGGGTGAGCCGGACGCCTTCGAGCTGCTGGTGCGCACCCACCAGGACCGGCTCTACGACTTCTGCGTCCGCATGGTGGGAGATCGTGAGGAAGCTCACGACCTGGTGCAGGAAATCTTCGTCAGCGTGCACCAGAACGTCCGCCGCTTCCGCGAGGACTCGAAGCTGTCCACCTGGCTGTTCCGCATCACCCGCAACCACTGCATCAACCGGCTCAAGTACCTGAAGCGCCGGGGTCGGGGCCGCTCCGAAGTGTTCGACGAGGCCGCGGCCCTGCTCTCCGAAGGCGGGGGCACCGCGCCCGGCCCGGATGCGGCCCTGGAATCCGCGCGTGAGCGCGCCCGGGTGCAGTGGGCCATCTCCCAACTGGAGCCGGACGCGCGCATGCTGGTGGCGCTGCGCGACATCGAAGGCCTCAGCTACGACGAAATCATCGACATCACCGAGCTTCCGGAGGGCACGGTGAAGAGCCGGCTCCACCGGGCCCGGGAAAAGCTGGCGGACCTCCTGGGGCGGCTTGAGCCATGAACGGCATTCATCGCAGACTGCGGGACGTGGAACCGCGGATGAACCATCGCGAGGCGAGGGCCCTGTTCCTCGCGCTCGCCGACGACGAGCTTCCCGCCCCCAAGGCGCAGGAGGTTCGCACCCACCTGGACGGCTGCGACGACTGCCGCCAGGGCTGGCAGCGCTATTCCAGCACGGTGCAGCGGCTCCAGCGCGTGGAGCGTGAGAAGGCCCCACCCGCGCTCGCCTCCCTGGTGATGAACCGGGTGCGCCGCAAGCGCCGCTTCGGTCTGCGGGGCCTCCACACCCTGCATATGAACCACCGGCTCCCGGTGGAGGTCCTCATCCCGCTGCTGCTGGCGGCCGCCGTGGCCGCCTTCCTGGTGATGGTCGCTCCCTGAGCGGCCATCCGCTGTGTTGCGTTGCTTCCCGGGGGAGGCTTGGCTACGGTGCCGCGCCTTTGGGAAAGCGCGTCATGGCCGAGACCGAAAACAAGAGCGAGAAGAGTGCGGGCGAGGGCGACCTCGGGACGAAGGAACAGGAAATCTACGACCAGCGGCTGGAGAAAGCCGCGAAGTGGCGCGAGGCCGGCTTCAATCCGTACGGCAACGGCTACCGTCCCCAGCACCAGGCCGCCGAAATCCACGAGAAGCACGCCGCTCAGTCCGCCGAGGAAATCGAGCAGGCCGCGCCTCCGCCCTATGACGTCGCCGGCCGCGTCGTGGCCATGCGCTCCTTCGGCAAGGCCGCCTTCATCAAGCTGCGCGACCGCTCGGGCGAAATCCAGGTCCACATGAAGAAGGACGCCTTGGGGGACTCCTATGAGACCTTCAAGCTCTGTGACTTGGGCGACTTCCTGGCCGCCACCGGTCCGGTGTTCCGTTCGAAGACGGGCGAGCTCACGCTCTCCGCCACGAAGTTCACCCCGCTCACCAAGTCCCTGCGCCCCCTGCCGGAGAAGTGGCACGGCCTGACGGACGTGGAGGTCCGCTACCGTCAGCGGTACCTGGACCTCGTGTCCAACCCGGACGTGAAGCAGACTTTCCTCCGGCGCAACAAGCTCATCCGCTTCATCCGAAACTTCCTCGACACGCGTGACTTCGTCGAGGTCGAAACGCCGATGATGCACCCGCTCGTGTCCGGCGCGGCGGCGCGGCCCTTCACCACGCACCACAACGCGCTCGACATCGACCTGTACATGCGCATCGCCCCGGAGCTGTATCTCAAGCGCCTGGTGGTGGGCGGCCTGGAGCGCGTCTACGAGGTCAACCGCAACTTCCGCAACGAAGGCATCAGCACCCGGCACAACCCCGAGTTCACGATGCTGGAGTTCTATCAGGCGTACGCCACGTACGAGGACCTGATGGACCTCTCCGAGGAGATGATTTCGGAGGCCGCCAAGGCCGTCACCGGCGACACGAAGGTGAAGTACGGCGACCACGTGCTCGACTTCGGCAAGGGTTGGAAGCGCATCTCCATGACGGAGGCCATCCGCGAGGTGGTGAGCGGCCTGTCCGACAAGGACATGGCGGACGCGGACCGGCTGCGCCACGAACTGCTCAAGACGAGCCACTCGGAGGCCGAGCGGCGGGCCATCGACACCATGAATCACGGTGAGCTGGTGGGCGCGCTCTTCGAGCACCACGTCGAGCACACGCTCATCCATCCCACCTTCATCACCCATTTCCCCACCGCCGTCTCGCCGCTGGCCCGGCGCAATGACCAGAACCCGGACGTGACGGACCGCTTCGAGCTGTACGTGGCGGGCCGCGAAATCGCGAACGCCTTCTCCGAGCTGAACGACCCGTTGGACCAGAAGGGTCGCTTCCAGGCTCAGCTGGACGCGAAGCAGCGGGGCCAGCAGGAGACGATGGACTACGACGAGGACTACATCCGGGCCCTCGAGCACGGCATGCCGCCCACCGCCGGTGAAGGCATCGGGATTGATCGGCTCGCCATGCTGTTCACGGATTCGCAGAGCATCCGGGACGTCATCCTGTTTCCCCTCCTCAAGCCACTGGCGAAGTAGCCAGGAGGCCGCGTGCACTCCGCCGAACGGCAGACCGTCCATCGCTGGACCTTCATCTGGATTGGGGCGCTGGTCGCCCTGGTGGGCTTCAGCCTGCTCGGGGTGGCGCTCACGTCCTCTCAAGCCTGGCTGGAGACCAGCTCCTCCCTGGGGCTGTCCCTGCTGGGGTGGGGCGGGCTGGTCCAGGCCCTCAACGCGCTGCTGCTCGTGTCCGAGCAGCCCGTCGCGCCGGTGCCCAACACGGGCCTCCTCGTCGCGGGCTCCGTCGTCTGGCTCGCGGGGTGGGCGCTCATCGCCGCCGGCATCCGCCGCGCGCCGGAGCCCACCGAAGGGCCCAGCCCGGCCGCGGGCGCCACGCTGTACCCGCGCCTGGCGCGCTACCGGGACTTCTACTGGAGCACCCTGGGCGCCTACGGCGGCGGCATGCTGCTGGCGGAGGTGGTCCTCATCCTCCTGCAGACGGTGCTGTCCAGCGGCGTGTCCGCCGCGGAGCTGGGCTCGGCGGGGAAGGGCGCCAGCGGCGGTTTGTCGCTGCCGCCCACCGGGGCCTTCGCCATCGCGCTGCTCGCGGGTGGCATGGTGGCCTTCATCTCCGGCTTCATCGGCGCGTCGCGCGCGCAGCGGCTGTCGCTGCCCGAGGCCACCATCGGCGTGCTGTACCTGGGCCTGCCCATCCCCATCGTCCTCACGTTGATGGAGCGGCTGCCCGGGCTGCAGCTCGCGCTGGGCTACCGGCTGCGCGAGGTGACGTACGTCGCGGGGCTGATTGGCCGCCCGGAGCTGGGGTACTGGCTCGTCTTCACCTTCCTGGTGCTGGCGCTGGTGCTGGGCATCAACACCGGCTTCATCGCCGCCGGCAGCGGCCGGGTGGACCTGAAGCTGGGGTTCGAGCTCTTCGTCGCGCGCCGGCACGTGGCGGTGTTCCGGCCGTCGCTGCTGCTGGGGACGCTGGCGGTGCTGATGCTCGGCATCATCCCCCCGCTGCTCATCTACTTCATCATCCGCTCGGCGGAAGCGGCCGTGGAGCGCACCCGCATCCGCGCGCTGGGCCTGAAGGACCCGCTGGCGGCCGCCTCCGACCTCAACCGCCTCAAGCTTCGGGAGCAGTCGCCCACCATGATGATGACCGCCCTGTCCGTGGGCGGCGTGGGCGTGGGCGTGATGGCGCTCATCATCGTGCTGTCGGTGATGAGCGGCTTCGAGGCCGACCTGCAGCAGAAGATCCTGGGCACCAACGCGCACGCGGTGGTGTCCAAGTACGCGGGCGACCTACCCGAGTACGCCAAGGTCATGGAGTCCGTCCGCAAGGTGCCCGGCGTCGTGGGACAGACGCCCTTCATCATCAACCAGGTGATGATTGCGTCCGAGGGCAACGTGGACGGCGTCATCATCAAGGGCATCGACCCGGGCACGGTGGGCGAGGTGACGGACCTGC
Source organism: Myxococcus virescens (assembly GCF_900101905.1). Classification (NCBI taxonomy): domain Bacteria; kingdom Pseudomonadati; phylum Myxococcota; class Myxococcia; order Myxococcales; family Myxococcaceae; genus Myxococcus; species Myxococcus virescens. Next base: position 27,128 of record NZ_FNAJ01000023.1, on the reverse strand, counting down.
CCAAGAACATCCTCGGTGGCGGCTCGCTCGACATCCTCTATACGCCGGAGAAGATCGTCCACCGCGGCCTGCCGGACGAGGAGCCCGCGGAGGAGAGCGGGGTGGAGGAGGACGACATCATCCGCCGCTCCGGGACGCCCAAGAAGGCGCCGGTGCTGCCGGGCATCGTCATTGGCCGTGAGCTGGCGGCGTCGCTGCGCGTGGTGGTGGGAGACCGGGTGAACGTCGTCTCCCCGCTGGGCACCGAGCTGGGGCCGTCCGGCCCGATTCCGAAGAGCCGCGCCTTCCGCGTGGCGGCCATCTTCTACTCGGGCATGTACGAGTACGACTCCAAGTTCGTCTACATCCTCCTCAAGGAGGCCCAGGACTTCTTCGACGTGAAGGGGGCCACGGGCATCGAGCTGAAGGTGGCGGACATCGACGATGCGCGGCGCATCGCCTCGCAGGTGGTGAAGGTGCTGGGCGGCTATCCCTACCGGGCACGCGACTGGGGAGAGATGAACAAGAACCTCTTCTCCGCGCTGCGCCTGGAGAAGCTGGTGATGGGCATCATCCTCTCCATCATCATCATCGTGGCCGCGGGCCTCATCGTCGCCACCGTCATCATGCTGGTGCTGGAGAAGCGGAAGGAGATTTCCGTCCTCAAGGCACTGGGCGTCCCCGATGGCGGCATCGTGAAGATATTCCTCGCGGAGGGCCTGCAGATTGGCGTCGCGGGCGGCTTCCTCGGCCTGATTTCCGGCCTGTCCTGGTGCGTCTTCATCGAGAAGGTCGGCATCAAGCTGGACCCGGACGTCTATTACATCCCGGCGGTGCCGGTGCGCGTCGAGCCGGTGCAGACCGTGCTGGCCGTCGTCATCGCGGTGCTCGTCACCTACCTCGCCTCCATCTACCCGGCCCTCAAGGCCAGCAGTGTGGAGCCGGTGGAAGGCCTCAAGGCGGAGTAGCCATGGCGCTCTTGTCCATCCGCAACGTCTTCAAGAGCTACTTCCTGCACGGCAAGCGCATCGACATCCTTCGAGGCGTGTCGCTGGACATCCAGCGGGGAGAGCTCGTCTCGCTGGTGGGCGCGTCCGGGGCGGGGAAGAGCACCTTCCTGCACGTCCTGGGCACCCTGGATGCCCCGGCCGCCGGCGAGGTGATGTTCGAGGGCCGCGCGGTGTTCTCCATGAACGACGCGGAGATCGCCGAGTTCCGGAACCAGACCATCGGCTTCGTCTTCCAGAGCCACTTCCTCTTGCCGGAGTTCACCGCCCTGGAGAACGTCGCCATGCCCGCCCTCATCCGGCGACAGGACCGCACCGCCGCCTACGCCTATGCCCGTGAACTGCTGGAGCGGGTGGGACTGGGACACCGCGTGGACCACCGTCCAGGGGAACTGTCGGGTGGTGAGGCCCAGCGCGTGGCCCTGGCGCGCGCCCTGGTGCTCAAGCCCGCGGTGTTGCTGGCGGACGAGCCCACCGGCAACCTCGACCCGGCGACGGGCGAGGGCATCCACCAGCTCCTTCGGGAGGTCAACCGCGAGCAAGGCATCACCGCCGTGGTCGTCACCCACAACGAGACGCTTGCCCGCTCCATGCCCCGCCGCCTCAGGTTGGCCGGGGGCGAGGTGTCGGAGGCGTGATGTCCTGGCAATTTTGCATTGAGGCCCTGATGGGCCTTCCCGTAGATTGCCCCGCCTTTTCCTGGCCGGTCTCCCCTTGAGGCACCTCGTTCTGTCGCGCAAGTCACTGCTCCCGCTGCTGGCGGTCGCCATGTGGTCCCTCATGCCCGGCTCCGTGCTGGCGCAAGAGGATGAGGGCGCCGCCGCGCCTTCTGCCGTGCCCGAGGTGACCGCTCCCGCTGCTCCTGCCGACGTGGCCTCCGAGCCCGCGCTCCCCGATGACGCCCCGGTGTCGCCGGAGGATGCCCGCCGGGTGGTGGAGGTCCGCGTCGAAGGCAACCGGCGCGTCGAGGCCGAAGCCATCCGCCGCGCCCTCCGAACCCGTGTGGGCGACGAACTGAGCCCCACGCGCACCGCCCAGGACCTCCGGGCGGTGTGGGCGCTGGGCTACTTCCAGGACGTGGAGCTGCTCGTCCAGCGGCTGGCCCGCGGCGTCGCCTACGTGGTGCGCGTGGAGGAGCGCCCCACCGTCCGGCTCGTTCAGCTCGTCGGCAACGAGGAGCTGAGCAAGGACGACCTGAAGGAGGAGATTGACGTCAAGCCCTCCACCATCCTGGACATGGAGCTGGTGCGCTCCAGCGTGCAGAAGATCCAGGCGAAGTACGTGGAGAAGGGCTACTTCCTCGCCGAGGTCAGCCACCAGCTCAAGCCCGTCGAGGGCGGCGCCAACGTGGATGTGGTGTTCAACATCAACGAGCGCGCCAAGGTGATGGTGAAGCAGATCACCATTCTCGGGGCGGAGAAGCTGTCCGCCGCGGAGCTGAAGGAGACGATGATCACCCGCGAGGGCGGGTTCCTCTCCTTCTTCACTGGTGAGGGCACCTACCGCGAGGAGGCCTTCCAGCGCGACCTGGCCGTCATCCAGATTGCCTACTACGACAAGGGCTTCATCAACGTCCGGGTGGACAAGCCCACCGTCCAGCTCTCCGCGGACAAGCGCTTCATCTTCATCACCCTCCGCGTGACGGAGGGCGAGCCGTACGACATCGGGAAGATCGACTTCTCCGGGGACCTGCTCGACGACGTCACCAAGGAACAGATGGCGTCGATGATGAAGTCCGCCACCGGCGAGCGCTTCAACCGCTCGCAGCTGTCGCAGGACATCCTCTCCGTCTCGGACGTCTACTACGACCGCGGCTACGCCTACGCGAACATCAACCCCATCACCAGCGTCAACGCGGACAGCCGCACGGTGGACCTGACCTTCGACGTGCAGAAGGGGCCCCAGGTCACCATCGAGCGCATCGACGTGGTGGGCAACAGCAAGACGCGTGACAAGGTCATCCGCCGCGAGCTGCGCGTCTACGAAGGGGAGCTCTACAGCGGCACCGGCGTGCGCCGCAGCCGCGAGCGCGTCACCGCGCTGGGCTTCTTCGAGACGGTGGAAATCACCCAGCGCCCCGGCTCGGCGGACGACACCATCGTCCTCCAGGTGGAGGTGAAGGAGAAGGCCACTGGTACGTTCCAGGTCGGCCTGGGCTTCTCCAACGTGGAGAACTTCATCTTCACGGCGCAGATCGCCCAGAATAACTTCCTGGGCTGGGGCCAGAGCGTCTCCGCGTCCGCGCAGATCTCCGGTCTGCGCTCCCTGGTGCAGCTGTCCTTCTACGACCCGTACTTCCTGGACACGCGCTACCTGCTGTCGGCGGAGTTCTTCCGCATCCAGGCGGACTACGAAGGCTTCATCCGCAATTCGACCGGTGGCACGGTGTCCATCGGCTACCAGTTCATCGACGACCTGCTGGGAACCATTGGTTACTCGCGTGAGTGGGTCAACGTGGAGGCCGGGCAGAACCTGGGCGCGGTGCTGCTGGCCAACCAGTTCCTGTCCGGAACGACCAGCGCGGCCCGCCTGTCGCTGTCGTTCGACCGGCGCGACAACCGCCTGTTCCCGTCGCGTGGCTTCATCCACTACGGCTCGGTGGAGCTCGCCCCGGACTTCCTGGGCGGTACGTTCCTCTACAACCGGTACACGGCCTACTCGCGGCTGTACTTCCCCATGCCGCTGGGCTTCGTCTTCAAGACGAACGCCACCATTGGCTACATCCAGCAACTGGACCAGAACAAGCCGCTGCCCATCTCGGAGCTCTACTACGTGGGCGGCATCAACAGCGTCCGCGGGTACTTCCTGCGCAGCATCAGCCCGTCCGTGAAGGTTCCTCGCTCCGGCAGTCCGGACGCGACCATCACGGATTTCCGGGTGGGCGGTAACAAGCAGCTCATCTTCAACTTCGAGCTGGAGTTCCCCATCTTCGAGAAGGCCGGTCTGCGCGGCGTCGTCTTCTACGACGCGGGTAACGCCTTCGCGGCGAATGAGCGCTTCTTCGAGGACCGTCAGGACCGGCTGCCGGCCGGCCTCTTCCATGCCGCCGGCTTTGGATTCCGCTGGTTCTCGCCCATTGGCCCCCTGCGCTTCGAGTGGGGCATCCCGCTCACCAAGCGGCCGGAGGACGACAACATCCTGTTCGAGTTCACTATCGGCAACTTCTTCTGATAAGCCCTTGGCCCGTCGTCCGGCGTCCGCGCCCACGGGCGGAGGGAATTGAAGATGCCCGATAGGCGTACGTCGGAGCTTGTACCCTTCCTGAGGAGTTGCTGAACATGTCGCTTCGCACCACCATCGCGGCCACGGCCGCCGCTCTGTCGCTCGCCCTCCCGGTGGCCGCCTCGGCCGCCGAGCTGAAGGTCGCCTACGTGGACCTCCAGAAAGTCATGCTGGAGGTGGATGACGGAAAGGCCGCCAAGTCCCGTCTCCAGAAGTGGCTCGACGACCGCCAGAAGGAAATCGACAAGGAGCAGAACGCGCTCCGCGCCGAGAAGGAGACGCTCGACAAGCAGGCCAGCGCCATGAGCGCGGAGATCAAGGCCCAGAAGGAAGCCGAGCTCCAGCGCAAGGTGATGCTGCTCGCCCAGAAGTGGGAGAAGAGCCGCGCCGAGGCCGCCAACAAGGAGCAGCAGGAGATGAAGCCGATCATCGACAAGATCGACTCCATCATCAACACCATCGCCGAGCGCGATGACCTGGGCTTCGTCCTCGAGCGCCGCGACTCCGGCATCGTCTACGCCCGCTCGCAGCACGACATCTCCAACGAAGTCATCCGGGCGTACAACAGCTCGAAGAAGACGGCGGCGAAGGACGCCCCGACGAAGAAGTAGCCGTCACTCCCCACTCGTGCAGACCGCTCCCATGCCCCGCCAGCTCGGGGAACTCGCCGCCCACGTGGGTGGAGAGCTCCTCGGTGACCCCTCACAGCTCATTCACGGACTCAACGGGCTTGAAGAAGCCGGCCCGGGAGACGTGTCTTTCTACGGAAACCCGCGCTACCGGCGCCAGTTCGAGGCCACCCGTGCCTCGGCGGTGCTGGTGGGCGCCGACGTGCCCCCCCGCGAGGGCGTGGCGCTGGTTCGGGTGGCCAACCCACATCTGGCGTATGCGAAGCTGCTGCGCCTGTTCCACGCGCCCGCGCGTCCCGCCGCGGGCGTGAGGCCCGGCGCCTGGGTCCATCCCGAGGCCACCGTCCATCCGGAGGCCGTGCTGCTGCCCGGCGCGTCGGTGGACCGGGGCGGGCGGGTGGGCGCGCGCACGGTGCTGTACCCGGGCGCCTACGTGGGTGAACAGGCCGAGGTGGGGGAGGACTGCGTCCTGTACCCCAACGTCACGGTGCGTGAGCGCTGCATCGTGGGCGCGCGCGTCATCCTCCACGCCTCCAGCGTGGTGGGCGCGGACGGCTTCGGCTTCGCCTTCAACCCGGAAGGCGAGGCGGGGCCGGAGCACTTCAAGATTCCCCAGGTCGGCATCGTCCGCATCGAGGACGACGTCGAGGTGGGGGCGTGCACCTGCATCGACCGCGCGACGGTGGGCGAGACGGTGGTGGGGCGCGGCGCGAAGCTCGACAACCTGGTGCAGATTGCCCACAACGTGCGAGTGGGTCCGCTGTCCCTCATCTGCGCTCAGGCCGGTGTGTCTGGCTCGGCGGAGGTTGGGACGGGCGTGGTGCTCGCGGGGCAGGTTGGCGTGGTGGGGCACATCCGCGTCGGTGACCTGGCCAAGGTGGGCGCGCAGTCCGGCGTCGCGCACGACGTGCCAGACGGCCAGGTGGTGAGCGGTAGCCCCGCCGTTCCCCACCGGGAGTGGCTGCGGGCAAGCGCCGCGGCGGGCCAGATGGCGGACCTGCTCAAGGAAGTGCGCGCCCTGCGGCGCCGGGTGGAGACGCTGGAGAAGGAAAAGGTGCCGTGATGGACATCGGAGAGATTCTCAATCTGCTGCCGCATCGGTACCCGTTCCTGCTGGTGGACCGGGTGGTGGAGATCGTCCCGGGCCAGAAGCTGACGGCTTACAAGAACGTCACCATCAACGAGCCCTTCTTCAATGGGCACTTCCCCGGTCACCCGGTGATGCCGGGTGTGCTCATCCTGGAGGCGCTGGCGCAGGCGACGGCCATCCTCGCCTACAAGAGCGAGAACATGGACCCGTCGCGCAAGCTCACGTACCTGATGGGCGTGGACGGCGCGCGCTTCCGCAAGCCGGTGTTGCCGGGGGATCGACTCCAGTTGGAGATCGAGGTGGTGCGTCACAAGGGCGCTGTCTGGAAGACGAAGGGCCTGGCGCTGGTCGACGGCGCGCGTGTCGCCGAAGGCGAGTTCCTGGCAACCGTCGTGGACAAGGACGCCAACGCGGCTGAGAGCGCGGCATCCTGATTCGCGCCCCGCGAGCACGAGGAGACTTCATGGCTCAGGTTCATCCCACCGCGGTGGTTCATCCCGACGCCCGCCTTCACGAAACCGTCGAGGTCGGCCCCTATTCCATCATCGGTCCCCAGGTGACGATCGGTGCGGGCTCCCGCGTGGGGCCTCACGTCGTCATCGAGGGCCGCACGACGCTGGGCGAGCGCAATCGCATCTTCCAGTTCGCCTCCGTTGGCGCCGACCCGCAAGACCTCAAGTACGCGGGCGAGGACACGGAGCTGGTGCTCGGCGACGACAACCAGATTCGCGAGTTCGTGTCGCTGCACAAGGGGACCGCCGGTGGTGGCGGCGCGACCCGCGTTGGCAGTGGCAACCTCTTCATGGCCAACTGTCACGTCGCGCATGACTGCGTGGTGGGCAATGGCTGCCGCATCGGCAATGGCTCCGCGCTCGCGGGCCACGTGACGATGGAGGACCACGTCATCATCAGCGGCCTTGCGGCGGTGCATCAGTTCACCCGCCTGGGCAAGCACGCCTTCATCTCCGGCGGCGCCATGGTGACCATGGACATCCCGCCGTATGCCACCGCCCAGGGAGACCGGGCGGAGCTGGTGGGCCTCAACACGGTGGGCCTGGAGCGCAGCGGCTTCTCCAAGGAGCAGATCGAGCGGGTGAAGGAAGCGCACCGCATCCTGTTCCGCTCGAAGCTGACGCTCCAGGAGGCCATGGTGCGGCTGCGCGCGGAGCTGGCGGGCCACTCCGAGGTGGACCACCTCATCCAATTCATCCAGCAGAGCAAGCGCGGCCTCACGCGCTGACGCCGTGAGCGACGGAGGGGCATCGGCGGTGGATCGGATTGGCCTCATCGCGGGCAACGGCCGGCTGCCCTTTCTCTTCGCGCGCGCCGCGAGGAAGAAGGGCCTGGAAGTCGTGGCCGTGGCGCACCGGGGAGAGACCGACCCGGCGTTGGCCGCGGAGGTGGACCGGCTGACGTGGGTGCGCGTCGGGCAGGTGGACCGCATCCAGAAGGCCCTCCGGGAAGCGGGCGTGAAGCAGGCCGCCATGGCGGGCGGCATCGGCCGCGTGCGGGCGCTGGCGGAAGCCCGGCCGGACCTGGGCGCGGTGCGCATCATCGCCCGGCTGCGGAGCTTCCGGGATGATGCGTTGCTGCGCGCGGTGGCCTCGGACTTCGAGTCGCGAGGCGTCACCATCATCGCCCCCACGGACTTCCTGGGGGAGGTGCTGTGTCCGGAGGGCCACCTCGCCGGGCCTCGGCTGCACCCGGCTCAGGAGAAGGACGTGGCCCTGGGCCGCGAAGTCGCCATCCTGCTGGGCCAGGCGGACGTGGGCCAGACGGTGGTGGTGCACAACGGCCACGTCCTGGCGCTGGAGGCGGTGGAGGGCACGGACGAGGCCATTCTCCGGGGCGGCAGGCTGGGGGGTAATTCAGGCGCCGTGGTGGTGAAGCGCTGCAAGCCGCAGCAGGACCTCCGCTTCGACCTGCCGGCCGTCGGCCCTCACACGCTGGAAGTCATGCAGGAGGTCGGCGCGCGCGTGCTGGCGCTCGAGGTGGGGCGCACGGTGATACTGGACGCCCCGGCCCTCTTCGCGGGCGCCGAGTCCAAGGGCATCACCATCGTCGGCGTGCCCTGAGCCCGACGGCGGGTGACGGAGCGGGGCCTCCCCGTTCAGGTGTGGGACGGACTGCGACCAGCAGGGCCTCGTTCCCCTGTCCGGGCTCCCCTGCGACGGGGGGCGACTGAATACCGTTGCACCTCCAACGTCCCCCACGGGGAGCGTTTCCCTGCACGCCACCTCGTCCTACCCTCGCGGAGGATTCGACCCACACCTGCCGCGGATGGTCGCGGCACGTGACGCCAGAGGCCTACACCGCGCCATGAACGCCCGCCTGCTGCTCCTCGCCTTTGTCCTGTCTTCGCCGATGCCGGTGCTCGCGGACGCCGTTCGAGTCTCCCTGGAGGGGCGCGCCGTGCTGGGGGAGAAGCTCCCGGCGCTGCTGGTCCACATCGAGGAGCCCATCGCGGGCTTCGAGGTGAAGCTGAAGCGCAGTGACGGCCAGGACGTGGAGGTGAAGGGAGGCGGGAGTCCGGGCCTCACGCGTCGCATCGAGCTGAATCAGCCGGAAGGCCGCTTCCGCTACGAGGGAGCGCTCACGGTGCGCTTCCCGGATGCGGAATCCGGCGTGATGCCGTTGTCTTTCGACACGGAGCTCTACGGCACGCTGAAGCTGGACGTGCGCAAGGAGGACGTGGACGTGGCCGCGCGCCGGCTGCGCTTCGTCCTGTCCCGGCCCGCGAAGCGCGCGGAGCTGACGGTGTTGATGGACACGGGGAAGAAGGCCTTCGAGGGCGAGGTGCCATTCAAGGGGGAGGCGGGAGGGACGCCCCTGGAGCTGACGTGGCCGGCGGCGGAGGGGCGGGTGATGAAGATCTCCCTCCGTGCGTTCGACACGGCGGAGTTCTACACGGGCGTCGACCTGTATCCGTGGCAGGTGGACATTCCGCACGAGGAGGTGAACTTCGCCTCGGGCCGCGCGGACATTCCGGCGGCGGAGCGGGGCAAGCTGGACAAGAGCCACGCCCTCATCGTGGACGCGCTGACGAAGTACGGTCGCTTCGCGTCGCTGCGGCTCTACGTGATGGGCCACACGGACACCGTGGGGGCCGCGGCGGAGAACCTGGACCTGTCGGTGCGGCGGGCGAAGAGCCTGGCGGCCTATTTCCGGAAGAAGGGCCTGCGGGTGCCCGTGTACTACGAAGGGCTGGGAGAAGAGGCCCCGGCCGTCGCGACGCCCGACGAGACAGCGGAGGCGGGCAACCGCCGCGCGGAATACATCATCGCAGTGGAGGATCCGGTGCTTCAGCACGCGCCTCGCCCTCCGCGGTGGCGGAAGCTGTAGCGCAGTCATCGAGGGAGAGGAAAGGACGCATGGACCGATTCCACCAGAAGGCATGGGCGTTGCTCGGGCTGGGGGTGCTGGGGAGCACGGGATGCGCGCATCAGGCGCGTCTCGCGGAGCGTCAGGGCGTGGAGGCGGAGAAGTGTGAGCTCGTGCACCGGCTGCTGCGGGAGCCGGTGCCGTCCCAGGTCGTCCGCGAAGTCGTCGCGGCCGGTCGCGATGAGCCCGCGCCGGTGGTGGTGTACGTGCGCCGTCCGGAGGAGGCGATGCTGGAGCGCTTCTTCTCCGGTGACGCGCCCAGCTGCGGCGACGCCACCTTCAAGGTGGTGCAGGAGAACGTGCTCGACGCGGTGGTGGTGTACCTGCAGGAGGTCCAGGGCGGCTACGCGTACGACGCGCGCCGCGCCAGCCACGACGAGCTGTCACTCGAGGGCAAGCCGCAGGGCCTGCTGAAGCGCAGGGGCCCGGACTGGGTGGCCATCCCCGGACCTACTTGAACAGCTCCTTGCCGCCGTCCGCGATGAACTGCACTGCGATGGCGGCCAGGATGAGTCCCATCACCCGCTCGACGATGGCCACGCCGGACTGGCGCAGTACGCGCTGGATGAGCCCGGAGGCGCGGAGGATGAAGTAGCTGGCGACGAATGTCAGCACGACGGCGGCCAGCACGGGGATGGCGGAGACGAGCGTGTCGCCCTTGGCCATCAGCACCATGGCGGTGGCGATGGCGCCCGGGCCCGCCAGCAGCGGAATGGCGAGGGGGACGATGGCCACGTCCTCCTTCACCACGCCTTCCTGTTCCTCGGACGGCGTGGTGCGCGTCTCCGCCGGGCGGGCGCGAAGCATGTCCAACGCGGTGATGAGCAGCAGGATGCCGCCGGCCACCCGGAAGGCGCCCAGCGACACGCCGAACACCTTGAAGATGACGCCGCCGAAGAGGGCGAAGAACAGCATCATCCCACAGGCCACCAGGCAGGCGCGCATGGCGGTGCGGCGCACCTTCTCCTGCGAGTCCCCGGCCGTCATCGCCAGGAACAGCGGGACGACGCCAATGGGGTCCACCACGAAGAAGATGGCCGACAGCGAGACGAGGAACAGTGACGCGTATTCCGGCATGACAGCCTGGACTTACACCGTGAGCCGCAGCTTCCACACCATGGTGAGAGCCTCGGCGAAGATTTTCTTGCTCATCTTGGAGTGACCCACGCGCCGGTCCTCGAAGACGATGGGCACCTCGCGCACGGTGAAGCCCTTGCGCAGCGTGCGGTAGGTCAGCTCGATTTGAAACGCGTAACCGGTGCTCTTCACCGAATCCAGGTCGATGGCCTCCAGCACCCGGCGGTGGAAGCACTTGAAGCCGCCGGTGAGGTCCTGGATGCCCACGCCCAGAATCGACCGTGCGTAGAGGCTGCCACCGCGGCTGATGAGCTGCCGCCCCACGCCCCAGTTCACCGTGCCGCCGCCCGTGACGTAGCGCGAGCCGAGCACCAGGTCCGCGCCAGCCTCGGCCGCATCCAGGATGCCGGGCAGGTAGCGCGGGTCGTGGCTGAAGTCGGCGTCCATCTCCAGGATGTACGTGTACTGCTCGGCCAGGGCCCAACGGAACGCGGCGAGGTAGGCGCGGCCCAGGCCCTCCTTCTTCTCGCGGTGGAGGACGCGCACGCGCGGGTCCCGCGCGGCGAGCCCATCCGCGAGCTGCCCCGTGCCATCGGGCGAATTGTCATCCACGATGAGGATGTCGACCCGGGGGGCGGCCTCCAGCACCGCCTGGACAATGGCCTCGATGTTTTCCCGCTCGTTGTACGTGGGGATGCAGACCAGGGCTGGGTTCATGGCCCGGCCGACATACCCTAAACGCGGCCCGGGGGCAGCAGCTCCAGTACGGACTCCGCCGCCCGGGTGGCCGCGCCCGTCTCGCCCAGCCGGCCGCGCATCTCCGCCAACCCCTGGAGCATCTCCTCCCGGGGAGCACCGGGTATCCAGACGCGGCGGACCTCCTCGGCGATGCGCTCGGGCGTCATCTCCCCCTGGAGCAGCTCGGGGACGACGCGTCGGCCCGCCAGCAGGTTGATGAGGGACACGAATGCCACCTTCAGCATCAGCCGGCCCACCCAGTACGTGATGAGGGACACCCGGTAGACGACCACCAGGGGGCGCTGCATCAGCCCGGCTTCCAGGACGGCGGTACCGGAGGCCACCACCGCGGCGTCACTGGCGCCCACGACCTCGGGTGCCCGGCCCTCCACCAGGATGGGCGTCACGCCACTGCCTTCAAAGCGGGACGTGATCTCCTCCCGGTCGATGGTGGGCGCCAGGGGGACGACGACCTGGAGTCCGGGCCGCTCGGCGGAGAGGCGTTTCGCCGCCTCCACCATGTCGGGAAGGAGACGGCGGATTTCGCCCATCCGGCTGCCGGGCAGCAGCGCGAGCGTGGGGGCGTCCTTCGCCAACCCCAGCCGCTCGCGGAAGGCCGTGGCCGTATCCGGCGAGGGAACCTGCTCCACCACCGGGCTGCCGACGTAGCGGGCGCTGACGCCGGCCTCCCGGTAGAAGTCCTCCTCGAACGGGAGGATGCAGAGCATCCGGTCCACCAACCGTTTGATGGTGCGCACCCGACCCCGGCGCCAGGCCCAGATCATGGGCGACACGTAGTAGGCGACGGGGACCCCCAGCGCCTTGAGCTTCTTGGCCAGGCGCAGGTTGAAGTCAGGGATGTCCACCAGGATGGCGACGTCCGGTTTGCGCTCGGCGGCGGCCTCGGCCAGGCCCTTCAGGATTTGAAGGATGCGGGGAATCCGGGGCAGGACCTCGGTGATGCCCATGACGGACACCTCCCGGGCGTCGAAGAGCAGCTCCACTCCCTGGGCGGCCAGGCGGGCACCGCCCATGCCAAAGAAGGTGAGGTCGGGGCGGCGGGCCCGGAGGGCGGCGACGAGCTCGGCGGCGTGGGTATCGCCTGACGCCTCGCCGGCGACGACGAGGATGCGGGGTGGATTCGTCATGTGAGAGTCGCGCATCGTACCTGATGCGGGCGCGGGTGAAGGTGTAGACTGCGGCCCCCTTGAAGACGCTTCTGCTCGCCGAGAGCCATCCCCCCACGCTCGAGCACCTCAAAGGCCTGCTCTCCCAGGCTGGGTACACCGTTCGCGCGGTGAACGATCCGGTGACGGCGCTGGAGCACTTCGCGGCGGACAACCCGGACGTGGTGGTGCTGTCGGTGGACCTTCCGCGCGTGGAAGGCGCACACGTGGTGCATCTCATCCGAGGCCACGGACAGGGCGGCAGGGTGCCCATTGTCGCCATCGACAAGGGCCACCTGGGGCGCGCGCGGGGCGTGAGTTCGGTGCTGGACCTCAAGGTGAACGCCTATGTCTCGGACCCGCTCAAGCCGGGCGAGCTGGTGCCCCGGCTGGAGTCTCTGGTCCGCGCGGCGCAGGCGGTGCAACTCACCGGGCTGGCGGCCACGTTGTCCCGGCCCGCCGTCAATTCAGGCGAGCTGAAGGGCCACCCCCTGCCGGCGCTGTTCCACTCCATCTATCGGCTGCGCCGGGATGGTGTGCTCGTGGTGGCGCACCGGGGCTTGAGCCGGCGCGTGTACTTCTTGCGCGGCGGGTCCGTGAGCTATGACTCCACGGCGAAAGCGGACTCGCTGCCGGGCTACCTGCTTGCCCGGAACGTGCTCAACCCGCAGCAGGCGCAGCGGGTGACGGAGGCGCTGGACTCCGGTCTGCGCATCGGCGCGGCGCTCGCGGATGCGGGCGTGGAGGCGGCGGGCGAGGAACTGCTGCAGCTCTTGCGCGACTACAACCGGGACGGGGTGGAGCGGGTGCTGGGGATGCGCGAGGGCCGCTACGCCTTCTACGCGGGAGACGAATTCACGTCGGAGGTCGCGTCGGTGGAGGTTCCGCCGCTGGCGCCGGTGCTGGATGGCGCGCGCCGCTGCTTCACCATGAAGGTGATGGCGGCCGCGCTGCGGGCGCACATGGGTGACTACCCGGTGCGCTCACAGGAGTTCGGGCGCGACCTGCAGGCCATGGGGCTGGACACGGACGACCTGAAGATCGCCATGCAGGTCAACGGCCGCATCGCGCTGAAGGACCTGCTGGCGCACGGGCGTGGCGAGCTGCGCATGGCGTACTCGCTGCTGTGGTTCTTGAAGCTGACGGGTGGGGTGACGTTCTCCCCGACGCCCGTGGCCACGGGCACGGACGTGCTGTCCGCGGCGGTGCTGCCGGACCGGATCGCGCCGCGCAAGCGCAAGGCGCTGCCGCCCGAGACGGCGGCCTCGCTGCGTGAGGAAGCGCTGCGCATCATCACCCGCAGCTACTTCGGAGGGCTGGGGCTGGACATCGCGGCGGACGCGGAGGCGGTGGAGCGCGCCTATCACGAGACGGCGATGCGCTTTCACCCGGACACCTACGCCGAGTTCGACATCTCCGACCTGAAGGACCTGCTGGAGTCGGTGCAGGACCGGCTGTCCGCGTCGTACCGGGTGCTGAGCGTGGAGGAGAAGCGCAAGGCCTACCTCCAGTACCTCTTCAGCCGGATGGACGTGGGGCGGAACACGGCGGTGGTCGTGGATGCGGAAATCGCGCTGCGCCGGGGCGAGTCCGCCCTGAAGCGCCGCGACTTCCCGCTGGCGGCGAAGGCCTTCGAGGAAGCGGTGTCGCTCAATCCGGACGAGCCGGAGTACTACCCCTTCCTCGCCTGGGCCACGTACCGGATGCCCACGGGGGCGCCGGTGGTGCGGGCGCAGAAGGCGCAGCAGGTGCTGAAGAAGGCGCTGTCGCTGGGCCCGTACGTGGAGCGGTTGCACATCATCTCGGCCATCATCGACATGGACCTGGGAGACGCGCCCCTGGCGCGGAAGAAGCTGCAGCGGGTGCTGGAGTACAACCCGTACTCCCAGCTCGCGAAGGCGGCGTTGCGCAAGGTGGGACGCTAGCGATGCAGACGGTTCTCTGGCGGCTGCTGCGCTATGCGCGCCCGCATTTCGGTGTGCTCCTGCTGGCCTTCGTCGGCATGGCGGCGGTGGGGCTGACGACAGGCGCGTATGCGTACCTCACGGGCCCGGCGCTGCGCTTCCTGCTGTCGGGCGGTGAAGAAGGCTTCGCCAGCGCGCAGCGCGTGCCCTGGCTGGCGGACCTGCCCCGCGAGGCGGCCCTGTGGGGCTTCCCGCTGGTGATGGTCATCGTCGGCGCGGCGAAGGGCGTGGGGTACCTGGCGCAGTTCTACTTCATGGGCCTGTTCGCGCAGCGCGTGGTGAAGGACCTGCGGCGCGACCTGTTCCAGCGCCTCACCGCGCTGTCGCCCGCCCAGCTCGCGCGTGAGCGGATGGGCGACCTGCTCAGCCGCTTCTCCTCGGACGTCAGCGCCGTGGAAGCGGCGGCCATGTACACGGTGGGCTCGTACCTGCGCGACAGCCTCCAGGTCATCATCCTGGCGAGCGTGGCACTGGCGATGAGCCCGATGCTGGGCGGCCTCATGTTGCTGGTGATTCCGCTGGCGGCGCTGCCAGCCTCGAAGCTGACGCGCAAGGTGCTCAAGCGCACGCGGGAAGGTCAGACGCAGCTCGGCAACCTGGCGGGGCAGCTCCACGAAGGGCTGGGCGGTCTGCGCACCATCCAGGCCTTCAACGGGCAGGCGGCGGAGCTGGCTCGCTTCTCCGCCTTCGCGAAGGCGCACGAGAAGGCGGTGGTGAGCGCGGCGTGGGCGCGCGGCGCGGTGCCGGGGCTGATGGAGGTGCTGGCCGCGGCGGCCTTGGCGGGCGCACTGGCGTATGCGGCGAGCGCGCGGCTGATGGAGCCGGAGGCGCTGCTCTCGCTGCTGACGGCGGTCATCCTGGTGTACCAGCCGGTGAAGGACCTGGGCCGGGTGACGCAGTTCGCGGTGCAGGCGGGCGCGGCGGGTGAGCGGCTCTTCGCGCTGCTCGACATGAAGCACCCGGTGGAGGACGCGCCGGACGCGGTGCCCGCGCCCACCCTGTCGCGGAGCATCCAGTTCGAGGGCGTGCGCTTCGCCTATGGAGACCGGCCCGCGCTGGACGGCCTGACGCTGGAGCTGAAGGCGGGGCAGGTGACGGCACTGGTGGGGGGCAGCGGCGGAGGCAAGAGCACGGTGACATCGCTGCTGCTGCGCTTCGAGCGGCCACAGAAGGGCCAGCTCCTCCTGGATGGGGTGGATGCGGACCGGTACACGGCCACGAGTGTCCGGGCCCAGTTCGCGCTGGTGACGCAGGAGCCGCTGCTGTTCCACGGCACGGTGCTGGACAACCTGCGCTACGCGAGGCCGGACGCCACGCGGGAAGAGGTGGAGGCCGCGGCGAAGGTGGCGCACGCGGATGGCTTCATCCGGGCACTGCCCGAAGGCTATGACACGCGCATCGGCGAGCGGGGCGTGTCGCTCAGTGGAGGCCAGCGGCAGCGGTTGTGCATCGCCCGCGCGGTGCTGGCGCAGGCCCCCGTGCTGGTGCTGGACGAAGCGACCAGCAGCCTCGACCCGGAGAGCGAGCGCGAAGTGCAGGCGGCGCTGGCGGCGGTCCTTCCGGGCCGCACGGCGCTGGTGATTGCGCACCGGCTGTCCACGGTGGTGAACGCGGACGTCCTCAACGTGATGGAGGCGGGGCGCGTCGTCGAGAGTGGCTCGCACGCGGAGTTGCTCCAGCGAGGCGGGCGGTATGCGGCGCTGTGGAGGATGCAGACGGAGGGCTCCTCGGAGCGAGGCGCGGCGTGAGCGGATTGAGGGTAGCGGTGGGGAAGGGGCTCCGGGCCGTCCTGGGGTTGGTGCTGCTGGTCCTGGCGTACGTGGGCTTCTTCGCGCTCTCGGCGTCCATGGCGCGGTACCCCGTGGTGCTCCCGAAGGACGATGCACCCCGGTGGGCGAGAGGGGCCTTCCACGTCCACACCACGCGTTCGGATGGGCGAGGCACGCCGGAAGCGGTGGCGGCGGCGGCGAAGGCGGCGGGCCTGGACTTCGTGGTGCTCACCGACCACAACGACTTCGCGCTCCGAGCGCCCGCTTACGTCCAGGGCGTGCTGTTGGTGCCCGGCGTGGAGATTTCGACGTCGGATGGGCACCTCGTGGCGTTCGGCATGTCGCGCCCGCTGGAGGGCATGCGCGCGTGGATGCCGCCGGGCGACGCGGTGCGCGCCGTAGCGGCGGCGGGAGGCACGGCGGTGCTGGCCCACCCCGTCCAGATGCGGAACCCCTGGAAGGACGAGGCGAGCGCGAAGGCGGTCCCCGGCTTCGAGCTGTACTCGGCGGACACCTTCTTCCGGCACGCGGTGAGCAATCCGGTGAGCCGCCTGGCGCCCGCGGTGGGGGCCTCGCTGACCAACCCGATGCATGGCGTGATGTTGCTCGTCGTGCCGGAGCCGGAGCCCACGGCCCGCTTCCTGGCGTTGTCGAGTGAGCGGCCGCGCGTGGCGTTCTGCGCACATGACGCACACGGCCTGCCGCCGTACCGAGCCGTATTCGAATCCCTGGCCATGTACCTGCCACCGGAGCAGGTGCCCTTCCCGTTGCCCCCGGACGCGAAGGAAGCGGCGGAGCAGGTCAGCCGGGCCCTGGGCGGTGGTCAGTCCCTGTGTGCCTTCCGCGCGCTGGGGGAGCCTGGGGGCTTCGCATTGGAGGGCCTGGACGGTGTGCGGCGTGAAGCGCATGTGGGCGACACGCTGAAGGTCCGGCTCCCGGGGCATCCCGACGCGGAGTCGGTGCAGGTGCGGGTGTGGGGAAGCGCCCGCCTGGGGGCGGACGGCCGGTCCGTCGAGCTGACCGAGCCGGGGGTGGCGCAGGTGGAAGTGTGGGTGCGGGCGCCCGGGCGCTTCTTCGGGACGGAATGGCGGCCCTGGTTGGTGCCCAGCCCCGTGCGCGTGCTGCCCCCGGGGCCGGGCATCTGATAGACGGCGCGACCAGCCGCCCATGCGCGTTCTCTACGTCCTCGCCACCTACCTGCTCTTCGCAGTCCTGTTCCCGGTGCTCGCACTGCACCGGAAGACGCGCCATGGGCTGATGGAGCGCTTGGGCTTCTATGGCCCGAACAGCCACCTGCCTCCCGGGGACGGGCCCATCCTCTGGCTGCATGGCGCGAGCGCCGGGGACCTGCTGGCCCTCTCGCCGATGTTCGGCCCGCTGCGGGCTCGTTTTCCGGGCTGCCGCCTGTTGCTGTCGACCATGACGGACAGCGGCTACGCGATGGCGAAGGGCCGGCTGGCCAACGACATCGACGGGGTCATCTACGTGCCCTACGACCTCTGGGGCGCGACGCGGCGAGCGGTCCGGGCCATCCGCCCGGACGTACTGGTGCTGGAGTACACCGAAATCTGGCCCAACCTCATCCGCGCGGCGAAGCGGGGTGGGGCGCGAGTGGTGATGACGAACGGGCGCTTTTCGCCCGCGAACGTCGGGAAGTACCAGACGCTGTTCCGCCTCATCGGCAACCCGCTGCGGGATTTGGACCTCCTCCTCATGCGCGAGGAGGACGAAGCCGTCCGTGCGCGGCAGCTCGGGGCCAGGCCGGACTGGGTGAAGGTGACGGGGAACACGAAGTTCGATGCGCTCGCCGCGGGCCCGGTACCCGAGGACGAGAACCTTCGCACGGCGCTGGGCCTGACGCCGGGCGAGCGGGTCTGGATTGCCGGAAGCACCCATGAGGGCGAGGAAGCCCAGCTCCTGGGGGTGTACGCGCGACTGCGCGAGCGGTGGCCGGACCTTCGGTTGGTGATTGCCCCCAGGTACGTGGACCGGGCGGCGCGAATCGTGACGCTCGCGCGCGAGGCGGGACTGAGCGTGGGGCTGCGCTCGCAGGGCAATCCGGAGCGAGGGCAGGTCGTGGTGCTGGACACCATCGGCGAGCTGTCGAAGGCCTACCGGCTGGCGACGGTGGTGTTCGTCGGTGGCTCGTTCACGACGCGCGGCGGGCAGAACATCCTGGAGCCCGCGGGGCAGGGGAAGCCGGTGCTCTACGGACCGCACATGGACAACTTCCGGGACAGCGTGGCGTTGCTGACGGGGCAGGGTGGGCTCCAGGTTCAGGACGCCGCGGCCTTGGAGCAGGCGCTCGTGTCGCTGCTCGAGTCACCGGAGCGGCTCGCGAACCTGGGCGCCCAGGCGCTGGAGACGGTGGGCCGGATTTCGGGCGCCAGTGAAAGGAACGCGGAGGCGATGACGACGTTGTTTCCGCACGGGAGGCCGGACCCGCGATGACGCTCATCGTCCATCCGCATTTCCACCACCGCTACACGGGCGTGACGCGCCACGTGGAGACGGTGGTACCCGCGCTCGTCCGGGATTCAGGTTCGGAGACGCGCGTCATCGGCTCGGGCTTGAGTGAGGGGCTGCCCAGAATCACCTGGCCGGAGCTGCTCCGTCGGCTGCGCCGCGAGCCCGTGGTGTGGCATGCGCACCGGAACAACGAGCTCCTGGTGGGCATGCTGCTGAAGCTGCTGGGCCGAGAGGTCCGCCTCGTCTTCACCCGGCACACCTCGATGACGCCCAGCGGCTTCACCCGCTTCATCGCGAGGGGCGCGGATGCGCTCGTCTCGTTGACGAAGCAGGTCGCGGACGTCATCGCGCTGCCGTCCACGGTCGTCTCTCACGGCATCGACCTGACGCGCTTCCACCCGCCCGAGGACCGGGACGCGGCGTGGCGCAAGCTCGGCCTGGGCGGGCGTTACGGCATCGGCGTCATCGGACGCATCCGGAAGGAGAAGGGGCAGGGGGACTTCGTGCAGGCCATCCGCCCGCTCCTGCCCACGCACCCCGACTGGCAACCCGTGCTGGTCGGGCTCGCGAAGGGGCCGGACCTGGATTGGCTGAATCAGCAGATGGCGGGCATCGAGGACCGCATCGCGTTGCCCGGCGAGCAGTCCGTCATCGAGCCCTGGTATCAGGGGCTGAGCATCCTGGTGCACCCCTCGTATGCGGAGGGCTATTCGCTGGTGCACGTGGAGGCCATGGCCTCGGGCTGCTGCGTGGTGGCCTCGAAGCTGCCGTACCTGGACACGCTCATCGAGCACGGCCGCACGGGCTTCTTCTTCGAACCCGGAGACGTCCAGGGACTGCGCGAGCTGCTGGACATGCTGATGCGAGAGCCCGAGCGCGCCAGGCAGATAGGCCAGAACGCGGCAGAGGAGGCCCGGCGTCGGTGTGGCGTGGAGCACGAGGCGCGAGCCCTGGCCGACGTGTACCGGGCGACCGTGGAGCGCTGACCGGATGCGAATCCTCCACCTGCTCGCGAGTCCCTTCTACAGCGGCCCGGCCGAGAACGTGGCGCTCCTGGCCCAGGCGCAGCGCGCCGCGGGACACGACGTCACGGTGGCGGTGGACCGCCGGCGCAAGGAGGTGCTGGCCGAGGAGCCCGCGGCTCCGCGCTTCGAGGAGCTCGGTCTTCTGGACGAAGGGGGCTTGGAGCTGTCCGTGAAGTCCCCGCCGTGGCGGATGTGGCGCGACCTGCGCCGCTTGAAGGCGCGGACGGTGGACGTGGTGCACTCGCACTTCAGTCATGACCACCTGCTGGCCAGGTGGGGACGGCCTTCAGGCGCCATCCTGGTGCGCTCGCTGCACGCCCCGCGCTCATTGCGCTCCTCGCTCCCGGCCGCGGACGCCTACACGGTCCCCGCGAGCGCACTGCTCCCCCGCCTGTTGGAGAAGGGCGCGACGGCCCAGGTGCTGCCAGCCCTGGTGGACGCCCGGTTCCAGCCGGCGCCGGACGCACGGTCGCTGCGAGCAGCGCTCGGGCTCGATGGCACCCCCGTCATCGGAATGGTCTCCACGTTCCAGCCTTCACGCCGTCACGCGGTGGGGGTGGACGCCTTTGCCCTGTATCGGAAGCAGCGGCCCGAGGCGCGTTTGGTGTTCGTGGGGGACGGCGGCCTGCTGGAGCAGACGCGCAGACAGGTCCAGGACCTGGGACTGGCGGATGCCGTGACGTTCGCGGGCTACCAACAGGGGGACGCCTTCGCGCGGTGGCTGCGAGCGCTGGATGAGGTCTGGCTGCTCGGCCTGGGCAATGACTGGAGCGCCCGCGCGGCGGCCCAGGCCCGTGCGTGTGGCGTCCGCGTGGTGGCGGTGGATGAAGGCGCCTTGCCGGACCTGGCGGACGTGCGGGTGGAGAGACCGACGCCGGACGCCGTGGTCGCCGCGGCGCTGTCCGACCAGCGGGCGCCCGTGCGGCACCCGACGAACGAGCAGATTGCCGCGGAGGTCCTCGCGCTCTACGCGCGAGCGAGGCGCACCCCGTGACGTCCCCGGATGCCCCCACCGCCATCGAGCGGGTGTTCTACCCGCCATCGCCGGAGCCCTGGGGCCGCCGCGCCCTGCTGTCGCCGCTCACGTTGCTGTCGTGGACGTACGCGGCCGCGGTGCATGTGCGGGGAGCGCTCTTCGACGCGGGACTGCTGCGCGCGGAGCGGGTGGAGGGGCTCAAGGTCATCTCCGTGGGCAACGTCAACGTGGGGGGCACGGGCAAGACGCCCGCGGTGCTCCATCTGGCGGAGCAGTTGGTCCAAGCGGGCCGGAAGGTGGGCATCCTGACGCGCGGTTATGGCCGCGCCTCGCGTGAGCAGCTGACCTTCATCGGGACGGAGCCGCTTCCTTCGTCGGAGCTCGCGGGCGATGAGCCGCTCCTGCTGGCGCGTCGCTGTCCCCAGGTCCGGCTCTTCGTGGGCTCGGACCGAGTCGCGAGTGCCTACCGTGCGCGGGACGAGTTCAGCCTGGACACGGTGCTGCTGGACGATGGGTTCCAGCACCGCCGCCTCGCGCGAGACGAGGACTTCGTGGTCGTGGATGAGTCGGTGGGGCTGGGCAACGGCCACATGCTTCCCCGGGGGCCGCTGCGCGAGCCCCCTTCGTCACTCCGCCGCGCGACGCTTTTCTGGCTGAGGACACCCGCCACGGCTTCGGATGCTGCTCTGCTCCCGGTCACGAGGCCCGAGGACACGCGCACGCCCGCATCCACCACGCATCAGCTGGTGCCGACAGAAGCGCGGTCGGAGCGTTTCTCCGACACGCTCGGCGGGTGGTTGCCCTCGAGCCCGGAGATTCCCAGGGTGAGGACTCGCTATCGGCCCACGGCCTGGGTGGACCCGGAGGGCAACCTTCATCCCGTGACGGCGCTCACGGGACAGCCCGTGTTCGCGCTTGCGGGCCTTGCCCGGCCGGGGGGATTCCTGAAGACCCTGCAGTCGCTCGGGACGGACGTGCGCGACGCCGCGTTGTTTCCGGACCACCACCGCTTCACCGCGGACGAGCTGCGCGACGTCCAGACGCGAGCGGCGCGGCAGGGGGCCCGGGTGGTGACGACGGAAAAGGACGCAGTGCGTCTGCCTCAGGGCTTCGAGGCCTGGGTGGTCCGCCTGGGGGTCGAGGTTCTGGAGGGCGAGTCCCATCTGCGGCGGGCGCTCGGGCTGGAGGATGCACCGCGCGGCTTGTGAGGTGGGGGCGCCTGTGGGACAAACCGCCGCCATGGCCGCAGTCTCGCCCGTTCGTTCGATGCCGTCGCTCGCCCGCCTGCCGCACGCGTTTGCCCGCCGCAAGGTGTTGCTGGTGGGCGACCTCGTTGCTGACCACTACATCTATGGACAGACGGACCGGGTGAGCCGGGAGGCGCCCGTGCTCATCGTCCGCTACGAGTCCGCGGAGGTGAAGCTCGGAGGAGGCGCCAACGTGGCGGCCAACGTGCGAGCCCTGTCCGGTCAGGTCTCCGCGGTCGGCGCGCTGGGGCAGGACGAGATGGGCAAGGAGCTGCGCCGCCTCTGTGCCGAGTCCGGCATCCAACTGGACGCGGTGAGCGGCCGCGGCGTCGAGACGGAGACGAAGACGCGCATCCTGGCCGGTGGGGTGAGCACCACGCGGCAGCAGATGTTGCGGTTGGACCGAGGCCAGCGAGGCGCGCTCCCCCCGAAGATGCGCAAGGCGCTGGCGCGGCAGGTCGAAGCCTCCGCCCAGGACGCGGACGCGGTGGTGGTGTCCGACTACGGCGCGGGTGTGCTGGGGGACGAGGTGCGCGATGTGCTGCGTCGCCTGGCCGCGGACGGCATGCCCGTGTGTGTGGACAGCCGCTATGCCCTGTCATCTTTCTCGGGGCTCACGGTCTGCAAGCCCAACGAGCCGGAGCTGGAGGCGCTCGCGGGGCGGCCCGTGCGGACCCAGGAGGACATGCTGGAGGCGGGGCACGCCGCGTTGAAGCGACTGGCGTGCCGCGCGCTCCTGGTGACGCGAGGCCGCCATGGCATGGCACTCTTCGATGCGGACGGGGGCGTGGACCTCATCCCCGTCCATGGCGCGAAGGCGGCGGTGGATGTGACGGGCGCGGGAGACACCGTGATTGCGACGTTTGCCCTGGCGCTCGCCGCGAAGGCCTCGCTCGGCGATGCGGCGCGGCTGGCGAACGTGGCGGGCTCGTTGGTGGTGCAGAAGCCGGGCACCGCGACGGTGTCTCGCGATGAACTGCTCGAAGAGCTTCGGAGCGCGAGATGAGCACCCTCGAGAAAATCCAATCGCTCGCGAAGGTGGCGGAGGAGCGTGAGCGCTGGCGGGCTGAAGGGCGCACGGTGGCGCTGGCCAATGGCGTCTTCGACCTGCTGCACGTCGGGCATGTCCGGTACCTGGAAGGGGCGCGGGCCCTGGCGGATGTCCTCGTGGTGGCGGTGAACTCGGACGCTTCCACCCGGGCCTACAAGGGCCCCGGCCGGCCCTACATCCCCGAGGGCGAGCGGGCGGAGCTCGTCGCGGCGCTGGCCTGCACGGACCGGGTCATCGTCTTCGACGAGTCCAACGTTCGCGTCATCATCCGGGCGTTGAAGCCGGACGTGCACGTGAAGGGCACGGACTACACCCCGGACAGCATCCCCGAGGCCGACGAGGTTCGCGCCTATGGTGGGCGGACAGCCGTCTCAGGAGACCCGAAGGACCACAGCACCACGGACCTGGCCCGGCGGCTGGGCCGTGAGGGGGCGGGGTAGCCGGTGGCATTCATTGCAGAAGAGGTGTGGGCCGTCCTGGGCTGCCCTCACTGCAAGGCCCCCCTTCAGGCGCAGGAGGCTCAAAGCCGGGTCACCTGCGCGCCGTGCCGCCTGAGCTGGCCCGTGGAAGCGGGAGTCCCCAGGCTGGCCCCCGAACACGCGGTGGCGGAGCCTCCTGTGTCCGGGACGTGAAGCCTCAGGAGGAGAGGTTCGCCGCGAACGCCCGGACCTCTTCGGCGGCCCGCTCCTCCAAGCCCTGACCGCCTGCACCATCGACCAGAGGGGTGAGGTCCACCATGCGGTGGGGGGCGTACGCATGGCCCCAGCGCTCCATGTCCATCCGCAGGAAGAAGGCCAGCGTGGGGGCACCCACCGCGACGGACAGGTGCATGGGCCCCGTGTTGTTGCAGAGGGTGAAGCCGGCCGCGCGCATCAGGGCGGCCAGTTCGTCCAGGTTGCTCGCGGGCGCGAGCTCGGCGCCAGGGGCTGCCTCCACCACCCCTCGTGCCAACGCTTCTTCCCCGGGACCCCAGGTGACGATGGGGGTACGCCCCAGCGCCACCAGTGCCCGAGCCGCGGCGGCGAAGGCCGCGGGTGGAATCCGCCGAGGTCCCAACCGCCCACCGGGGTTGATGACCGCGAAGGGCTTCCCGGCCAGGGCGTCCAGATAGGCGCGGATGGTGGGGCCCACGGAGGGCTCGCGGAAGGACAAACCACGCGCCACTGCGCCGTTCGTGAGCGGGGTCAACAGGTGCGTGCGTTGAACGGCTTCGTTCCGCGTGTCCGTGCGAGCGGGGACGGGCAGGGAGTGCAGGCGGGACACCGGCCAGAGGTCTGGACCGATGACGACGGCCTCGGGGCCCGCGAGCCGGGACACGAGCGCGCTCGTGACGGAGGGCGACTCCCAGTTGGCGCAGTCGACCACGACGTCATACCGGGCACGTCGCAGCGCGGCGATGCCGGGTGCCAGGGGGCCCATCCAGATTCTGCGCCGGTCGAAGGGAATGATGACGTCCGCGTCCGGGTGGCCGTTCAGGACTCGAGCGACCTTCGCGTGCACCAGAACGTGGACCTCGGGCGCGGATGGGAGGTGCGCCTTGAGGGTCCGCATCAACGGCGTGGTGAGGAGCGCCTCGCCCACGCGGTTGTCGGGCCGCACGAGCAGCACCTTGCGAGGACCAGGAAGTGGGGTGCCAGGACGCCGCCGGCGGCCCGGGCGCCACAGCAGGGCGGACGCCACGAGCGCCAGTGCCAGCTTCGCCCATAATTCGAGCCGCTTGTGCCAGGACATCTCGCGGCGGGACCCTACACAGAACTGGGGGCGGTGCAAGCGCGCGGCTTGACCTCGGCCCCGAAAGCCCCTAGCAACCGCCCAATGTTGAAGAGCATGACGGGGTTTGGCGCGGGCCGCGCGCGCGTGGGGGACGAAGAAGTCTCCGTGGAGCTGCGCTCGCTCAACCACAAGTTCTGTGAAGTGAAGGTTCGCCTTCCCCGGGAGCTGTCGTCCCAGGAACCACTGGTGTCCAAGCAGGTGAAGGACCGGCTTGCCCGAGGCTCGGTGGAGCTGCTGGTGAAGCGGCAGGCCCCCACCGCCTCGGGAACGGTCCCCACCGTGGACCTCGGATTGGCGCGGGAGTACGTGCGCGCGTTCCGGGAGCTGGCCAGCGAGCTGGGCCTGCCGGGAGACGTCGCCTGGTCGCAGGTGGCGAACCAGCCCGGCGTGGTGCGTCTGGAAGAGAAGGGCGTGGAGCTGGACTCCGCCTCCCAGGCGCTCCAGGCGGCGCTGGACCAGGCGCTCACGGCGCTGGAGAAGATGCGCCAGGTCGAGGGCGAGGCCATCTACGCCGACCTGGATGCCCGGGTGAAGCTGCTGGAAGGGTGGAGCAAGGAGGTGGCCCAGCTCGCTCCGAAGGCGGTGCAGGAGTACCAGCAGCGGCTCACCGACCGGATTGCCGAGCTCGCGAGCGGCGTCGCGGTGGACCCGCAGCGGCTGGCCCAGGAAGTGGCGCTCTTCGCCGAGCGCACGGACATCGCCGAGGAGGTTACCCGCCTGTCGAGCCACCTGGAGCAGTTCCGGGCTCTCATGGCCAGCAACGAGCCCGCTGGCCGCCGAATGGATTTCCTCGTGCAGGAGATGCACCGCGAGGTGAACACGACCGGCTCCAAGAGCCAGCACGCCGAGATTTCCGTACGCGTGGTGGCGATGAAGGCCGAGGTCGAGCGCATCCGCGAACAGGTGCAGAACGTCGAATGAACGCGAATACCGTGCTCCCACCTGGCTTGTTGCTCGTGCTCTCCGCTCCTTCCGGGGCGGGGAAGACCACCCTCGCGCACCGGCTCCTCAAGGAGACGCCGGATGCGGTGTTCTCCATCAGCGTCACCACCCGAAGGCCTCGGGGGAAGGAGCGCGAGGGGGTCGATTACAACTTCGTCGACGTCGCGACCTTCCAGTCGAAGATCGAGCGCGGCGAGTTTGTGGAGTGGGCGGAGGTCTATGGCCACTTCTATGGAAGCCCCCAGTCGGTGGTGGATGAGGCGCGCGCCCGCAAGAGCGCTGCCATCTTCGACATCGACGTGCAGGGCGGGCAGGCCATCAAGCGCAAGCACCCGGATGCAGTGACCATCTTCGTGCTGCCACCGTCCATGGAAGAGTTGGAGCGCCGCCTGAGGGATCGTCAGACGGACTCCGATGAGACCATCCGGCGCCGGATGCTGGCGGCTCGCTCCGAGATCGAGCGGGGGATCGCTTCCTACGACTACGTGGTCGTGAATGACGACTTCGAGCGTGCGTTCAGTGACCTGCGCTCGGTGGTGGTGGCCGAACGTTGCCGGCGCGAGCGTGTGGACGTGTCGAAGCTGGGCCTGGGAATCGGCGGCTGACCACCGCGGCGGAAGTGCTCAGAATCAAACTTCTTGCGCAGTCCGATCTCTTGGTGGATAAGCGGCCACACCTCGCCGCGTTGCGCGGGCGTCACACAGGCGTCCGTCGGGTGGCGGTTACTCACATGTCCCGTCTCCATCGGGAGCGGAATCAGGTGTGTGAGTGTTTGGGTTCTCTGAATGGCATTCAGATAAGACCGCGGACCTGGTCCGAGTTCCTCGTGAATGAGGGTGCTCGCCGGGTTCGGAGCGTTTGAAAAAGCTCGATGAGCGGTCGACCGAAAGGTGCAGTAGGCCAACGGGCGGGTGGTAGGGGAGCAGGCAGGAGTGAGACGCTCCAGTGGTTGACAGGAAGCGCGGCGGTGATAGAAGCCGCGCCCCTCGCAAAGAAGCCCGCGCACTGGCGCGGAAGGTACTTCGAGCGAGTCAGTGCGAAAATATGGAATACGGCGGTCAACGCAGTAGGTTGACAGGAGACGCGGCAGTGGTAGAAGCCGCGCCCCTCCGGAAGAAAGCAGCGGAAGCCACTGGGCGGCGCTGAAGACTCCGGAAGCCAGCAGGACGGCGAAAAAAGCAGCTTGATAAAAGACGCCGAACTGAATAGAAGCTGACGCCCCGCCGGACGAAAAGACGGCGAGGCAGCAACGAAGAAGACGGTAGCAAAAAGTCGCTGGCGAGACAAGCGACTCGCTCTTTGAAAACCAAATAGCAAGCCCAAGAAGAAGCTAGATTGCGGAAACCGCAGTCAATTTCTTAAGACGGTGCCAGCCAGGTCGCGCTGCGAAGCGCAGCCGGCAGCACTGTAACGAATCAGCGAGTTTCAGGTTCCTTAGCCGGGCCTGAGACTGACGCCGGTTCAAATCTTCAAAAATTCAATTGGAGAGTTTGATCCTGGCTCAGAACGAACGCTGGCGGCGTGCCTAACACATGCAAGTCGAGCGCGAATAGGGGCAACCCTTAGTAGAGCGGCGCACGGGTGCGTAACACGTGGATAATCTGCCTGAGTGCTCGGGATAAC
>NZ_FNAJ01000022.1 GCF_900101905.1 Myxococcus virescens | reverse complement strand
GTGGAGTGGGCAGGGCAGCAGGTGAGTTACGAGGCGTTGAATCGCCGAGCAAACCAGTTGGCGCACCACCTGAGGGGAATGGGAGTGGGGCCCGAGGTACGAGTGGGGTTGTGCGTGGAGCGCTCGTTGGAGTGGGTGGTGAGCGCGCTGGGGATTCTGAAGGCGGGTGGGGTGTACGTGCCGCTGGACGCGAGCTACCCGCTGGAGCGGCTGGGGTGGATGAAGCGGGAGGCGGGGGTGGCGCTGCTGGTGGCGCAGGAGAAGCTGGCGGACGAGGTGGCTGCGGGTGGAGAGCTGGTGGTGAGCGTGGACACGGAGTGGGCCACGCAGATTGCCAGGCAGCCGGAGACAAACCCGGAGGCGCGAGTGGGAGGGGGCAACCTGGCGTACGTGATGTTTACGTCGGGAAGCACGGGGAAGCCGAAGGGTGTGGCGGTGCCGCAGCGAGCGGTGACGCGGCTGGTGAAGGGAAGCGGCGTGGCGGACTTCGGTCCGGAGGAGGTGTGGCTGCAACTGGCGCCGACGGGCTTCGACGCGTCGACGTTGGAGGTATGGGGCGCGCTGCTGCACGGGGGGAAGCTGGTGGTGTACCCGGAGGGGCCGCTGGAGTTGGAGGCGGTGGGGCGGAGGCTGAAGGAGGCAGGGGTGACG
Source organism: Myxococcus virescens (assembly GCF_900101905.1). NCBI lineage: Bacteria > Pseudomonadati > Myxococcota > Myxococcia > Myxococcales > Myxococcaceae > Myxococcus > Myxococcus virescens. The sequence goes on along the minus strand of NZ_FNAJ01000022.1, from coordinate 106,945 downwards.
TCGCTGTGGCTGACGGCGGCGCTCTTCGAGCAGATGCAGGCGTACCAGCCGGAAGCGCTGAGTGGAGTGAGGCAGGTGCTGGCGGGAGGAGACGTGCTGTCGGTGGGGCGTGTGAGGGAGCGGGTGAGGAGAGGGGGCATCCTCCTCAACGGGTACGGGCCGACGGAGGGGACGACATTCACGACAGTGCACCGGGTAGCAGAGGAGGACGTGGGGTTGACGGTGCCCATTGGGAAGCCGGTGGGGAATACGCGGGTGTACGTGCTGGACGAGGGAATGCGTCCGGTGCCGGTGGGGGTGAGGGGCGAGTTGTACGTGGGAGGGGAGGGGCTGGCGGAGGGGTACGTGGGGAGGCCGGAGTGGACGGCGGAGCGCTTCGTGCCGTCGCCGTTTGGGGAGGGGGAGCGGGTGTACCGGACGGGGGATGAGGTGAGGTGGCAGGAGGGTGGGGTGCTGGAGTTTCTGGGGCGCCGGGACGCGCAGGTGAAGGTGAGGGGTTACCGGATTGAGTTGGGGGAGGTGGAGGAGGCGCTGAAGCAGCACGCGCAGGTGAAGGAAGCGGCAGCGGTGGTGAGGGGAGAGGGGCAGGAGAAGCGGGTGGAGGCGTACGTGGTGGCGCCGGGGGGAGAGGGAGGGGCGCTGAAGGAGTACGTGAGGCAGAAGCTGCCGGAGTACATGGTGCCGTCGGTGGTGGTGGTGCTGGAGGCACTGCCGCTGACGCCCAACGGCAAGGTCGACCGCAAGGCATTGGCTGCTACAGACCTGCGGTCGCGCGTTGCCGCCGAGACCTTCGTCACGCCGCGCACGGACGCAGAGCGCGTGTTGGCGGGCATCTTCTCGGAGGTGCTGGGCGTGCCACGTGTCGGTCTTCATGACGACTTCTTCGAACTGGGAGGCCATTCGTTGTTGGCAACCCAAGTCGTGGCGCGTGTCCGCACGGAGCTGGGCGTGGACATGCCGCTGCGCGCGCTCTTCGAGGCGCCGACAGTGTTGCGGCTCGCGGTCTGGTTGCTGAGTTCGGACACGGAAGCAGGCGCGCGTGACTGTGTGGCATTGCAGCCTGAAGGTGCCGGCACGCCTGTGTTCCTCGTGCATGCCGTTGGCGGCGCCGTGGGGCCGTACCGTGCGCTGGCTCGGAGCATGGGGCGCGAGCGGCCCCTCTACGGATTCCAGGCCGCGGGGCTCGATGGACGCGAGCCTCCACTGGAACAGGTGGAGGCGCTCGCCCGCCGCTACGTTGACGCAATGCGCGAGCGTCAGCCCAAGGGCCCCTATGTGCTGGGGGGTTGGTCCCTGGGTGGGGTGGTGGCGTTCGAGATGGCGCGAGAGCTGGAGCGTCAGGGGCAGTCCGTGGCGCTCCTGGTCCTGCTGGACAGCTTCGCTCCCGGCGAGAATGCGCCCTCGCGGGAACCCGATGCGGCGTTGTTGCTCGCGGGAATGGCCATGGACCTGGCACGGACGGCAGGTGCCGAGTCCACCCTGCGTCCGGAGGCACTCTCGGGCCTGACCGAAGAGGCGCAATTCACCGCCGTCGTCGAGCATGCGCGACAGGCAGGGTGGCTGCCTCCCGAGGTCGAGGCGTCAACGCTCCGCGCCTGGCGTGATGTGACTCGCGCGAACCTGAGGGCGTTGGCGGCCTACCGTCCCGGTCCCGTTCAGTGCCCCGTGCTGCTGCTGCGTGCGAAGGATGCGCAACGCTCCCAGGCGGTGGAGCCGTCCCACGGGTGGGCACGCTGGGGGCTATCGGGCCTCACCGTGGAGGACGTTCCGGGGGACCACTACAGTGTGCTCAGGGAGCCGCGGGTGGAGACGCTGGCGCGCCGCCTGGTCGAACACGTCGGCGCCGCCACTGGGCGGCACGAGGCGGCGGGACAGCAAGGCGAGGGGTGAGCGAGGACTCCGCCTGAATGGCAGCGCCATGATGCCCGCTCACCCATGAATGGCGGGCCATCCACCACGAGGTCCGGTGGATGGCCTGGGGCATGTCACGGGGCGCTGCGGCTCGGGTTCAGCGGGGGCGGGTTGTGCGTGGCTTGGGGGATGCTTCGGGCGCGAGCGCATCCACGAGCCCCTGGGCCACGGCGGCGGCGAAGGCTTCCAGCGTCCGCTGCTCGCGCCACCGTGCGACTTCCTCGAAGTCGAGCGCATGGTGGGTCTCGATGATGACGGAAGGGATGCGCGGCTTTCGCAGGACGAAGATCTGCCTGTGCGTGGGCTCTCGGGCCACGAAGACGCCAGGCTGGGCGGTGTCGATGGCGTAGAGCCCCTCGTAGTCCACGCCGTCATAGGGCGGGAAGCCCGCCTGGCCCAGCCTGCGCGCCAGGGCGCGGGCCAGTCCCGCGCGTCCAGTCTGGAGGAGCGCGGTGGCTTCCGCGGACTCGGACCAGAGCACGGTGAAGCCAGGGGCGGAGTCCTGCCGGTTGCACTCCTGGTCCGGATTTGGAGACCAGGGCGTGGCGGTGCCACGCGAGTCGGAGTGCAGGCTGAGCATGGCATGGGCGCGCCACCGCTCGGCGGCGGTGACGCGGGTGGGATAGGGGACGCGCTCGCCCGGCCTGCGACTCAGGCGCGCCTGGAAGTGGCCGGTTGCCTCCAGCCGCTTCGCCAGGTCTTCCGCCACTCGGAGGGTAAAGGTCTCCTCGTCCTCGCAGGTGACGCCTTTGTTGCCGGTGTTCCCCTCCTCGCCGTGCCCCGCGTCCAGGTAGATGCGTCGCTTTCCAAAGTCCTTGGGGAAGCGGACCTCGGAAACGGTGAGGGGCGCGCCCGGAGCGGGCCATGTGGGAGAGGGGGCGGCAGGGGTGGGCTCGGAAGAGGCAGCGGGCCTTGCCCACAGGGCGAGTCCCAGTCCCAGCAGCAGAAAGGTCTTCGGCATGGTGCTTGAATTGCCAAGAAAGGAGCGTCGCTGCGTAGTCTCCCTTGTTGATGGGGTGGTGTGGAAGCCCACGTCGCGGTCTTATTCGACTCACTGAGTAGAACAACTCCTCATGAATCTGCGTCGGACTGGCATGCGAGTGTCTTCAACCGAGGGGGAAGGGTACAGGGCATGAAGACGATGCTGCTAGGTCTGCTGGTGGCCGCCGCTGGGGGAGAGCCGCCGCCGGCATACGTGCTGGGTTCCTCGGTGAATCTGCGGAAGGAAGCCGGCAAGACGGCGGAGATCCTCCAGAAGCTGCCCATCGGGACGGAGTGCCGAACGCTGGAGTCCCTCAAGGGGGGCTGGGCCCGGGTGCGCTGCGGAGAGGCGGAAGGCTTCGTGGTGGGGGCGTTTCTGGGCCCCGAGAAGCCCTCGGTGGAGAAGCTCGCCGCGGAGGCCAAGGACCCGAAGCGGACGTTGCTACAGCGAGAGGAGAGCGCCCTGCGTGCCGCCACGCTGGCTCCAGAGGACGCCGGCCTCCAGAAAGCGCTGGCGACGTTGTTCTTCGAGCGCAATCTGGAGGCCGTCGCGCGGCTGAAGAAACCGAGCCTGCGGAGGCCGTTCGAGTTCGACTGCACGGTGGATGATCCGGCTCGGTGCCTCGGGGGTACGAGCGCGCTCTTCGTCGACGGCGTCAAGGTTCGGGCCGAGACGAAGAAGAATCTGTTTGTCATCGCGTTTGGCACGGCGGAGACCTTGACGGTCTACCGGGGTCGGTTCCGATTCGACAACAAGCACTTCGAGAGGACTCAGGAGGTTCATGTTCAGGGTGAGGTTCTGGAGGAGAACACCTCCGCAATCACCCATTCCCTCGATAGGGCTCTCTTCTCCGAGGCCGCAATGCCTTCGAAGAACGAGTTGTGGCCAGCCTTCGGGCGATATGTGTTGAGCGAGGCTGCGGCACAGGGCGTTGCGGAAATTTCCTCTGAGTGGGCGTTGCTGTCATTGGAGAGTGAGGATGGCGTTCCCAGGATGCGATGGAACGCTTGCCTCAAGAGACCCTACAAGCTGTTGTTGAGGCGTGACATTCATGGGCGGGTGCTCGTCGTCATCGAGGGACCGGGTGGCGGCTTGGAGCGGTATTGGGTGACGGCTGCATCGAAGAGTGAGAGCAGCCTCGACCTGACGCTCGAAGACTTTTACGGGCGGCACGCGCGTCAAGAGCGCTTCAAACTGCCGGAGCCCGGAGCGGACATCGCGTTCTTGGGAAAGGCCGCTTATACATATGCGCTTTCGAAGTATCCCGATACGGGAGGGGAGTGTCGGGAAGGTGGTCCCTGACGCAGGGTTGGTCAAGGCTTTGAGCCGCCGTCGAGATGTTTGAAGCAAGGAATTGATCTGGCGCACTGGGGGAGTGCACAGAGATGGATTGAGTGAACGCACTCATGGGGGAGCGCGTTGTGTCTCGGAAAAATCGATATCCGGCCTTGTGGGACTATGAGTTCCCAGGGCGGCTTTTGTCTGCGCTGGACGAATATCATATCTTGAAGGTCCCATTGCTCGGGCAGCATTACCCGAAAGGGCCGGGGGATTGGTGTGGGCGGACAGCCAGTGCAATGGCCTATAACTACTACCAAGTGGTTCAAGGGGGCGATTTTACTTCTCGCTTCGTGACGCACTGGGACGGAGGCAAGCCGGGGCAGTTTGTGGATCTGCGATATCCGGGTGGGCAGCGAGCGTTCCATACGAAGCCCACAGCCCCACCCTTCAATGCCAATCTGGGTGGGTATTCGGTCTCGAATCGCAGCCCTGTTCCTGTTCCTATCTCGAGTGTGTCTCCTCCGCAGTTCGGAATGGAGGACAAGCATGCGTTCGAGGCGGGTGATTACAGTGCCTCCAAGGTGCTTGGGTTTGCATACGGCCATGTTCTGCCATGCTCACTTGATGACCGGCGCAGGAAGGCGGCGAGAATTGCGAACGATCCGAATTTGATTGAGGGGGAATTATCGCTGATTCTCCAGGCGCTTGCCGCCAATAACCCGGTCATCTTTTATTCGGGATTCTCTGCGAATAAGACTGAGCCCATTCATCTTGTTCTGATTGTCGGATTCGCTTGGCTGGTGGATGCTTCCGGACGTCATCTCTGGCTGGTGGTTGCTGATCCGGCGACACAGAACAACAAGATTGGTGACAAGAAAGGAAGCGGTCTCTTCTTCCCTCCAGAATCGGGATCGAGGGATGGAACGGATCTGAATGCAATCGCCAAGAAGCAGGTCACGGGTGAGCACGATCTCATCCGGGTACGCAGAGGCGACTGGGAGAATGCGCAGGCGCCCGTAGTCCTGATTCGTGCCCGCAAGCTGTTCGAGGAGAACACCTATAGCGCGGTGCCTGACGACTTGTTCATGGACTACCGCCACGACGAGCACAAGGGCGGAGCCTTTCTCTACTCGCTCCGTCCCACCGTCGTCCCGTCTGGTTTTCTCGAAACCAACGTGATGCGCACGGTCGCATATCCGTTCGATCACGGGGATACTCGCTTCCGGCCTATCAACTGCTATGCCCTCACGGAGACGGAGATGCCGCCCGGTGGGCTCTTCCCATTGGGAATGCGGCGGAACCTTCATTCAGGAATCCATCTGCCTGCGTCGCATTTCTCGGCGCGGGAGGGGACGGCGAACTCCGCAGCCGGGTCCGGCGTGCGAGAGGTTCGCTGCTTTGCCCCAGGTTACGTGGTGGCCGTCCGGTTGGCCCATGGTCTGCCTGCTCCCCTCGAAGAAAAGGAGCGTGTCGAGGAGGGACCCGAGGCGCACGAGTTGGCCCGGGAATTCACGGGCAACCACAACTCCTTCGTCCTCGTCCGGCACGATGTCGAGGAGGCAGCGAAGACGGAGGGCCAGCCGCCGCGGCGTTTTACGTTCTACAGCCTCTACATGCACCTCGTTCCTCCGGACTGGAAGGACCCGGACACATACCGGAACGTGGACTGGTTGAAGCTGCTCGTGCGGCGCCACGGAGCGGTGACGGTGATTGATCCGGCGCATGAGGCGTTTCGCCAGACACGGTGGTTGCAGGAGGCCCTGCCGGAGGCGGGAGCGGACGTCTTCGAGAAGAAGGGGGGAAGCTACTCCGTCGTGGGGACGGGATTGGGCGTGCCCGAGACACTGCGCCTGGGAGAGGCACCGGGGGATGATGTCCGGGCGCTCTGGAGGCCGGCGGACCAGGACCTGACGGGGATTCATGAAGCACTGCGCGAGGGGCGGATGGTGACGCTGCGCCACCCCTTGCTCAAGCTGGAGGCTGGCGCGGTCCTTGGCTACGTCGACAGCCGGAGCAAGGCCATTGGAGATGGCTTCGTCCACTGGGAAATCCTGGCGCCCTCCGAGCCAGGGCAACTCAAGGACTTCCTCGACTTCGCGAAGGACACGCTGGGGCTGGGCGACTTCTTCAAGGTCTTCGAGGAGGCGGACCAGAACAACTTCTTCGACCCGTCGAAGGGAGAACTCGACGCGCTGATGAGGCTGGCGCCCAAGTCGATTCACGCTGCGGGGAACCCCGAAGAGGAGTGTCTCTCCCGCTTCGAGCAGACGTATCACCACGGCGCGCTCAAGGAGATTCTTCGATCACCTCGGGCGCTCGCGTTCTCGTCCGATGATGCGCCTGGTGATGCCGGCGAGCCTTCGTTTCCCGCGGAGCTTGTCATCACCAACTACAAGGACGCGCTCCCTGAAGGGACCTACTGGCTCAAGCTGACCTTCGAGCCTCCCTTGGGCGAGCGGTACGTCGCTTACGATGGAAAACAGAGCCGTCTCAACGTGCGCTTGCCGGCTGGGGCTCGACGAATCTTCGTGGAGCCGGCCGACCGCTCCGGCTTTCTGCTGCAGGTGGGCGGCGGTGCTCAGGATGCACTCGAGCAGGAGCTTCAGCACTTCAAGAGGCTGGCATCCGTCCGTTGGCGAAACGTGGTGCTCAGGCATCTGAACGAGTGGTTGCCGGAGAGCATCGTCGTTCAGGTGATGAAGCATCTGGAGATTCACGGTCAGCTTCGAATGGGGAGCCAGATCGCCGACATCCAGCAGCCGGACGAGGCCAAGAGGCTGCTGGGACGCTACGCGGAGGCAGTCGGATTCTGGGCCCACCCGGAGGAAGTGCCCTTCCTCGGGCCCGTGGGGGACAACGGTGGCAAGAAGGCGCTCTTCGCAGCGGCGCCTGACGTCGACCAATTGCCCGCGAAGGGGCTGGTCGACAACCCGCACCCAGTCACCTTCGCCTGGCTCCTGATGCTCATGGTCCGGCATGGCCTCGTCCGGTTCTCGGACCTGCCGGCCTGGCGCCCGAGCAACTCGAAGGACGTGCTCGCGGTGGGGTGGCTCCCAGCACGAAGCGCTCATGTCGCATACCGGGTGGGGGAGCTCCTGGACGTGGGGGCCGTGGTGCGCGGGAGCGGAGACGACGAGGTGGAACTGCAGATGCTGCATGAGGGCACACGCTGCTTCCTCGCGAGCGGAAGTTGCACCGAGGGTGCTTTCTTCGCACAGGTGGAGTTGCCGGGTTGGGGGGCCTGCACGCTCGACATGCCGGGTGCCCGGCTCGTGGGAACGGCGACATTGGAAGTGCTCCCGCCGGTGTTGCTGGGTGGGCGCGAGTCGGCGGAGGTTCCTGGGAGCCAGGTCGTTTCCTCGGCTCGTTACGCTCCCGAGTCTCACAAGGATGGAACGTTCTCCTGGCGTATTCCCTTCAGGGAGAACTGCCCAAAGCTTCTTCGGGGTTGGGTGCTTCTGAGCGCATGGGCGAAGGCCACGAAACAGGAAGGGCTGCACCCGGAGGCACCTGCGTTCGAACTGGCCCGTGTGGCCATCCCCGTACAGGGACGGGAGGACTCGGCGTTCAATGAGTCCTCCGGACTCCGCGTCGTTGACGGCTTCATTCAGAAAGGGGCGCTCAAGAAGCTGGAAACGTATGTGACGCGGCACTTCACCTACCGCGCCTTCTTGAAGGCCGCTGCTTCCAAGGCAGAGCCTCCGTTGGCTTGGGCGCTCGTGGAGGCGGTGGAGCGTGTCCAGTGCGCGTATTCAGAGAAGCAGTTGCTGGTGTTGTCCGCGCTGGCCGAGGACGGATTGTCCATCGTGCTCACGGCCACGAATGCCCGGCGTTTGAAGGATGCCGCTGAGAAGGTTCGAGAGGATGGCTGGTTCACCGCCTTGGAGGACGCGGCCAAGGGGGCGATTCGCGTCCGAGTCCCAGCGCCAGCGGAGGGACATCATCCTGGCGAACTTGTCATCCGGTTCGACGCCAGCGCTGCTTTTTCGGAGCTGCGGAAGGGCATCCCAGGTACCCATGAGGTCCATGTGAAGTTCGGCGCGTTCTTCCCGAACGGGGGAAGCGCGTGGGACTCGCGTCTGGCGACGGCGGATACGCTGGGGAGCCGGTGGGAACCTGTGACGCTCGACGCGCTGCGGAGCGGCGCCAAAGCGGGGGCGCTGGAGGTGTGGTCCACCGAGGTGTCGGAGGTCCTTCACATCCCTTCGCTCGAAGCGCCCAAGGTCTTCGTCACCGCCCGGGGGATTCAGCTTTCCTCGCGGTTGCTGGGTGGGAATCGGACCTTCTGGGAGAAGGCTCGACCCATCATCAAGGTGGGCCACAGTTCCCTCGATGAAGCCGCCGCACGTCAGTCCGTCATCCAGAATGGGTGCGTGGTGCGGACCTTTGGGTTCGAGGATGCGCAGGTTCAGGAGCGAATTCTCATTCCGACCGCCGAGGTGGTGAACAAGCATGTGCCCCTGGGGCACGAACGGATCGACGTCCAGCCCGCGAAGGGCCGTGCTTACACCATGCAGCGCAACGCCAGGCTCGAAGCTCGGTCTCACTACCATGATGCCTTCAGCCTGAAGGTCGCCGTCATGACGGAGGCCGTCCCGGTGAGCAGGCCCTTCCGATTGGAACTCGCCAGTCCGTCGCTGCCAGGGGGCCCGCCCGGGCTTCCGCTGAAGCTCAAGAAGGGCAGCGTTGTCTACAAACCAGAACGCCAAGGGCAAGGTCTGACGGACGTGGAAGGGGCGCTGCATGCGGACGTGGATCTCAATGACGTCGAGGCCGCGTTGGAGGGCGCCAGGGAATACGTGCTCCGTGTCGTCCCGATTCATCAGAACGACGCGGATCTTGCTCGGGAGCTGAAGCTCTCGTTGCCCGAGCGGATCGTGCCCCGAGTACACGACGACGTGCGGATTCGCCCCAATCTGTGGTGGTGGTCAGACGACCTGGGGGCCGTGCCCATGAAGGGGGAAGGGTGATGGCGGAAACAGCCGTTGCTTCACAGTCACATGCTGGCGGCGAGCGCTTCGAGCTTCGGCGTGAACCGGGAGCCGAGGGCGTCTTCTATCTCGTCGCGGTGGCCCCCACGGAGCTCAAGCTCTCCCTGCGGAGCCACCGGGCCGTTCAGGACAGGATTGCCTTCATCCTGGAGGGAACGCACAAGAACCTGCCGGCGGACACGGTCTGCAGTGTTCTGATCAAGACGCACGCGCGTGGGATGCCAGCGCGGGAGTACACGCTGGTCAACGTCCCGCTGCGTGTCAATGGCAGGTCATGCACGTTGGAGTTCGAGGCGGACATCTACGAGGCGAGCTTCTTCGGCCGGGGCCACGCGGAGATGACCGTCGTCCCTGACTTCCCCTTCGCGCAGGAATGCTGCCTCGAAAAGCCCTTCGAGTTCGACATCCCCCTGGGGCTCAGGGGACTCGACCTGAGCGTCCCTGTCCTGTTTGGCCGACGGTTCCACTTGAAGCCGGACATGGATGCACGTTTCACCGGCGCGACGCTTCGGCTCTCCATCTACCACTCCGTGGAGCCGAAGCGTGGCGTGGCGCCGAGGATGGCTTCAGAGGAGCAGCGCTATGCCGCGCTGGAATGGAGCGCTTCCGACTTGGGCGCGAAGGACTGGCGAGTTGGCTGCGCCTGGAGTGGGGACGGTCTCCGATTGCCATGGCGTGAGCCCATTCAGGGCGAGTACGCCTTCGACCTGCGGCTCGAAGTGCTCCGAGACCTCGAGGGGGAGACGCGGCCCTACGTGGTGTGGGAGCAGCCCAGGGCATGCGTGTGCCCGAAGCCGAAGTTGACCGGGTTCGAATTCAAGCACCACGCAGTCACCGCGACGGTGGAGCATCTGGATCCGGATTTCGAGCTCCCCCTGGAGCTGACCCACTGGCGGTACGAGGCTCAGACGCGAGGAGAGGCCCTGTCCTTCACCCTGATGGACCCCGTCTCGCGGCCGGTGTTGGTGAACGCCAACGAGAGGGGCCTGTTCCTACGGCAGTTCCTCGACGCCGAGGACTGGCTGCGCCGGAAGAGCTTCGCCTTGTTGCGGATTCCGCGCTCGTTGACGGGGACCGATGAATACGTGCCCATCCGCTCGGTGTTGGACTTCGATGAGACGCAGTTCCTCGCGTTCGAGGACGAGGACCTGTGGCTGGAGGCCCCAACGCCGGCCAGGGCGCCCGCGCGACAGAAGCAGGACCGAGTGCGCCAGGAGCTGGTGACGGCACTGGCCTCCAAGGAGCTGGCGGTCCGGCCTTCGCGCATGCCTCGCTTCGGGGACGTCTGGCTGGGGGCTCGCGACAACCACCTGCTCATCACCGTGAAGGTCATCGGGGATCTCGACTACTGGCGTGAGGCCTCGCCTGTCTTTTCGATCTGCGACGACCTGCGTCCCGTGGAGCCAACGGCCTCTCGGGAGACCGAGGTGCTTCGGTTGGAGGCGCGGCCCCTTGATGGGAATCCTCGTTACTACGAGGCGCTCGTTCGATTCGACGATCCTCGAATCCGCCAGAAGGTCTTCATCCAGGGGCGAGTCTCAAAGCCGGATGCGCGGCTCTGGGACGAATGGGTGGCCGCGCCACCGGCCTTCTCCGTGGAGTACCCAGGCGTTCCCCAGCTCCAGGGACTTCGCGCCGAGTTCGTCCAGCTCACGGATGATACGTCCATCCTGGAAGTCCGCTGTCAGGCCCTCCACATTCCCAATGGAAAGGAGGGGGAGGTCATCGAATTCCGCCTGTATGAGTTCTTCGCTGACGTCGCGGAGCCCGTTGTCTTCGGTGCCGTGCCCTTCCGGTATGAGGTCGCGAAGGGGGCGGCGGGGCAATGCGACGCTCGCGGACGGGTGGTGGCGCGTCTCCGGGAGCCGGCGCTCGTCGAGCGGATGCGGCGCAAGGGCCGGTTTCGGATTGAAGCGCGTCTGGTGGAGCGGGCGAATGCCAACCACTCCAGCGCGCTTCCTGCCATCCACCTGGACCTGGAGGGAACACCGCGCCGCATCGAAGGCACGCTCATCTACGGCAGCCACCCGAATGTGACGGAGGCGTTTCGGAGGAAGGTGCTGATCATCGCCGAGCAGTTGGAGATGAATGCCGATGATTTGATGGCGTGCATGGCCTTTGAGACAGGCAATGCCTTCCGGGCCGATACACCGAACCGGGCTGGGCATCAGGCGTTCGGTCTCATTCAGTTCACGGCCATCAACGAAGGAAAAGATGCGCTCGACATCAAGCTGTCCGCACTGGTGCGGATGAGCGCTGTCGAGCAGCTCGACTACGTCGCCAAGTACTTCCGCATGTGGAAGGCGCGGTCGAAGCTCCCTCTAGACAATCTGGGTGATGTCTACGCGTGCATCCTCTGTCCAGAAGCGCTCGGCAAGGACGCGTCCTTCGTCTGTTACGCGAAGGGGTCGAGGGGCTACGAGCCCAACAAGGGGTTGGACCGCGGTGGCAAGGGCTTCATCACCAAGGCAGACATCTTGGTTCCGGTGGAGCGGCACCTTCGTGAAGGCCAGAAGTTCCGCAAATAGAGACGTCTCCTTCAGGTGACAGCATGTTTCTCCATCCTTGTCTGAAAGACGGGTTGCGCGAGTACATTGTCCTCGCGCTCCATGAGGGCCTGCCCAACGGGTACACGCTCGTGACGCCTGCGCGGGGCTGGGCGCTGGAGCGGAGATTGCGCCAGCTCGCGCAGGATTCATCCAACCAGCGGACGCTCCAATCACTGGTCTACATCCATGGACACCGCAGCGGGATGCGCGCACCGCTGCCGGTGGACGAAGTCGTGCGGCAGGCCGCGCTCCTTCTGGACTCGGGTGTCCTTCGGCTGGCGCAGGCTCCCCCGCGCGAGGCCACCGTTTCGCCGTCATTCTCCGTTCCCCAGCCTGCGTGTGTGCCTGTTCCGGTGGAGGAGCCGGTCTGGCTACGGCTCCAGGTGGTGGACGACACCACCGATGTGCCCATTGCCGGCATCCAGCTGCGCATCCAACTCGACGACCGGTCCGAGCATCAGGCCCGGACGGATTCAGAGGGCCGCATCGACCTGAAAGGCGTTCCGAAGGGGGGCGCCGACGTCCTGTCCGACCTCGAAGGGGCCACCCTGGACAACACGTTGGCGCTGGTGCGGACGGGAGGCCCCTGGTCCCAGCAAAAGCCCGCGAAGCGAGGTCAGGGGGCGAGGGTGGCCAGCGCGCCGCGCTTCCTCGCACGTGTCACCCAGCACCGGGTCATCGACGGAGAGACGCTGGAGAGCGTGGCGGAGATGTATGGCCTCACGGTGGAGGAGCTCACCCGCTTCAACTGGAACACCACGGACGCGGCGGACATCGAGCGGCACCTCATCCTCGATGTGGGCTGCACGCGCAGGGGCTCGCGTGGACAGTACGTCTTCACCCGAGAGGATGACCCCGGCATCCTCTACGTTCCCCGCCCAGAGGCCGTCTCCCGGCTGCCTGTGGAGCACAGTCACATCCTGCGGGTGAAGCGCGTCCCGGAGCCGCGACACTTCCTGTTCTCACTCTGAACGCCACCTGCCCGCAAAGACAACGGGCAGGTCCCCGGAAGAAGGGAACCTGCCCGTGTCACTTCCTATCGGCCGGAAGGCCGTGCGCTAGGCGCGGACCTCGGGGGCGGACTCGGCCGGCTTCGGCAGCGGAGCCTCCTTGCCCGGCTCACCGCCCGGGGTTCCCGCCACGCCGACGGGAGGCGTCTCCAGCGCCGCCTTCAGGACGTCGTCCATGTGGGTGACGAAGATGAACTCCAGCTCGTTGCGCGCCTGGTCCGGCACGTCGATCAGGTCCTTGCGGCACCGCTCGGGCAGGATGACCCGCTTGATGCCCGCCCGGTGCGCCGCCAGCACCTTCTCCTTGATGCCACCCACCGGCAGCACCAGGCCACGCAGCGTGGCCTCGCCCGTCATCGCCGTGTCGTGACGCACGCGGATGCCCGTCAGGAGGCTGGTGAGCGCCGTCAGGATGGTGACGCCCGCGGAAGGTCCGTCCTTCGGAATGGAGCCCGCCGGGAAGTGCAGGTGCAGGTCCGTCTTCTCCAGGAAGTTCGGGCTGATGCCGAGCTGCTCGGCCTTGCTGCGCAGGTAGCTCAGCGCCGCCGTGGCGCTCTCCTTCATCACGTCGCCCAGCTGGCCGGTGAGCGTCATGCCGCCCTTGCCCGCCATCTTCGTCGCCTCGATGAAGAGCAGGTCGCCACCCGCCGCCGTCCAGGCCAGGCCCGTGGCCACACCCGGAACCTCGGTGCGCTCGGCGACCTCGGAGTAGAACATCTCAGGCCCGAGGATCTCCTTCACCCGGTCGGCGTTGATGGTCTGCTTCTCCGTCTTCCCGCCGGCCACCTCCACCGCCACCGCGCGGCAGATGTCCGCGATGCGGCGCTCCAGGTTACGCACACCGGCCTCGCGCGTGTACGCGGTGGTCAGCGTGAGCAGCGCCTCGTCGGTGATGTCGATGTGGTCCGGGTTCAGCCCGTGCTCCTTGAGCTGCTTGGGAACCAGGTGGATGCGGGCGATGCTCTGCTTCTCCTCGAAGGTGTAGCCCGTCAGCTCGATGATCTCCATGCGGTCACGCAGCGGACCGGGGATGGGGTCGAGCTGGTTCGCCGTGGCGACGAACATCACCTTGGACAAATCGAAGGGCACGTCGAGGTAGTGGTCGCTGAACGTGTTGTTCTGCTCCGGGTCCAGCACCTCGAGGAGCGCCGCGCTCGGGTCGCCACGGAAGTCGGCGCCGAGCTTGTCAATTTCGTCCAGCATCATGACCGGGTTCTTCGTGCCGGCCTTCTTCATGCTCTGGATGAAGCGGCCGGGGAGGGCGCCCACATAGGTCCGGCGGTGGCCGCGGATCTCCGCCTCGTCACGCACGCCGCCCAGCGACAGGCGCACGAACTTGCGGCCCGTGGCCTTGGCCACGCTCTGGCCCAGCGACGTCTTGCCGACGCCCGGCGGACCGACGAGGCACAGGATGGGGCCACGCATGTCGTTCTTCAGCTTGCGGACGGCCAGGTACTCCAGGATGCGCTTCTTCACCTTCTTGATGCCGAAGTGATCCTTGTCCAGCTGCTGGCGCGCGTTCTCGATGTCGAGGTTGTCCTCGGAGAGCTTCGCCCACGGCAGGTCGGCGATCCAATCCAGGTAGGTGCGCGCGACGGTGTACTCACTGGAGGCCGCCGGAATCGTCTTCAGGCGGTTGAGCTCCTTGTTGGCGACCTTCTCCACGTCGGGCGGCAGGCTGGCCTTCTTCAGGCGCTCCTGCAGCTCGTCGAGCTCCTCTTCCTCCTCGCCCATCTCCCCCAGCTCTTCCTTGATGGCCTTGAGCTGCTGGCGCAGGTAGTACTCGCGCTGGGTCTTCGACATCTCGCCCTTCACGGCGGAGTCGATCTTGTTGGAGAGCTTGAGGATCTCCCGCTTCCGGTTGAGCAGCTCCAGCACGAGCTTCATCCGGGCCTTGAGGTCCACCGTCTCCAGGACGGCCTGCTTCTCCTCGATGGGGACGTCCACGTTGGCGGCGATCAGGTCCGCCAGGTGGCCGGGGTGGGTGATGCTCTCCACCAACTCGGTGGCGGCGGCGGGCAGCTCGGGCATCAGCTCGATGACCTCGCGCGCCAGCTTCTTGAGGTTGATGCCCAGCGCCTCGACTTCCACGTTCTCCGAAGAGGTCTTGTCCTCCACGGCGTCCACGCGGGCCTTGAGGTAGGGCGCTTCCTGGACCAGTTCCACCACGCGGAAGCGGGCGAGCCCCTGCACGACGAGCGAGTAGTTGTCCTCGCCCATCTTCAGGAGCTTCACGATGCGGGCGACCGTCCCCATGGTGTAGAGGTCGGCGGCACCCGGATCTTCTTCTTCGGCGCGGCGCTGGGTGACGACACCGATGACCTGGTCGTCACGCACGGCGTCCTTGATCAGGGCGATGGTCTTCTGGCGGCCGACGGCCAGCGGAAGCACCCCGCCCGGGAAGAAGACACTGTTGCGCAGGGGGAGGATGGGAAGCACCTGCGGGATGTCTTCCTTGTTGATGAGCCCCGGAGGGGCCATCGCGGTGGGCATAGCGCTCGCAGCGGAGCCCTTCTTCTTCTCATCGGACATGAAATTCAGCCTTTTCCCTTCGACAACCAGTGAACATTTCCAGGTTTTCTGCGGCGGATGAACCAACGTAACAACCAAAACGGACATGGCAAACGCGGTGTGCGTTTTTCCGTCACCCGTCACCTCTCCAGGGTTCCTCGGAAGTCTCGCGTCCGGACGTAGGGTGGGGCATGATCGCCCCCCTAGCATCTGACGCGGCGCCCCGCCGGGGTGCGCAGCTCTTCGAGAGGCCCCCCATGAAGCTCCGACCCTTCGCCCACCTGCTTCTGCTGCCGTCTCTCTTGTGGACGTCCTGCCGGTCGCCCGTCGACGAACCGGGCTCCAATCTCCCCGGGAAGTGCGAGAGCGAGTCCCCCGTCATCGCGCCGCAGAAGACGGACATCCTCTTCGTCATCGACAACTCCGGATCCATGGAAGAGGAGCAGAACGCCATCGCCACCGAGCTGCCCGCCTTTCTGGAGGCGCTGAAGGAGGGCAGCGGCGTCTCGCAGGACTTCCGGGTGGGCGTGATCACCACGTCCGTGTACCGGCTGGCCATGTTCCAGGGGCAGGAGCAGTACCGCGAGTACACCAGGGAGTCCGGCCGGTTGCAGCGTGTGCCAGATGCGGCGGGCAACCCCACCGACGAGCGCTTCATCGACGGCGCGGATCCGTACGTGCTGGAGAAGTTCCGCCGGCTGGTGATCCAGGGGACGGATGGCAGCGGGCAGGAGACGCCCTTCGAGGCGGTCCGGCTGGCCGTGACGGAGCCGCTGGTGTCGACGCCGGGGGTGGAGAACGGCAACGCCGGG
Source organism: Myxococcus virescens (assembly GCF_900101905.1). NCBI lineage: Bacteria > Pseudomonadati > Myxococcota > Myxococcia > Myxococcales > Myxococcaceae > Myxococcus > Myxococcus virescens. The sequence goes on along the minus strand of NZ_FNAJ01000022.1, from coordinate 90,898 downwards.
TTCCTGCGCGACGGCGCGCGGCTGCTGGTGGCGGTGGTCACCGACGAGGAAGACTGCAGCACCATCCAGCGCCCTCCGCCGGTGTGGGTGTCCGACGACACGTCCATCGACAACTGCAGTGAGCAGTCCCATCTGCTGACGCCGGTGGAGGAGTACTTCGCCACGTTCCAGCAGCTTCGGGATTCAACGGGGGCCTCGCGTCAGGTGCTCTGGGCCACGATTGGTCCGGTGGCGCTGTCCGACAAGCGGGCGGAGCTGATCCGCGACACGACACCCGACGGTGTCTTCGTGCGCAACGTCGACTGCCCGACCTCCTACGGTCCTGGTCATCGGCAGCGCGCCATGGCGGAGGCGTTCGACCAGGGGCTCGACAACCTCGACTCCATCTGCCGGGAGAACTACCGCGACACCTTGCTGCGCATCGCGGAGCTGGCCACGGTGGCGCAGAGCATCGAGGTGGTGAACCTGCCCGACCCCCGGCTGGTCCAGGTGGAGCTGACGCGCGCCAATGACGAGGTGGAGCGGTGCTCGGTGGCCGCGGGCGACCTGCGCTACGAGGCGTCCACGGAGACGTACCCGGCCCGCCTGTTCTTCCAGTCGAGCTGCCTGCGCCGCGCGGACGACAAGAAGGTGGAAGTGAAGGTCCTCTGCGCCGGCTGATGCCCGGGTGAACCCGCACCAGCGAGTCTGATCCACGCACCCACCGCCATGCGTCCCATGAAGGCGCATGTCAGACCTCCGAGGATAGTGGACGACCGCCCCGCCGGTCGTCCGGTCCGGAGGGGCCTGGCGAGGAGGCGAGATGAGCGCGGCGGAGCAGCGAGTGGGAGTGGGGCAGGGGACGGGCTCGGTCGTGGAGCAGCTTCGGGAGCGGATCCGCCAGTTGCAGGCGGCGCCCCGGCGCTACCTGGCGGTGCTCCGCACGGGCCTGTCGGCGGTGGACGCCCTGCTGCCGACGGGGGGCCTGCCACTGGGGCAGGTGGTGGAGCTGTGCGGTGAGGCGGCCTCGGGGCGCACCAGCCTGGCGCTGCACGCGGTGGCCGCGGCGCACCAGGAGGCGCGGCTGTGCGCCTGGGTGGACGGCCCCCGGGAGCTCTACTCGCCCTCGGCCGCGGCCCTGGGCGTGGACCTGGAGCGGCTGCTCATCGTCCGGCCCCAGGCTCCTGAGCAGCGCATCTGGGCGGCGGTGCAGCTGGCCCGGAGCGGGGCCTTCGCTTGCGTGGTGCTGGACCTGACGCGCGGCGTGAATCCCGACGGGCGCGCGTGCCGGGTGGCCCTGGCGGAGGCGCGCAAGCTGGCGGACGCGGCGGCGCGCGGCGGCGGGCTGCTCCTGCTGCTGACTTCGCCAGAGTCCCCAGCGGACGGCGTGGTCCGGCTGCGGACGGAGGCCCGGGACGGAGACGGCTGGTCGGTCGAGGTGGTGCGCAGCCGGCAGGGGGGCACGGGCGCGCGGGCGGAGCTGCCGTGGAGCGCGCTGTACCCGGCGCTGGGGTTGGAGGGAGGCGGCCGGTTGCTCGACGTGGCCGAGGACACGGAGGACGGTACGCCGGACTTCCTGCGAGATCAGTCCGGGGCGCTGCGCAACGGGCTGGGCATCCTGGGGCAGCGTCCCGGCCGTGACGCGCCCATGCCGCCCGTGCGGCAGGGATTGGACGCGGCCCTGCCGGCGCACTGAGGCACGACATGCGCAGGGCCTATCTGCACCTCACCCGCTTCCCGGTGCAGCGCCGGGTGGTGGAGTCCCCGGAACTCGCGGGCCGTCCCTTCGCGCTGGTCGAGGCGGTGCGTGGCCAGCGCCGCGTGGCCTTCGCCTCCACCTCGGCGCTGAAGGCGGGGGTGCGCCCGGGGATGACGCTGACGGCGGCCACCGCGCTGGAGCCAGGGCTGCGGCACTTCGACTACCGCCCGGAGGACGAACTGCGCGCGCTGACGGCGCTGGGCGAGGCGCTGCTGCCACTGGCCCCGGGTTTTCAGCTCTGCGCCCCGGATGGATTGTGGCTGGACGCGGGGGCCGCGCACCTGTGCGACGGCGAGGAAGGTCTGGGCACGCGGATGCTGTCGCTGTGCGCCGAGCTGGGTTACCGGGCGCACGTGGTGGTGGCCTCGGAGGCCTTCACCTCGCGCGCGGTGGCTCGGTATGGCGCGCGCCGGGTGGAGGTGGTGGCTCCGGGGGATAGTGCTCGGGCCCTGGCGCCGTTGCCGCTGTCCGCGTTGGAAGGCCGCGAGGGGGCGGCGTTCTCCGCGCTGGGCCTCACCACGCTGGGCGAGGTGGCGGCGCTGCCCGTGGGGGCCGTGGCGGCCCGGGGCGGCGCGGCTGGCGCACGGGTTCATGCGAGGTGCCGCGGAGAGGACGACACGCCCTTCGTCCCCGCGGTGCTGGAAGCGGTGTTGGAGGAGCGCGTGGTGCTGGACTTCCCGGCCGAGTCCTTCGAGCCGCTGCGCTTCGCGCTCAAGACGTTGACGGACCGGCTGGGGGCACGGTTGTCCGGACGGTGCCGGGCGGCGGTGCGGCTCACCTTCACGCTGAAGCTGGACCCCTCGGGGCAACGGCAGGTGACGCTGACGCTGGCGCGGCCCACGGCGCGGGCGAAGCTGTTGCACGAGCTGGCGCGGCACCGGCTGGAGGAGCTGCGGCTGGAGAACCCGGTGGCGGAGGTGTCCGCTCGGGTGGACGAGCACTCCGAGGACGGAGGACAGCAGCTCGCGCTGGGGGACGCGCCGGAGGGCGACGCGGCGCTGGAAGTCGTGCTGTCGCGGCTGGCGTCCACGTTGGGGGAGGCGTCGCTCTTCGCGGCGGGCCTGGAGGCGGTCCACCGGCCCGAGGCGGCCCATGGAACACGGGCCTTCCGGCCTCCGGAGGCGCGGCGGGGCCTGTCGGCGGAGTTGCTGGAGCCAGGCGCCCGGCGCGCCTCGGTGTCGGCGGCCTCACGGGAGCGTCCCTCCCGGCTGCTGGCGGAGCCGGCGTGTCTGGACGCGGAAGTGGCGGAGTCTGGACGCTTGCTGGCCGCGCGCATGGCGGGCCGGCGGCACCGGGTGACGGCGCTCACGGGGCCGGAGCGGCTGGGCGGGGAGTGGTGGTCGGAGACGCCCTTTCAACGGGACTACTACCGGGTCCACTTCGAGGGGCTGGGGCCCGCCTGGGTGTTCCGCGACGGACGGGATGGACGTTTCTACCTCCAGGGACTGTTCGACTGAGGCCCGGCGGCCCAGCATAGTGGCCTCGTCCCCGTCTCCCAGGTTCCCCGTCATGCGCGTCCTCCGTCCCGCGGCCGTCCTGCTTTGCCTCCTGCTCGCTTCGTGCGCTCCGCGTCAGGTCCGCCCGCCGGGGGCCCTGCGCAAGGTGGTGGTGGTGGTGGGCTCCCGGGTGGATTCGCTGCCGACCTTCACGTACCGGCAGGACATGATGGGGGAAGGCAATCCCCGTTCGGTGCTCGTCAGCCAGGCCCAGGCCACGCTGAGTGAGCGGGGCTTCGAGGTGGTGGGGACGCGCATCTCCCAGGCACCGTCACCCACCATCCACGAGGTGGTGGCGATGATCCAGGACAACGAGGCCGAGGCCGGAGTGGTGGTGGTGCTGAACTGGGTGGACGTGACGTCCGCCCAGCTGATGGGCCGCGCGGAGGTGCTGCTGGAGACGGGGGTGGTGGGACCCAACGGCAAGCTGCGGTGGAGCAACCCCACGCGCACCGTCTCCACGATTGGCATGTACCAGGCGCAGACGGACTTCCGCTCCTACCTGCGCAAGGCGGTGGTGGAGGCCATCCAGGCCATTCCGTGAGCCTTGGGCTCGGGCCGGCTCAGGGGGCCTTCTTCGGGCTGGCCAGGCGCAGGTGTTCGTAGACGGTTTCGGCGCGAAGGTAGAGGAACTGGGCGTCGCCGAAGGCCAGGGTGTCCCCGTCGTGGAGCAGCACCTGGGCGCGGTAGCCCAGGGGGGCGCCGTTGATGAAGGTGCCGTTCATGGACTCGGCGTCACGCACGGAGAAGCCGCCGCGGGCGGCGTTCCAGCGCATCGTGGCGTGATGTTGGGAGACGGACGGGTCGGGCACCACCAGGTCGCACGCCTCGGTGCGGCCGACCGTCAGCTCCTCGCCGTCCACGGAGGGCTGGAGGAAGTGGACCTCCAGGTTGTCGAAGTCGCGGAGCATGGCGAGCAGCCGCTCGTCCATGTACGCGCGGTGTGCCATGCCGACGGTGCGTGCCGCCAAGCCCCGGCTGTGCTGGCCGACGAGTTCCACGGGCTGCTGGATGAGGGCCACAGGGCCGGACGCGGCCCGGAACGCGTCCAGCGAGGCACCGGCGAAGGGGCGGAGCTGATTCACGGACACCATGAGGGCCTCCACCCTACGTGCAAGTGGCGGGGACGGGAAGCGCCGCGTCCACGTCTTCCGCCGTGGCGTGTTGGGGGCTGGCGTGGGAGCGTGGAGGTGGATGCGGGTACTCGTCACGGGAGCTGCGGGCTTCATTGCCCACCACGTCAGCGCGCGGCTGCTGGCGCGCGGTGATGCCATCATCGGCGTGGACAACCTGGACCCGTCCGGAGACGTGGCGTTGAAGCAGGCCCGGCTGACGCGGCTCGGCACGCTGCCGGGGGCGACGGGCTTCACCTTCCGTCCCGTGGACGTTAACGACAGCGCCTCGCTGCGAGCGCTCTTCGAGGAGATGCGCCCCGAGGCCGTGGTGCACCTGGCCGCGCGTGTGGGCGTGCGGGCGCCAGCGGGCACCGCGCAGGCATACGTGGACGCCAACGTGTCGGGGTTCCTCCAGGTGCTGGAGCAGGCCAGTGCCGCCCGGGTGCGGCACCTGGTCTACGCGTCCTCCAGCTCCGTGTATGGCGCGGGCTCGGTGCCGCCGTTCCAGGAAGGCGCCGCGGCGGACCATCCGCTCAGCGTCTACGCGGCCACAAAGCGCGCCGATGAACTGCTGGCGCACGCGTACAGCCATCTGCACGGGCTCCCCACCAGTGGCCTGCGCTTCTTCACGGTGTACGGCCCCTGGGGACGACCCGACATGGCCCCCCTGCGCTTTCTCCGGGCCATCCGTGACGGCACCGAGCTGGCCCTGCATGGCGACGGCCGGATGCAGCGCGACTTCACCTACGTGGAGGACGTGGCGGAGGCCGTGGTGCGCGTGCTGGACCGGCCGCCCCCAGGGGCGGCTCGCCATCGCGTCCTCAACGTGGGCCGGGGCGAGCCTGTTTCGGTGCGGGCCTTCCTCTCCGTCCTGGAGCGGCTCCTGGGCGCCCGGGCGCGGGTGAAGCCCACGCCCGCGCAGCCTGGGGAGATGGACGCGACCTGGGCGGACCCTTCCGCGCTGGAGCGGGAGACGGGATTCCGGCCGCGCGTCTCCGTGGAGGAGGGGCTGGCTCGGCTGGTGGCGTGGTTCCACGAACAGTCGGGCACCTGAGGCAGAACGACGAGACGTGGCTGGGCGTCTTCAACGTGCCTCGAGGTGGGGCCTCCGTGCCGGCTACCCGGACGTCACCGTCACCTGACCATGCTCCACGCGCCACACCTCGGAGGTGCAGGCCTGGGCGAAGGACGTGTCATGCGTGACGAGCATCAGCGCGCCGGGGTACTCGCGCAGCGCCGCCTCCAGCCGTTCGATGGACGGCAGGTCCAGGTGGTTGGTGGGCTCGTCCAGCACCAGGGCCCAGGCGTGTTGGCCCAGTCCCCGGGCGATGAGGAGCTTGCGCACCTCGCCGGGGGAGGGCTGCTCGGAGGCGAGCAGCCGCTCCGGGTCCACGCCGAGCGCCGCGACGAGTGACAGCACGCGTCCGCGTTCCTCGGGCGGCAGTGCGCGCACGGCGTCCAGCGTGGCCCGGGCCTCGTCCGCGCTGACGTCCTGGGGCAGGTAGAGCACGCGCTCCAGCGGAATGCGCGCGTTCTCCAGCAGTGCGCGCACCAGGGTGCTCTTGCCGGCGCCGTTGGGCCCTTCGATGCGCACGCGGGCTTCGCGGCTCACGGAGAGATTCACGGGGCCCAGCAGCTCCACGTCACCGGCGCGGAGGCCGGGCACGTCCAGCGTGAAGAGCCACGGGTTCGGCGCGCGCACGTAGTCCAGGAAGACGGAGCGGCCCACCGTCTTGTCCGCGGTGAACTCGCCCACGGCCTCACTGACGCGCTCCAGCTCGCGCCGTGCATTGCCCACGCGCCGTCCGGCCCCAGCTTCCGCCCAGCCGGCAACGACCTTGGCGCCCATGGAGCGGGCGTCGTTGTCGTATTTGTTCTTCAGTCGCTTGCGGGTGTGCCGTGCGGCATCCGCGGACTGTTGCTCGCGCCGGGCCTGGTCCAGCAGATGCGCCGCACGGCGTTGTTCGGCGCGGGCTTGCTGGTGGGTGGCGATTTCAGCCTCACGCTCGGCTTCCCAGTGCGCCCGCGCGGCGGTGTATGCGCCGGGCCACAGCCGCGCGCTGCCATGGTGGACGCGCAGCGTGGAGGTGGTGAGGGACTCCAGCAGGTCACGGTCGTGTGACACCACGATGCCCAGGCCCCGGAAGCGGCGCAGCGCGGAGACCAGCCATGTGCGGGCCTCCGCATCCAGGTGGTTGGTGGGCTCGTCCAGGAGCAGCAAATGGGGCTCCGCGGCCAGGGCGGCGCCCACCTGCCACCGCTTGCGCTCGCCCGGAGACAGCGTGGGCCAGCGCTCCAGCGCGGTGACGTCCAGGCCCAGCTGGCCGTGCAGCCGCCGCGCGACGGAGTCCCACGACTCCGCGAAGGCGGAGATGTCGGGCGTCAGCGCCTCCACCTCCTGCCGGCAGAGGCGGAGGGTGGGGGCGGAGGGCTCGAACTGAAGGTGCCCCTCGGTAGGCGTCAGCTCTCCCGCCAACAGCCGGAGCAGGGTGGACTTGCCGGCGCCATTGGCACCCACGAGCCCCGTCCAGCCAGGGGACAGGTGGAAGTCGACATCAGAGAGGACGGGAACGGCGTCAGAAAAAGCGAACGAAACGCGGTGCGCGCGCACGGAAGACATAAAGGAAGCTCCTGAATCCAGGGCGCAAGCCAGCCCGAAGGCGGCTCAGCGCGGGAACGTCAACGGACCTGGGAATTCAGCGAAGCGTCCTCAAGGGTGCGTCTGACCTCTCGTTGGGAGGGGGCGTCAATCCCTCCTGGGGATGGCTGCAATCTATGTCCAGACGCGCGCCGGAATGCAACCCCCGCCTTCATGGAGGCAGGGGGCACTCCTCCGGCAGTGCGTCCGGCGGTCACACATCAACCTGCCGCGGGCGCCGCGAAGTTCCCCGTGTGGCGGGAGAGTCGCCACGCGCCGATGGAGGCCAGCAGGGCGCCCAGCATGGCAAGCAGCAAGGCGAGCGCCACGTTGTGCAGCGCCTCGAAGGTGCCGATGAAGAGCACGCGCGGGCCCTGGTCCCACAGCGGGCCGCTATAGGCCTGCAGGAGGGAGAGGATGCCGGTGGCGAAGCCGAGCGTGCCGGCAATCAAGGTGCAGAGTCCAAGCGACAGCATCAGCGGTACGTAGCGCGGCGCGGGCCGGCGCGCGTACTGGACGCAGGTGGCGATGAGCGCGATTCCCGCGAGCAACGTGGGGTACATCCCCCAGCCTCCTGCGATGAAGATGTTCTGCATGCTCCCCTCCGGTGAGTGTGTTCGGAGGCTCTGACAGCCGGACACAGGGAAGGTTCCCGCGAAGTGACGGCGCGTGCTGGGGGTGTACAGGAGGGCACGCCGTCTGCTCGGCCCCTGGTGGCGCAATGGACCGTCGTCCTGGATGCGCGAACGCGAGCCCTGCTCAGGGGCCCGCGGGAGGCGCATTCCTCCCGCGGGGGCTGCCTACGCCTGCTCAGTCGTCCTGCGTGTCCAGGGCGGGCCGCGGGCGCCGAGGGGCCACGGCGGACGTGCTGCCGGGGAGGGTGGCGTGTTCGGGGACCACCGTGTTCCGGGCAATGGCCTGGGGGCTCAGGCTCGCGGCGGAGCGGGCCGGCGCCGGGGCGGGCCTGGCGGCATCCCCCGTCTGCGCGAAGACCTCCTTGAGGGTGGCGACGGCGCCCAGGGTGGCGGTGGCCTCGTAGGGGACGAAGATCTTGTTGTCGCCCTTGCCCAGCTCCTGGAGGGTCTCCATGTAGCGCAGCGCGAGCACCTCGGGAGTGGCGCGGCCGTTGTGGATGGCCTCGAAGACGAGCCGGGTGGCCTCGGCCTTGCCTTCGGCCTGCAGCATGGTGGCGCGCTTGTGGCCTTCGGCGCGGGCAATCTCGGCGTCGCGTTCGGCCTCGGCGCGGAGGATGCGGGAGATCTTCTCGCCCTCGGCCTGGAGGATGGCGGCGGCCTTGTCGCCCTCGGCCTTGGTGACCTCGGCGCGGCGCTCACGCTCGGCGGTCATCTGCTTGGCCATGGCGGCCTTGATGGCCTGGGGCGGCTCGATTTCGCGCAGCTCCACGCGCGTCACCTTGACGCCCCACTTCTCGGTGGCCTCGTCCAGCACGATGCGCAGCTTGGTGTTGACCGTCTCGCGGCTGGTGAGCGTCTGGTCCAGCGTCAGCCCGCCCATGATGTTGCGCAGGTTCGTCATCGTGAGCTGCTCGATGGCGAGCGCGAGGTTCTCCACCTGGTAGAGCGCCTTCGCGGGCTCGACGATCTGGTAGTAGATGACCGAGCCGACCTCCATGTTGACGTTGTCGTGGGTGATGACCTGGACGGTGTCGAAGCCCATGACCTGCTCGCGCAGGTCCACGAGGTTGCTGCGCATGAAGCGGTTGCCCGTGCGCATCTCGATGGCGCGGGGGGCATCCACGAAGGGGACGAGGTAATTGAGGCCGCTGCTGGCCGTCTTGTAGAACTTGCCCAGCCGCTCCACGACCATGACCTTGGCCTGCGGAACGATGCGGATGCCGGTGGCGGCGACGCCCACCAGGATGACCGCGAAGATGCCGAAAATCGTCACGATTTCCATTCCGCCTACTCCTTCCTCGGGTCCCCTGGGGGAACCGGCAACGACGCCGTCGGTCGGCGCACCCAGAGTTTGAGACCTTCCACCTGCTCCACCGTGACGAGTTCGCCCTCGGGCACCGGGCCCGACAGGGAGCGCGCCGTCCACAGCTCGCCATTGATGCGCACCGTGCCCCCGAGCGGGTCGCCCAGGGACTCCACCACCACCGCCTCCTGGCCGAGCATGGCCTCGATCCCTGTCTTCAAATGCGTGGCGTCGCGCATGAAAACGCTTTTGAAGAGGGTGCGGGAGGCCGCGAACAGGGCGACGGAGACGGCGGTGAACAGGTAGAGCTGGCCGTTGAGGCTCAGGCCCAATGCCGCCCCGATCGAGGAGGCCAGCGCCCCCACGGCGAGCCAGAGGACCATGAAGCTGGTGAGCTGGAGCTCCAGCGCTCCCAGGAGGAGCGCCGCGATCAGCCAGAGCTGCCACGCGGTGGGAGTGAGGTCCATGAAGACATGTTTGTCAGTCGGATCGGCATCCTGTCAAACGGCGGTGGCGCGAGCTTCAAACATCACAGCTCAGGCTTTTGGGTGGAGCGCAGGTCGCTTAACTCCCTGAGGTTTGCCGCAGCCTCGCGGGTGTGCAGGACTTGCTGCGCGGATGCGACCTTCACGAATCGCGTAACGAGACAGAGGCAGCGCCTGACGCGTTGGCCAGGCCCGGTTGGGAGCCCGAAGGAGGGCGTCGCCCGCTCTGTCCGGCAATCAGCAGTCGCCCCCCGCACGGATCGCCCTCATCCGCGTCAACCCATGAAGTCGCTTGCCCGCACCGCGAAGATCCAATCTAGCGCCTGAACGCCTGTTCGGTATCTAGATCCGGGCGTGGACTACGCCGAGCTGGTCTGCCGCTCCAACTTCTCGTTCCTTCGCGGGGCCTCGCATCCGGAAGAGCTGGTGGCCACGGCCGCGAGGCTCGGGCTGGGTGCGCTCGCGCTGACGGACGCGGATGGCCTGTACGGCGTGGTGAAGGCGCACCTGGCCGCGAAGGAGCACGGGGTGCGGCTCATCCTGGGCGCCGAGCTGACGCTGGAGGACGGCCCACCGGTGGTGGTGTACGCGGCGGATGGGACGGGGTACTCGAACCTGTGCGCCCTGGTGTCCCAGAGCCGGATGACCCACCCCAAGGGCGAGGCCGGGCTGCCGTGGCGCGCGGTGGCGGACCGGTCCGCGGGGCTGCTCGCGCTCCTTCCCGCGCCCGCGCCCTTCGAGCAGGTCGTCTCGCTGGCGGAGGCCTTCCCGGAGCGCTTCCACGTCGGCATCTGCCGGACCCTGTCCGCGGGAGACGCGGAACGCGAGGCCCGGGCGGAGCGGCTGGCGCTGGAGCTCGGCGTGCCGCTGGTCGCGCACAACGACGTGCACACGCACCACCGCCGGCGGCAGGCCTTGCAGGACGTGCTGGTGTCCATCCGCCACGGGACGTCGGTGGACCGGGCGGGGACGCGGCTGTTGCCCAACGCGGAGCGGACGCTGAAGTCCCCACGGGACATGGCGCGCCTGTTCGCGGACCGGCCGGAGGCCCTGGCGCGCGCGGCGGAGCTGGCCTCGCGCTGCCACGCCTCATTGGATGACTTGCACTACCGCTTCCCGGAAGAGGACCTGCCCGAAGGTCGCACCGCGGACGCGCACCTGCGCGTGCTGACATACGAAGGACTGCGGTTCCGCTATCCGGAAGGGGTGCCCCCGGCGGTGGTGAAGCAGATTGAACACGAGCTGAAGCTCATCGCCGCGTTGGACTTCGCCGGCTACTTCCTGGCGCTGTGGGACATCGTCCGCTTCGCCAGGGCCCGGGGGATTCTCTGCCAGGGGCGGGGGAGCGCGGCGAACTCGGCGGTCTGCTACGCGCTGCAGATCACCGCCATCGACCCGGTGCGGATGGGCCTGTTGTTCGAGCGCTTCCTGAGCATGGAGCGCAAGGAGCCGCCAGACATCGACGTGGACTTCGAGCACGAGCGCCGCGAGGAGGTCCTCCAGTATGTCTACGAGAAGCACGGGCGCCGGCACGCGGGCATGGTGTGCGAGGTCATCTGCTACCGGGGCCGGCTGGCGCTGCGTGAGACGGGCAAGGCGCTGGGCCTGTCGTTGGACCAGGTGGACCGGCTGTCGAAGGTGTCCGCGTCGAACGGCTTCGACGTGACGCCGGACGTGCTGCGCGAGGCGGGCCTGTCCGCGGAGGACGGCCGGGTCCAGAAGACGCTGGCGCTGGCCATGGAGCTGGAGGGCTTTCCCCGGCACCTGTCCATCCACGTGGGCGGCTTCGTGATGACACGCGAGCCGCTGACGGAGCTGGTGCCGGTGGAGAACGCGGCGATGCCGGGCCGCACCGTCATCCAGTGGGAGAAGGACGACATCAACGCGGTGGGGCTGCTGAAGGTGGACCTGCTGGCGCTGGGCATGCTGACGGCGCTGTCGAAGTGCTTCGCGCTGATTCGCGAGCACCACGGGCGGGAGCTGTCCCTGGCGACGGTGCCGGCCGAGGACCCGAAGGTCTACGACATGCTGTGCGAGGCGGACACGGTGGGCGTGTTCCAGATTGAGAGCCGGGCACAGATGAACATGCTGCCCAGGCTTCGACCGAGGACGTTCTACGACCTGGTGGTGGAGATCGCGCTCATCCGCCCGGGGCCCATCGTCGGCAACATGGTGCATCCCTTCCTGCGCCGGCGGAACGGCCAGGAGCAGGTGGAGTACCCGAGCGAGGCGGTGAAGGCGATTCTCGGCAAGACGCTGGGGGTGCCGCTCTTCCAGGAACAGGCGATGAAGCTGGCCATGGTGGCGGCGGGCTTCACCGCGGGCGAGGCGGACGGACTGCGGCGGGTGCTGAGCCACAAGCGCGCCGAATCCATGCTGCTGCAATACCGGGGGCGCTTCGTGGAGGGCTGCGTGTCGCGAGGGTACACACGCAAACAAGCCGAGGAGTGGTTCGACAACTTCCGGGGCTTCGCGCACTACGGCTTCCCGGAGAGTCATTCAGCGAGCTTCGCGTTGATTGCGTATGCGTCCAGCTGGCTGAAGTGCCACTACCCGGCGGCCTTCACGGCGGCGCTGTTGAACTCACAGCCCATGGGCTTCTATGCGCCGCACACGTTGGTGGCGGACGCGCAGCGGCATGGCGTGGAGGTGCGGCCGGTGGACGTGCGGCACTCGAGCTGGGACTGCACGCTGGAGGAGGGCGGGGCTGCATTGCGGCTGGGGCTCCGGATGGTGAAGGGCCTGGGCGAGTCCGCGGGGCGGCGCGTGGCGACGGCGAGGCGCGAGGGCTTCCGTGACGTGGGGGACCTGGCGCGGTGGTCGCGGGCGCCCCGGCACGAGCTGACGCGGTTGGCCCTGGCGGGCGCCCTGTCATCGCTGTGTGGCTCCCGGCGTCAGGCGTTGTGGGAACTCCAGGCGCTGGGGCCGCTGGACTCGGATGACCTGTTCTTCGGCATGGCCATGGACGGAACGGCGGTGGAGCTGCCGTCCATGGATGTGCTGGAGCGGGTCTGCGCGGACTACGACACGGTGGGACTCTCGCTGGAGAAGCATCCGCTGGAGCTGCTGCGTCCGGTGCTGAAGCAGCAAGGCGCGGTGACGGCGGAGGGACTGAAGAAGGTGGCCCACGGGCGGAGGGTGGCGGTGGGAGGCATGCTCATCTGCCGCCAGCGTCCACCCACGGCCAAGGGTATCTGCTTCATCTCCCTGGAGGACGAGACGGGCATCGCGAACCTGGTGGTGCCTCCGGACGTGTACGAGCGGTGCCGGAAGGACATCCATGGCGCGCTCTTCCTGGTGGGAGAAGGCGTCCTGGAGCGCTCCGGCAAGGTGACGAACGTGAAGTCCAGTCGAGTGGCGTCATTGCATGGACAGCGGGGTACGCTGCCTGGGCGATGACCGCCGACCTCGAATGGAACGATGGGGTGCGTCCCTATGTGCCGCTTTCCACCCTCAAGCCGGTCGCGGACGGCGTCTGGTGGGTGGACGGGCCGGTGGCGAGGATGCGCGTGGGCCCCGTCTCCCTGCCGTTCCCGACGCGCATGGTCATCGTTCGCCTGAATTCGGGAGGCTTGTGGCTCTGGTCGCCCACGGCTCCAACGCCCGAGTTGTTCGAACAGGTCGACGCACTCGGCCCGGTGGAACATCTCGTCTCTCCGAACCGGTTCCACTACGCGGGCATCCCGGCCTGGAAGGCACGCTATCCGCGCGCGACGGCCTGGGCATCTCCGGGCGTTCGCGAGCGGGCGCGCTCCCAGCGGATTGGCGTCCCATTCGATGTCGACCTCGACGACGCCGCGCCCTCGGCCTGGTCCACGGAGTTGGGCCAGCTCATCTTCCGGGGCAGCCGCTTCGTGGAAGAGGTGGTGTTCTTCCACGGTGCGTCCTCGACCTTGATTCTCGCGGACCTGGTCATGGCGTTGGAGCCAGAGCGTCTCCGGCCTGGCCTGAGATGGCTGCTGACGCTCGGCGGGACGATGTGGCCGGGGCAGACGCCACGCGAGGTGCGGGGGACGACCTGGGGCCGGATCGCGCAGGCGCGCGCCTGCTACCAGCGGATGATGGCATGGCAGCCTCGTCGGGTGCTCCTCGCGCACGGCCGCTGCTATCTCGATGAGGGGATGGCCCCGCTCGAGCGCGCCTTCTCCTGGCTGCGCTGAAGCACGGGGCTTCAGCTTCGCGCGCGCTGCGTCAGCGCAGGTGCATGAACACCCGGGGTGAGGCAGGCAGCTCCACGTCGGGGGTGGTGAGCAGGCATGTCACCCGGGAGCCCCCGGGGAATGGCAACCACCCGGAGCGCAGCATCAGGTGGGCCGGCGTGCACGGGGTCCGCAGCATCGCCGCGCAGTCGGCGCCCTGGGCTACCATGTCCTGCATGGCCACCCACAGCAGCCTCCGTTGCTCCGAAAAGGGCAGCCCGTCCTGGAAGGCGAGCAGGTCCACCAGTCCTGTCGTCAGGAGGCCTCGGGCCGTCATCTGGAGGGTGTAGTAGTTGACCATGCCTTGGATGACGCCATCTCGCTCCAGGACGAAGGTGCGCGGGATGTCACGGAACTGGAGCTGGTGGGCCAGGCGCTCCGAGGTGTAGGCGTAGCCCAGGTTCACCGGCCGCATCATCTTCTGGACCAGGGTCATGCACTGCGGCAGGTCCCGGGGTTGGTAGGCCCGGATGCCGTCGGCGCGCGCCGCCAGGAAGCCCCGGTGGTGGAGCGGACGCGTGAAGGTGAGAAACGCACGCTCGGCGACGCTCAGCGACCAGCGGACCGCCTTCTCCGTGTTGAAGACGTGCAGCCACATGCCCAGGTCGTTGAGGTAGCGCGTGTGGCTCCGCTGGCCCCAGAAGCCCTGGCCCAGGGTGCCGCCAGCCACGCAGCCCAAGGTGAGCGCGGCGCCACGCTCGCGGTGGCGCGCCTGCATGGTGTCCGACAGCTTGATGCCAATTCCCTGGCCCCGGCTCTCCGGCGCCACGCTGACCCAGCTCCCGTAGGTGCCATCCACCTGCCGCGGGCCAAGCTGGATTTTCGCCGGCTCCGCCAGGAAGGCCCCCACCAGCTTGCCCTTTGAATACGCCCCCAGCAGATAGTCCCGGTCCGCTAGGGGATTGCTGAAGATCAGCCAGTCGAAGAAGCGCTCGTCCCAGACTGTCAGTCCCATCTTCACGCCGTAGGTGCGCTGCCAGACGCTGTTGATGAACTGGGATGCTTCCTTCGCGTCACCCTCGAAGGTGCGGACCTCAACCATGAAGGGCCTCAGGCGCGGAGACGGGCGCCGGTGTCGAGGCAGGAACGGAGACGCCGTTCATGTGCTCCAGGGGGGCGGCGGCCGGGTGCTGGCCAAAGAGATGCGTGTACAGCGCGCGCGTGGTGGGGATGAGGGCATTCCAGTCGGGGAGGTGGATCTTCTCCGGACCGACGAGCACTTTCGCGTAGATGGCCTCGTAGACGCGCTTCACCGTGTTGGGCGCGATGGCGTCCACATCGAACGCGGGCACCAGTCCCACCAGCTTGAAGCCGCGGTGCTCGGCGTTGCGCTGCGCCCGGGCCATCTTCAGGGTGGAGTAATAGAGGACGACCTCGGCGCCGATGTTGCGGCCCACCTGCTCCAGCAGGGAGATGCCGAACTGGCCCAGGCCCAGGCCTCGCTGAGAGGGTTCAACGGCCCCCATCGCGGCAGACAACTGCAGGCCGCGAGCGTTCTTCTCCAGCGTCAGCAGCCCGATGACTTCCTGGGTGTCCCGATCCCTTCCCAGAATCGCATACACCGGCCGATCCGGAGACTCGCCTTGGATACAGACACACTGCTCATAGAAGGCGGGCTCCAGGTGCCGGCTCTCCGTGCCGACCCGGATGTCCGGGTACCACTTCTCCAGAAGCGCCGTGACCTGAACGACGGAGTCCCGCGAGAGCTGCTCCAGGCAGCAGTTCTCGGGTGGTCTGAGCCCCCCCATCATCTCGTCCAAGCTTCGCCATTGCATCGTGTGCATGGCGAGCATGATTCGAGATTGTGGATGCATTGCGCAGCTGGTTTTTTCTGTCTCTTGGTGGGTATGTCTTTGGCCGATCAGGTCTCCCGTTGAAGCGTGATGTGTTACACAGGCGCCGCGTTTGGGAATGGGCAGGTGATGTGCGGGCTCGGATTGAGGGGAGGGGCGCCGTCTGCGAACCGACGTCCCTAGGCCTTCAAGGGTGCCCGCCCCGGAGGGAGGGGCAGGTCTGCCCCTGGGATAGGAATTGCGTGTAAATGATTGAGGCTGTCTGGATGTGTCGTGTTGTTTCGGGCTGGTGCCAGGCGCGGCACCTCAGGCCAGGAGCCGGACATCCTCCAGGCTCGCGGCCGGTTGGATGAGGTCCACGCCGTGCGAGGCGAAGCGCCGTGCCGCCGCCTTGCTCCGGGGGCCGTGGCCGTGGTCCAGGCACCACTGCGCATGGGCGCAGAGCAAGGCCAGCTCCAGCGTCCGTCCCAGCGTCAGCGAGAAGCGCCGGGCGCCAGCCTCCAGGGTTGCGGGGTCCTCCATGGCACCGGCCACCCAGGCCCGCGCGTGCTCCAGCGCGCCCTGGGCCGCGTCGACACAGGGCCGCAGGCCCGCGTCCCGGGTCTGGCCCAGGCGGCCCTCCACCTCGTGGAAGAACGCCTCCAGCGCGCCTTCCTTCGCCAGGGCGCGCAGGGTGTCCAGGGAGAGGACGTTCGTGGTGCCTTCCCAGATGGACAGCACCTGGGCGTCGGCCTGGAGCCGCGGAATGCCCGTGTCTTCCACGTAGCCCGCGCCGCCGAAGGCCTCCGCGACTTCGGAGGTGACGTGCACCACCTGCCGACCGGTGGTCAGCTTCGCCAGGGGCGTCACCAGCCGCTGCAGGAGCAGCTCCTGCTCGGTGGCCGCCTTCGCCTCCATGCGGCCCAGCAGCTCCACGGCGCGGAAGGCCAGCAGGAACCCCGCCTGGAACTCCGCCTCCAGCCCCGCCAGGGTGTCCATGTGCAGCGGCTTGTCCGCCAGCTTCGCGCCGAACTGCACCCGCCGCTGGGCGTAGTCCCGGGCCAGGGCCAGCGCCCGGCGCATGGCCCATGCGGAGCCCACCGCGTTCCAGGTGCGTGTCACATTCAGCATCCACGCCATGTTCCGGATGCCATCCGTCAGCCCCGCCACGGGAATGGCCAGCGCGCCATCCAAGGTCAGCTCCGCCGTGGGCACCTTGCGCGTTCCCAGTTTGTCTTTGAGCCGGTTGATCTGGATGCCATTGAGTCTTCCGGCCGCGTCCCGTGTCTCCACGTAGAACAGGGCCAGGCCCTTGCCGCCGGGGCCGTTGCCTTCCGGACGCGCCAGCGTGAGCGCCATCTGCGCCGTCGTCGCGGAGGTGAACCACTTCGTTCCAGACAGCCGCCAGCCCTCCGGGGTCTGCCGGGCCACTGTCTGCGTGAGGCCCACGTCCGAGCCGCCGGTGCGCTCCGTCATCCACTGACCGGACGTCCACGCCGTGGCCGGGTCCCGGGACGTCAGGTGGGGCAGGGCGCGGTCGATGAGCGCCGTGTTGCCCAGCGTGAGCAACGAGCGCGCCGCGCCGTCCGTCATCGCCAGCGGGCACGAGTACACGTCCAGCGACGCCTGCACGAGGTAGTTGAGGATGAACTGGTGGACGCGGCTGAGCTCGGCGTTCTTCTGCTCGTAGGCCGTGGCCACCAGTCCGCGCCGCGCGGCCAGGGCCTCGGCTTCCTTCCACAGCGGCGACACCTCGATGTGGTCGACGCGGTGGCCCCACGCATCCCACTGGGTCAGCTCCGGCTCGTTCAGCCGATCGCGGAGCTGGAAGCGGTAGAAGTAATCCCCGCCCAGCGCTCCCAGCTCGCGGAACTCATCCGTCAGCGCGTGCCGCAGGTCCTCCGGGAGGGTGCGGGCCAGGTAGCTCTGGAGCAGCGCATCGTCGTCGTACTGATTGCCCAGCCTCGGCGGTTCCTGGAAGAAACTCATGCGCCAAGGGTAGCACCCATGTTCCGGCCCGGGCGCGTCTCGCGGTGCGAGGGCATCCAGGCCAGAACGTGGGTGAGGCTGTCAGACGGCCTACGGCTGCAGGGTGAACGTGTAGTTCGCCCCGTAGTCGGAGTCCCAGCGGCGGCAGGTGCCACGGTCCCAGTTCTCGAACCAGAGCTGCACGGAGGTGGCCCCGACGGGCGGGATGAGGGTGACGGGCGTGCCCGTGCGCGTATAGCCGCTGGTGGTGGTGACGCTCTGCTCGCCCATCACCCCGTTGTTGAAGCGCCAGCGCACACCCACGTCCCACGTGGGCGCGCCGTTGTAGAGCAGCCGGCACTCGGGCAGGCGCGCGATGTCGTAGTCCACGACGAAGGGCTGGCCCTGGCGGGGCGTGCCCACCACGTGCTCCACCCAGCCCTGCTGGAACACGAGCGTCGCCGTGGGCGTGGCGCTGGCCTCCAGGACGTTGAACTGGAAGTTGCCGCCGTAGTTGGAGTCGTAGTGCTCGCAGCCCGGGCTGGACACGAGGAACCACAGCTCCAGCAGGCCCTGCGCCTGCAGGTCCAGCGTCGGTCCATTGCCGGTGACGGGCGCGCCCGCCACATCGAAGCTGGCCGGCGCGGAGCCGTTGAGGCGGTAGTGGCCGGTGATGCTCCACGCGGGGCTGCCGTCGGGGTTGTTGACGCGGCACTGCGGCAGGCGCGCGGTGCTGTAGACGACCTGCACCTGGCCCCCCTCGGTCAGCACCTCCGACTGGTGGAGGGTCCAGTTGCCGTGGAAGGAGAGGGTGGGCGTCGTCTGCGCCGCCGCGGAGGTTCCGAGCAGGAGCAGGGGCAGGGCGAGGACGGACAGAAGTCGCTTCACGAAGAGCTCCAATGCGAATGATGGGGGTGGGCTTCGCGCGCCGCGCAGGCGGGCGGAGGCGCGCGCACTATCGACGAGGAGGCTGACAGGAACACTTGGGTTCAGTGCTTTTCTGTTTGTTCTGCAACTCCGTTTCGTCCAAACCGGACCGATGCGGTAGGCTCCGGCGCGAACACCCTGGAGCGAGCACCGCATGTCCCTGTTCAGGCGACCGCCATCCCCGGACTCCGGCTCGTCGAGCGACGAGTCCAGCCGCAGCGTCACCCCCGTGGAAACGGCCGTGGTGCCGCCCGCGGCGCCCACGCCGGTGCTGTCGGGGCCTCCGCGCCCGCGCGTCGGTGTCACGGGGATGACCGCCGCGCTCCCGCCGCGTCCCCCGGGCGCCGTCACGGGCTCACGTCCCGCGCTGCCACCGGAGCCGGACGAGCCCGACTTTCCCACCGAGCGTCGCGCCTCGTCCTCGCCGCCGGACCGCCGTGCTCCGCCGCCGGCGCCGGCCACGCTGCCGTCCGTCATCGTCGCCCCGCCTGAGCGCCGTGGGCCCGGGCCGTCCCAGTACTCGGGCCCGGACCGACGAGGCAGCGCCGCCAGTCCGCAGTACAACGGCCCGGAGCGCCGGACGTCCCGGCGGCAGGGAGAGGAGGGTGGCGCAGGCCCGGGCGACCGTTTCTGGCCCGCCCAGCCACGCACCCTGGGCGAGACGGGCCTCAACACCACCTTCGTGGAAGAGCTGGTCCTCAAGGCGCTCTTCTTCGCCGGTGAGATGCGCGGCATGGACATCGCCGCGCGCCTTCAGCTGCCCACCACGCTGGTGGACGACGTCATCGAAGGACTGCGCCGCCAGAAGTACATCGACATCCGCGGCGGTGGCGGCTCGGGCGTGGGCAAGTCGACGATGATCTACCAGCTCACCACGTTCGTGACGGACGTGCTGCGGCAGGTGCTCGACCGCAACCGCTACAACGGCCCCGCGCCCGTGCCCTTCCTGGAGTGGGCGGCCGCCGTGAAGAAGCAGACCGTGCGCGGCAACCGCATCACCCGCGCGCGCATGCAGGACAAGTTCGGCGACCTCATCATCAAGGACTACATCTTCGACGGCATCGGTCCGGCGATGAACTCCGGCCGCGCCATCTTCTTCTACGGGCCCCCGGGCAACGGCAAGACGGCCATCTGCCAGGGCATGGTGAACTGCTTCGACGGGGACATCTTCATCCCCCACGCCATCCTCATCGACGACTTCGTGGTGCGCATCTTCGACGCCAACCTCCACAAGGTGGTGGAGGACGAGCCCGGAGCGCCGCCGTATGACCGGCGCTGGGTGCGCTGCCGGCGCCCGCTCGTCGTCGTGGGCGGTGAGCTGACGCTGGAGATGCTGGACCTCGTGTACTCGCCGGAGGTGAAGTACTACGAGGCGCCGTTCCAGATGAAGGCGAGCAACGGCATGCTCCTCATCGACGACTTCGGCCGGCAGAAGGTGTCCCCCAAGGACCTGCTCAACCGGTGGATCGTCCCGCTGGAGAGCGACGTCGACATGCTCACCCTGCACACCGGCAAGAAGCTGCAGGTGCCCTTCGACGTGTTCGCCGCCTTCTCCACCAACCTGGACCCCAGCGACCTCGTGGATGACGCCTTCTTGCGCCGCGTCCGCTACAAGCTGGAGGTGCAGCGCCCGGACGAGGAGCAGTTCCACGACATCTTCCAGGTCATGTGCCGCAAGCGCGGCGTGCCCTACAACGCGGCGGCGGTGGACTACCTCATCGACGCGCACTACCGCCCGGTGGGGCGTCCGTTCGCCGCCTGTCAGCCGCGTGACTTGTTGGATCAGGTCATCGACATGGCCCACTACCAGGGCCAGGAGCCGCGCCTGACGACCGAGCTCCTGGACTCCGCCGTGCGCGGCTACTTCGTGCGCTTCGACAAGGACAAGCCGGCGGGGACGTCCGCCTCCGCGGGCTGAGGCCCCCTCATCCGCCCGGGGGCCGGGGCGCGAACGGTCCCCAGGGCGAAGGCTCCAGCCACTGGCGCACCTCATCCACCGGCACGTTGGCCAGCACGTCCACCAGCGACATGCCGTGGACGAAGCGGCCCGGGCGGCCCTGTGCGTATTCGGGGTGGCGGAAGCGCTGCCACAGCACGCGCACGTCCACGTCCCGGAACAGGCCCACCTGGAGGTACAGGGACGAGCCCAACCCCGAGTAGTACGTGTGCGCGCCCAGCTGCCGGCAGTACGCCACCAACCGGGCCGACTTGTCCTCGCCCTGCTTGTCCAAGGTGGAGGCCAGGACCAGGTTCGGCGTCAGGCCCAGCGGCTCGTTGAAGAGCGCCATGCTCGCCAGCAGCACCCGCAGCAGCGAACCCGGGCCCGACTCGCGCGCCGCCGCGTCATAGAAGGGCTCCAGCCGGGGCAATACCTGCGACGCGAAGTAGGGCCGCTTCGCGTACAGCGACACCAGCGTGCGCAGGTGCTCGCGGGCCCAGGGCTGACGGGCATCCACCGCCAGGTCCTTGATGAGGGTGTCCCGGTGCGGGTTCTCCAAGGGGATGGACATCCACTGGAACCCGGGCTCCGTGGGCGGGGGCTGGGGGACGTTGTGGGGCAGGGCCACCCGCGTGCGCCGCTGCCAGCCGCGCCGCAGCCACTGCACGTTGTCCAGCACGACGAAGGTCCCCGCGCGGGCCAGCTGCTCGTGGAAGTCCACCCACGGCAGGTAGTGCGGCTGCTCGGCGACCACGACTCCAGGGATGCCCGGCACGCGCGGAGGATAGCGTCCTGGCGCCACCCGGTGGCCACCCGTTTGCCCTCCGGCCGGTATGTTTCCACCGGACATGGGGTGCGCCTGACCCCCGCCAGTCAGGACGCCCCTGGCTGGAAATGCCGTGCTACAGAATCATAGTATTTTTCACCCCGTGTGTTTGGGGCCACGGAGCAGGGCGACTGGATGAAGTTCCTGTGTCTCACCTCTGATGACCGGCACCCCGTGGCGGAGGAACTGCGGCGCCAGGGCCAGGCCGTGTTCAGCACCGCCGACGTGGTGGAAGCCGGCGCGGCGCTGGGGCACGGGCCCGTGGACGTACTGGTGGTGGACGCGGCGGACCTGGTGGAGGACGCGCGCTGGCTGGACGCGCTGCGGACGCGGGCGCGTCCCGAGGAGCCGCTGGTGCTGGGGTTGGCGCGGGACGACACCGACGCGGCGCTCGAGCCGCTGCTGGCCGCGGGCGTGGACGAGTTCCTGGTGGAGCCCTTCACCCCGGTGCAGGTGCGCTCACGGCGGTTGTTGCTGGAGCGGCGGGTGGCGGCGCGACGCCAGCGGCGGACGTCCGAGGCGGAGGCGCGGGGCGAGGTGGCGCGGCTGGCCTCCATCATCCAGATGCAGTCGGACGTGGCGATGGCGGGCTACGGGCTCGACGAGCTGATGCGGCTGCTGTGCGAGCGCTCGCGGGTGTTGTGCGGCGCGGACGGCGCGGCGGTGGCGCTGCTGGGGGCGGACACCGACGAGGAGGTGACCTACCTGGTGGCCAGCGGCAGCCTGACGCCCTTCATTGGCTTCCGGCTGAAGGTGGAGGGCAGTCTCACGGGCGCCAGCCTGCTGCGGGGCGAGGTGATGCGCACGGATGACTCGGAGGCGGACGTCCGGGTCAACGTGACGGCGCTGCGCCAGGTGGGCGCGCGGTCGATGATTTGTGTGCCGCTGTGGCGCGAGGGCCGCCCGGTGGGCGTGCTCAACGTCACCAGCCGGCGGCCGAACACGTTCGAGGACCGGGACGTGCGCACGCTGGAGCTGATGGCGGGTCTGCTCGGCGCGGCCATGGGCAACGCGGCCGAGGCCCAGGCGCGTCAGGAGTTGATGGTGCAGAACACGCTGGCGATGGGCGCGCTGGAGGAGTCGCAGGAGCTGTTCGCGTCCTTCATGGACAACATCCCCGCGGTGGCCTTCATGAAGGACGAGCGGGGCCGCCGCATCTGGGTGAACGCGCGCTACAGCCGGTTCTTCGGCTACCCGGTGGGCGCGGACATGTCCAACGTGGCCGACGTGGAGTTGATGCCCGCGGCCTCCGCCGAGCAGTCGCGCCGGGATGACGACGCGGTGCTGACCTCCGGCAAGCAGAGCATCACCGAGATGATGGTTCCCGCGCGCGACGGCACCGAGCGCCACTGGCTCACCTACCGCTTCATCGTGCGGGAGCGCTCGGGGCGGCGGCTGCTGGCGGGCGTGGCGGTGGACATCACCGACCGCAAGGCCATGCAGGCGCAGCTCGTGGTGTCGGACCGGCTGGCGGCGGTGGGGACGCTGGCGGCGGGCGTGGCACACGAAATCAACAACCCGCTGGCCTTCGTCCTCTCCAACCTGTCGTTCCTCGCGGGCGAACTGCACGCCCTGGCGCCGGAGTTGCCGTCGGGCCGCATGGCGGAGCTGGAGGAGGTGCTGCGCGAGGCCACCGACGGCGCGCACCGCGTGCGGCAGATCGTCCGGGACTTGAGGACCTTCTCCCGGGGCGACGACGAGGTGGCCACCGCCGTCAACGTGCAGGCGGTGCTCGAGTCGGCCATCACCCTGGCGCGCAGCGAGCTGAAGCTGCGCGCGCAGCTGGTCCGCGACTACTGCGAGGTGCCGCTGGTGGAGGGCAACGAGGGCCGCTTCGGACAGGTGTTCCTCAACCTGCTCATCAACGCCGCGCAGGCCATTCCGATGGGCCAGTCGGAGCAGCACGAGGTCCGGCTGAGCCTGCGGAGCACCGGGGACCGCGTCATCATCGAGGTGCGCGACACGGGCGTGGGCATGCCGCCGGAGGTGCGCGCCCGCATCTTCGACCCCTTCTTCACCACCAAGCCGGTGGGCGAGGGCACGGGGCTGGGCCTGTCCATCTGCCACGGCATCGTCACCGGCTTCGGTGGAGACATCTCCGTGGAGAGCGAGGAGGGACGGGGCAGCACCTTCCGCGTCTCCCTGCCGGTGGCGCGACGCGCGAAGGAGCCGGTGGAGCCGCCGCTGCGCATGCCCCTGGTGGGCTGAGGTCAGCGGCGGAACATGGGCGGGAAGACGCGGGGGGCCTTCTTCTTGCGCAGGCAGCGCACGGCCGCGTCCATGTAGCAGGCGGAGAAGGCGCGGCGGCGCAGGCCGGGGCGCCCACGTCCGGAGCGGTGCCAGAGGTGGTTGTGGACCAGGATGGCCTCGCCGGCGCGCGCCGGCAGGGACAGGACGCGGGAGTCCGCGTCGGCCGCCGCCACCGCGTCCGGAGGAATCACCCCGCCCAGGGGCGTCACCAGGCCGCCGCGGTGGCTGCCCGGGACGACTTCCAGACAGCCGCCGTCCTCGGGGGCGTCATCCAGCGCGGTCCAGATCTGCAGCTCCGGTTCGTGGGTGAGCCCCCACAGCCGGCCGCCATCCTGGTGCCAGGGCAGGTTGCTGCCGCCGGCCTGCCCCTTGTGGAAGAGGATGGCGCGGTAGAGGACGATGTCGCCGGGGATGAGCGCCCGGGCGATGCGTTCGAACAGCGGGTTCTCCATCCACGCCAGGAAGCGCGGGTCCTTCTCCAGCTTCTCCAGCTTGCGGTAGTCCAGGGAGGGGCCCTGCCAGCCCAGTCCGAGGGGGGCGTCCTCGTAGCGGCCGGTGGTGGCGTCCGGCTGGAAGAAGAGGCCCGGGTGGACGACCCGGCCCAGCATCAGGTCGTCGGCCCGCTCGCGGAGCGCGTCCAGGCCCTCGTCACCCAGCACCCGGCCCAGCTTCGCGTAGCCGTGCTCGGCGTAGTGGGCCAGGGCAGGGCGGATATCGAACCGTTCCACGTCGACGCAAAGCATGGCGCCCCCCTCATACCCCGGGACGCGCCCGTCAGGGCAGGTTGATGCTTGCGCCCCCGGCCCGGGCGCCGCATCGTGGGAAGTGGCATGCCCTACCGTCGCACCACGCGCTTTGTGACTGCCCCGGATGGTACCCGGGTCGCCTGGCATACCCACTTCGGCAACCTCCGGGAGGCCACCGCCGACGCAGAGCTGGTGGCCCGCCCCACGGTGCTGCTGACGAACGGGATTGGCTCCTCGGAGAACTTCTGGCGTTACCTGGTGGGAAACCTGGAGCAGGACCACCGGGTGGTGCACTGGAACTACCGGGGCCATGGCAGCAGCGATGAATCCCTGGGGGACGGGTACCAGATTCGCGTGCACGTGGATGACCTGGAGCGCATCACCGAGGCGGTGATGGCCCGGGGGGATGGGCGCCCGCCGCACCATGTGGCGTTCTCCATGGGCGTGCGCGTCCTGCTGGACCTGTATCGGCGGCGGCCGGACCTGGTTCCGTCCATGACGCTCATCGCCGGGGCGCCGGGGGCGTTCGGCTCGGGGGTGGACTCGACGGGGGCCCGCGCGTTCCTGTCCGCCACCCGGGGCATGCTCAAGCTGGCCACGCCCACGCTGCCGCTGGCGGCGCCCATGGCGCACGCGGTGATGGCCAGCCGCTTCGCCTATCCCCTGGCGCGGATGGTGGGGGCGCTCCGGGCCCGGGCGCCTCGGGCGGACATCGACGAGTTCATGCTCGCCCTGCGCCGGATGAGCCCCAGGGCCTACTGGTACACCCTCCGGGGCATGGTGGAGGGCCATGCCTGGGACGTGGCCAGGACGGTGCAGGTGCCCACGCTCATCGTCGCCGCCAGCAACGATTTGCTCGTTCCGCTGAGGGAGATGGAACGAATGCGTGACGCAATGCCGCACGCACATTGGATGCGGGTGGATGACGCGGGGCACGCCGGCCTGCTGGAGGCCGGGTCGGAGATCGCCGAGGCCGTGCGTGTCTTCCTCGTGGACCATGGCCTGGAGCCGCCCCATGAGGTCGGGGAGCACGCTCCGGTGCCTCCGTCCTGAGAGGGGAGGCCGGGGAGGATCAAAGCCCGGGCTTGAGTCCAGTGAAATCGGAAACTGCCGCCCGGATTGCGTCGTGGGTGACAGATATGGGATGCAGGGGGTTCTTCAAGTTTCAACGGAGACTCTTTACCCATGCCCTGGTCCTTCCGGCAGATGCTGGCGCCGCTGTCCGCACTGCTCCTTTTCATGTCCGCATGTGGCGATGACCCTGAGGTCAGGCCCGTTTGCGGAAATGGCATCGTCGAGGCTGGCGAGACGTGCGACGACGGCAATCGAAACAACAACGACAGCTGTGACAACAGCTGCCGTCGCCCCGCGCCCGATGCGGGCACCGGGGAGGATGCCGGCACCGAGGACGACGCCGGCACCGGTGAAGAGGATGCGGGCACCGGTGAAGAGGACGCTGGCACCACCGAGGACGCGGGCACCGGTGAAGAGGACGCCGGCACCACCGAGGACGCGGGCACCGGTGAGGACGACGCTGGCACCACCGAGGACGCGGGCACCG
This sequence comes from Myxococcus virescens, assembly GCF_900101905.1. NCBI lineage: Bacteria > Pseudomonadati > Myxococcota > Myxococcia > Myxococcales > Myxococcaceae > Myxococcus > Myxococcus virescens. Next base: position 65,300 of record NZ_FNAJ01000022.1, on the reverse strand, counting down.
GTGAGGACGACGCTGGAACCGCCGAGGATGGTGGTTCGGGCGAGCCGGACGCGGGTTCGGATGAAGACGGTGGTTCGGGCGAGCCGGATTCCGGCACCGACGCGGGCACGGGCGAGGACGACGCCGGCACCGACGCGGGCACGGTCCAGGTCTCGCTGGACAGCTTCGGTCCGACGGGCACCTTCGCGCGCACCGGCACCACGGGGGCGACGTTCCCCGAGGCGCTGACGGTGCGTCTGCGTGAGGACGCTCCGGCGGAGGTCTGGGTGGAGGTTGCTTCGTCCAGCGCCGTGCTGAGCGTGCAGGGGGGGCTGGTGCGCATCGCCCCGGGTGAGCGCTCCGCCACGGTGCAGGTGACGGCGAACCTGGCGGCGGATCCGGAGACGGACAAGGCGACGCTGACGGCCACGCTGGGCAACGACACGCGTGCGGCCACGGTCCGGGTGCTGGCGGCGGATCAGGCCGCTGAGCTGGCCACGCTGTCGCCCGAGGTCATCTCGGCGAGCGCTGGCCAGACGCAGGGCTTCACGGTGGCGCTGGACGTTCCCCCGGCGCAGGACACGGTCATCCAGCTCGCGCTGGAGCCCGCGTCGCTCGGCACGGTGCCGGCGACGGTGACGGTGCCGGCCAACAGCCTGTCCGCCAAGTTCGACTTCACCGCGGGCAGCACGGGCGGCGAGGGTCAGCTGGTGGCCGCGCTGAACGGTCAGTCCATCGCGGCGGCGGTGCAGGTGACCGCGGGCAGCAGCACGGGCCACGTCGTCATCAGCGAGTTCGCCCCCGCGGGCCCCGGTGGCGCCGGCGACGAGTTCATTGAGCTCTACAACCCGACGTCGAGCGCGGTGGACATCTCTGGCTGGAAGCTCCAGTACAAGTCCGCCACGAGCACCACCGGCTACAACAGCAGCTACGCGCTGCCCGCCGGCTCGGTCATCGCGCCGCGCAGCTACTTCCTGGCGGTGTCGTCGGCCTACGCGAGCACGTCGGGCAACACCGTGACGGGCAACGCGAACTGGGGGAGCACCATCCAGATGGGTGGCTCCGCGGGCCATGTGCGCCTGGGCTACCCGGAGATGGCGCTGACCGACGCCATCACCTCGCCGCTGGTGGTGGACACGGTGGGCTACGGCAGCAACGCCAACCAGCCGGAGGGCACGCGCATCGCCACCGTGCCGCCCGTCGCGGGCAGCTACGAGCGCAAGGCCTCGGCCGCGTCGACGGTGGAGTCCATGACCACCGGCGCGGACGCGCTGCTGGGCAACGGTCACGACTCCAACGACAACTCGGCGGACTTCATCCTCCGTCCGACGCGTCAGCCGCAGAACGCGTCGAGCGCGGCGGAGCCGTAGCAGGTCTCCTGTTCGCCCCTACCGCCCGTGTGTGCGGTAGGGGCTGGTAATGCCGCACGGGGCGGGCCATAAGCCTTCCCCGTGCGAGTCGTTTCGTGGAACGTGAACGGACTTCGCTCGGTGCACCGCAAGGGCTTCCTGCCCTGGCTCGCGGGGTGCCGGGCGCAAGTCGTTGGTCTGCAGGAGGTCCGCGCGCGCGCCGACCAGCTTCCCGACGAGGTGCGCTCACCGTCCCGGTGGAAGACGCACTTCGTGGCGGCGGAGCGGCCGGGCTACAGCGGCGTCGGACTGTACAGCCGCCTGGAGCCCGATGAAGTCGTGACGGTGCTCGGCGTGGGGGAGCTGGACGTCGAAGGGCGCCTGCAGATTGCCCGCTTCGGCAAGCTCACCGTGGTGAACGGCTACTTTCCCAACGGCAACGGGAAGGACCGGGACCTGAGCCGCATCCCCTACAAGCTGACCTTCTACCGGCGCCTCTTCGAGCGGCTGGAGAAGCCCCTGCGCGATGGTGGCCGGGTGCTGGTGATGGGGGACTTCAACACAGCGCATCAAGACATCGACCTGGCGCGGCCCAAGGAGAACCGGGAGACGAGCGGCTTCCGGCCCGAGGAGCGCGAGGAGTTCGACCGGTGGATTCGCGCCGGCTGGGTGGACACCTTCCGCCACTTCAACAAGGGTGGGGGGAACTATTCGTGGTGGAGTCAGCGGGCCGGCGTTCGGGAGAAGAATATCGGCTGGAGAATCGACTATGTCCTGGCTTCGCCAGCGGCCATGGCCTACGTGCGCAAGGCTGGCATCCACCCGGACGTGCTCGGCTCGGACCACTGTCCGGTGAGCGTGGACCTGGACCCCGCGGTTCGCTGACGCTTGTTCGAGGCTCTCATGAACGCACTGCTCTCCATCTGGACGTGGATCGAGATTGGCCTGGTGGCGCTGGTTGGCTTCTGTGTGCAGCTGTCGCTGGCCATCCTGACCTGGGCCTTCGACCGCAAGCGTCACGTGACGGGGCGCTGCTTCCGGCTCATCGGCGTCACCGCGGCGAAGCTGACGCCGTTCTGGCGCTTCGGCGTGCACGGCCCGGTGCCGGACAAGCTCGCGCCGAACACGGTGGTCGTGAGCAACCACGAGTCCAACGCGGACCCGTTCCTCATCTCGCACCTGCCGTGGGAGATGAAGTGGCTGGGCAAGGCCAGCCTCTTCAAGATTCCCGTGGTGGGCTGGAGCATGTGGATGGCGGGGGACGTCCCCGTGCACCGCGGCGATCGCGACTCGGCGACGGGCGCCATGGCGAAGTGCCGCCAGTGGCTGGCCAAGGGCATGCCGGTGATGATCTTCCCGGAAGGGACGCGCTCGAAGACGGATGACCTGCTGCCCTTCAAGGACGGCGCGTTCCGGCTGGCCATCGAGGCGCAGGCGGACGTGCTGCCCCTGGCGGTGAGCGGGACGCGGCGGGCGCTGCCGAAGCACTCCTGGCGCTTCGCCACCTCGCGCGGTTTGGTGACGGTGGGCACGCCCATCTCCACCAAGGGGATGACGCTGGCGGACGTGGAGACGCTGAAGAACCTGGCCCGCGAGCAGATCCTGTCGCTGCGGGCTTCGCTGATGCCGTTGACGCGCACCGGCACCGAGCCGGCGGTGCCGCCGGGGCCAGCCAGCGCCGCGTGACTCAGACGTCCTTGTCGCTCTCGTCGACGATGTGGCAGCCGGTCTCCTCATCGAGCGCGTCTTCAATGAAGCCGCGTACGATGTCCCGGCCGCCAATCTCGAAGGACAGGCTGACCTTGTCGCCCTTCACCGCCTCGTCCTGATCCACCTTCAGCTTTCCTCCCAGGGCGATGGCGTCCCCGTCGACAGCGGCGCCCTTGTGGACGCGGACCTCTCCGCCCAGGGACACCGCGCTGCCCGTCACCCGGGCTCCGGCTTCGACGATGACGCGGCCCCGGATGGCGACGACGTCCTCCACCACCGCGCCCTTGCGGATGATGACGTTGCCCTCCACGGCGACGCCGTCCTTCACCTTCTCACCGGCTTCGATGATCAGGTCCGTGCCCTGGACGGCGCGGCTTCCGTCCTTCGACTGCGTGGCGCACACCACCTTCCACTTCTGGGGCGGCTTCGCGCCGTCCTCGGCGAAGGCAGGGGTGGCGAGGGCGAGCCCGAGGGCCAAAGTGGCAATGGAGGACGAGCGCATGCGAGGCTCCTGTGAAAGCCGTGACACCGCTGGATACGCGCCTGCACGGAGGCGATTGCGTGCCCACGCCGTTACCTCCCCGGCGTGCGGCTTGCACAACCCTGTCTCCACACCCCACCCAGGAACACGTCCTGTCCGCCACGCCCCTTCGAAATGATGACGTCCGTGACCTGAGCATCTGGGGGTACGCCCTGGGCTACTTCGTGGCCTATGCCCCCTACAGCGCGCTGACGAAGGCGCTGTCCGGAGGCGCCTTGCCCGGCATGCGGGAGGGCATCTCCGGCTTCACGCTCCTGCCGGTGAGCACCTCGGCCTCGCTGGTGGGAATGTTCGCCTTCCTCACGTGGATGCGCTGGTGGCGTTACGCGGGGCACCGCCAGGTGTGGGGCATCCAGGTGCCGGCGCCAGGGCGATGGACGCTGCTGTCGGGGCTCTGCTCGGCGGCCATCATTGGCACCACGACGCTGGCGTACACCCTGCCGGGGGCGTCCATCGTCTTCATGATGCTGTTGATGCGCGGCGGCGTGCTCGTCCTGGCGCCGCTGGTGGACGTCCTCAGTGGACGGCGGGTGCGCTGGCCCTCATGGGTGGCCTTGGGCTTGAGCTTCTCGGCGGTGGCGGTGGCCGCGGGCTCGTCGGTCAGCCCCACGCTGACGCTCCTGGCCACGGTGGACGTGGGCGTGTACCTGGCGGCCTATTTCTTCCGGCTGCGCGCAATGAGCCGGCTGGCCAAGTCCGGCGCGCGTGAGGTCTCCATCCGCTACTTCGTGGAGGAGCAGATGGTGGCCACGCCCGTGCTGGTGGGCACCCTGGCGGTGCTGGCCCTCATCGGCGGTGAGGGCGTGCTCGGTGACATCCGCGACGGCTTCACCGGGGCCCTGTCGCGAGGCCACCTGGTCTCCGAGCTCGCCGTGGGACTGCTGTCGCAGGCCACCGGCATCTTCGGCGGCCTCATCCTCCTGGACGGGCGGGAGAATGCCTTCTGCGTGCCGGTGAATCGCGCGTCCAGCGTGCTCGCCGGAGTGGTCGCGACCGTAGTGATGTCCGTCACCCTGGGCCAGCCGGGCGCGGGGGCCCTGGAGTTGGTGGGCGCCGCGCTCGTTGTCGCCGCCATGGCGGTGCTGGCCGTGCCCACGGTGCTGGCCGCGCGGCGGAAAGCGGGGGAGCAGGCCGCTCCCCCGGTGGCTCCCGCCCCAGGGCCGTGAGGCGCGTCCGCGCTACTTCCGCTCGGACAGGTGGATGGTGAGCACCGGGCAGGACGCGCGGGCGACGACCTTCTGCGCCACGCTTCCCAGGAGCAGGCGGGGAAGGCCGCGCCGGCCGTGAGTGCCCATGACGATGAGGTCGCATTGGTCCTGCTCGGCGAGGTCGAGGATGGTGGACGCCGCCTCACCCACGACGATTTTCTGGCTCACCGGGACGCCCGGGGGCTCCCCCTGGTTCATCTGGGCCGTCAGCTCCTTCGTCGCTGCCTCCACGGCGACGTGCTCCAGGGATTGGGAGTTCCACCCCGGCGCGGCCACCAGCAGGTCGGGCGCCACGTACTGGGGGGGCTCCCAGGCGTGGACCACCTCGACCGATGCCTTGAAAGGCCGAGCGAGCTTCACCGCGTAGTCGATGACCTCCCGGGAGCCGTCCGACAGGTCCACGGGAACGAGGATTCGGGAAACAGTCGCCATGTCTTCTTTTCTGGGCATGGCACGCCCCAGATGGAAGAGCCGTGCCAGCGCCGCGCCGGTCGTCTGCTGTCCAGGCGTGCAAACCCTGCGGGGGGAGCGGCAGACCGCGCAAGGCATGCGCACGATGGGCACCTCAACGAACGGAGGATTTTGTCATGCGTCCTCTCCCCATCGACCAAGGAACCGTGCTGATCATCGGCGCGGCCCGGGGGATTGGCCGGGAGCTTGCCCGGCTGCTTGCGCGTCGCGTTCGGACCCTGGTGCTCGTGGACCATCAGGCCCAGGTCCTGGAGCCCCTGCGCGAGGAACTCCTGCTGAACTACCCGACGCTGGGCGTGCTCGTCGAATCCTGCGACGTGTGCGATCCCCAGCAGGTGGACGCGCTGCTCGCTTCGCTGGAGTCGCAGTTCGTCCGCGTGGACGTGTTGGTGAACAACGCCGCGGAGGGCGACCAGGCGCTCTATGCCCAGGAGGGCTGGGGGCGTGTGGAAGCCATGTTGCGCGCCAACGTCTGGGTGCCCGCGCTGCTGACGCACCGGCTGCTCAAGCCCATGTTGGAGCGTGGACGGGGCGGCATCCTCAACATCGGCTCCGGCGCGGCGCAGCTCATCCTGCCGGGCTCGGCCACCTTCTCCGCCACCCAGCGCTTCCTGGACGGCTTCACGGAGGCGCTGCGCCTGGAGGTGGAGGGGCAGGGCGTCACGGTGACGCGCGTGGCGCCGGGGCCGCTGTGGGAGGCGGGGGTGGAGGGCGCGGAGTCGCTGGCGCCCTTCTTCCATCTGTCGCTGGAGCGCTGCGCCCGCGAGGCGCTCGCCGGCTTCGAGCGCGGCCAGGCCCTGGTGTACCCGGGCCTGGGGCACCGGTGGGTGATGCGGCTGCTGCCACTGCTGCCTCGCGGGCTCAAGCGGAGCCTGGGGCGGATGGCGCTGCGGGGCCTGCGGCGGGAGGCGTTGCTGCTCCCTCCCCGGCAGGCCCCCCAGACGCTGCCGCTGGCGGGCGAGCCATCACCCGCGTGACGCGGAGGCTCGGCTCTAGAGGCCAATCTCGGCCAGGCGCGCCTTCACGCGCGTGGCCTTCACGCCGGTGTTGGCCGTGCCGCGGCCCTGCGAGTTGCCGCCCAGGCCGATGTGGTGCAGGCCCACCACCTGGTGCGAAGACGAGGACAGCACGGGCGAGCCGGACGAGCCGCCCAGCGTGTCCGCGTCATAGGACAGGTCCGTGGTGCTGTAGTTGGCATTGCGCACCACGCCCGGCGAGGACTTCTTCGTCGGCGTGCAGCCGCTCGTCGTGTAGTAGTCGCAGTTCTGGTGGACCACGTAGATGCTGGCGTTGGTGGCGGCGTTGGCGCTGGCCACCGTCAGCCAGCCGTACACGTCACCTGGGAGCTGGCCGTTGGTGGCCGTGCAGCGCAGCGCCGTCATGTCGTCGCTGGCCCAGGTGCGGATCATCGTGCCGCAGTTGTACCAGACGCGAGCGGTGGAGCTGACGCCGTCCTCATAGTTGAAGGACACGCGCGCACCGGAGGCCTCGGAGCTGCTGCCGACGCAGTGGTTGTTGGTGATGATGACATCCCGCGACACCAGCCACGCCGTGCAACGCGAGCCCACCGCCGGAATGGACAGGTAGCCCACCGCGCGCGAGCGCGTGCGCTGCGTGCCGGACAGCGTCGTGGCGCTCACCCAGTTCACCGAGCCCACGATGACGTTGGACTCCTGCGACTGCAGTGGCTCCTGGCCGTCCGCGTTGGGAACGTCGGGAGGTGCTTCGGTACCGCAGGCAGACAGGGCTCCCACCAGGAACAGCGCACGAACGCTCTTCGGGAACATCGGAACACCTCCTCGCGCTGGATTGCGCGGCGAGGCGCCAAGGCACGCGCCGTGCCATGCCTCCACTCCGAGCGTCGCCACTCGAAGCGGGCACCGCGCCGACACGCGCGACTGGTGCGTCCCTGTCCAGGTAACTCAGTTGTTGATGTAAAGGCGCTTCACAACTCCACTGACGGTCGCCAGTGGTTTTCGTGATTTGCGAGATTATCCTGAGCTGGTGCGCTCCGGGTCAATTCGCTCCCCGGCCGTTGTCTCCGGTCAGGACAGGCTCCGGAAAAATACAAGGGCCGCGTCCGGACCCGGTGGAGACGGGGTCCAGGCGCGGCCCGGGAGCGGCGCGGCCAGGGGCTCAGCCGATGACCATGTCCTCGCGCTCCAGCGTTCCGGTGCCGAAGTCACGCGAATGGCCCGCCGCGTCAGAATAGCGCCGGAGGTTGAAGCGGGTGAAGAGCTCGTCGGACTCGCCGGTGGCCATCCACTTCGCCATCCGCTCCGCGACGGCGGGGGCCATCATGAAGCCGTGGCCCACGAAGCCGGACATCTGGAGCAGGTTGTCCAGGCCCGGGGTGCGTCCCAGAATCGGGTTGTTGTCCGGCGTCACGTCGTAGCAACCGGCCCACTGGCGCAGCACCTTGACGTGGCCCACCTCGGGCAGCTGCTCCATCAGCGCCTGCGCGAAGCGCGACACGAAGCGCAGGGTGCTGCCCATGTTGAGGCCCGCGGGCTCCTTGGCGTCGCCCATGCCGCCCACGATTTCGCCGCGCATGGACTGGCTGAAGTACAGCCCGCTGTCGAGCACGGACACCAGCGGCCCCAGGAAGGGCTTCAGCGGCTCGGTGCTGAGGATTTCGTGGCGGTGCGGCTCGTTGGGCAGCTTCACGTCCACCAGCTTCGCCACCTGCGGACTCCAGGCGCCGGCGGCCAGCACCACGGTGTCGCAGGCGATGTCCCCGCGCGTCGTCTTCACCTTGCGCACCTGGCCGCCGCTGGTCTCGAAGCCGGTGACGTCCGTGTACGTCTCCACGCGGACGCCGCGCTTCTGGCAGCCCTGCGCGTAGCCCCACAGGAAGGGCCAGGGGAAGATGACGCCGTCCTCGGGATTGTAGGACGCGATGAGGCAGTCCTTCATCGTGAGCCCGGGGACGATGCCGCGCGCCTCGTCGGGGGTGATGAGCCGGGTGGGGACGCCGAAGCGGTTGTGCAGCGAGACGTTGCGCTCCAGCCGCTGGGCCACCGGCTTCGTCTTCGCCAGGAAGATGTAGCCCCCCTGGCGCAGCCAGACGTTGATGCCCAGCTCGCGCGCGAAGCCCTTCATCAGCTCGATGGAGCGCTTGGCCAGCTCCACCAGCGAGGGCGTGCCCCACTGCATGCGCACGCCACCGCCGTTGCGGCCAGACGCGCCCGCGCACAGGTAGCCGCGCTCCAGCACCACCACGTCCGTCTCACCGGCGCGCGCCAGGTTGTACGCCAGCGCCAGGCCCATGATGCCGCCGCCGATGATGACCACCTTCGCCTTCGCGGGCACCGGGCCCTCCGGGCGCAGCGCGGCGGGGAAGGCGTCCACTTCCTGCGGCAGCCCGCCCACGGGCGGCTGGGACTCGTCCACGGGCGCGGAGGCCATCATCCGCAGCTCGGTGGGGTAGAGCGGCGGGCGCGGCGTGAAGGGCACCACGGCCGCGGGCTTGAGCGCCTTCTCCTTCTCCAGCAGCGCGGCCACCGCCGCCGTGCAGCTCTTGCCCTGGCAGATGCCGGTGCCGAAGCCGGTGTAGCGCTTCACCGACTCCACGTCGCAGAAGCCCCGGGACACCGCGTGACGGATGTCGTCGACGGTGACGTCCTCACAGGAGCAGATCATCGCCTTGCTCATGACAGCCCTCCCACCAGCGCCTGGGCCGCGCGCCGTCCGGCCGCCGCCGCGTCCTTCGCGGTGCCTCCGCCCGTGACGTCACCCGCGGCGTACACGTCCGGCGCCTGGGTGCGCCCGTCCGCGTCCGTCTCCACCACGAAGAGCCCGCGCTTCTCGTCGAAAGGCACCTTCGCGCCGCCCTGCCGCGCCAGCTCGAAGCTGGGGCTGACGGGGACGGACACCAGCACCGCGTCACACGACACCTTCTCGCGTCCGCCGCCCTCGCGCGTGTAGCTGAAGGCGCTCACGCCGCGCAGGCCATGGGCCTTGGGCTCGCTGCCTCGCACCGCCGTGGCATGGGCGCCCGCCGGCGGCGTGTCCCGCAGGTCCACCACCGCCACCACCTTCGTGCCGCGCTCCTGGAGCAGGTTCGCCAGCGCGTGCAGCTCCGCGCCCCAGCCCACCAGGGCCGCGGTCTCCGGCGCCACGTCGTAGCGGCGCAGCAGCAGGCTGGCCGCGCGGCCCGCGTAGACGCCGGGCAAGTCATTGTTCTCGAAGGGGAGCGTGGGCGGATGGCCGCCGGGCGTGAGCAGGAAGCGCTCCGAGTACACCTTCACCAGGCGCGGCGCGTCCGCCTCCCAGGTGCCCACCGCGAGGAAGCGCCCCGCATCGTCGTCATACAGGCCCAGCGCGGTGGCCCGCGTGAGCACGCTGCTGGGGGAGATGCGGTGGATGTCGTCCAGGCTGGGGCCGCCGGCTTCCGGCGCGCCGTTCGCGAGCCGGCCGCCGAGCGCGTCGTCCCGCTCGATGAGGAGGAAGCCCACGTCCCGTTCGGTGAGCACGCGCGCCGCCGCCAGTCCCGCCGCGCCGCCGCCCACCACGGCCACGCGGGTGCGCACCGTGCGCGCGGGCGCCGTCACGGGCGCGGGTGTCTTGGGCAGCAGGCCCAGCCCCGCGAGCTGCCGCGCCACCTTGGCCATCACCTGCTCGGCCACCGGGACGCCGGCGAACATCTCGTGGTGGTCCATGCCCTTGGGGAAGAACCAGTCGATGCTCTCGAAGATGTCCACCTTCGCGGAGGGGTAGGCGTTCTGCCGCTCCAGCTTCATGCCGTCCCGCGCGGGCGTGCGGCACGCGTAGACATTGGGCACGCCGTCCACCCGCATCAGGCAATGCGAGCAGGCCCCGGCGAAGCAGTAGGGGCCTCGCGGCCGGTGGTACTTGATGGAGCGGGCGAGCATGGGCTCACCCGCGGCAATCAGCGAGCACGCCACCGGCTCACCTTCGATGGCGGGGAGGCTCTCGCCCTCGAGGTCCACGGTGATGGCCCGGCCGCGCGGCGGTACGTCGGGAAGGCGTCGCATAGGGTGTGCCAAAATGGCCCACGCGGACCGGGCGGTCAAAGCCTCTGACGGCATGACGCGCCATGCCCAACATGCCTGGCTGATAGGCGCGGTGATGGCGCGCCCGACCTTGGCTAAGGCGCACACCGTAAAACGAGAGGGGACCGTCTCGGGCCGTGTGGCGCCCGGGACAGTCCCCTTGAAGACTTACGTCAGTGCGTGACGCGCCGGGCAAAGCATCCGGCAATCCCTGTCAGACCGGCTGCTCGTTCGAGGGGATGACGGGCTCGGGCATGCCCTGCGGCCGCTGCCCGAAGCGGGTGCGGACCACCGCGCCCAGGGCCATCAGAGCGACCAGCGTGGTGATGAGAGGGCCGACGATGGGGAGCGAGCCCACCACCATCAGCACCAGCAGCCCCAGGGCCAGCACCACCGCCTGCGTCTTCCGGCCGCGGAAGATGGGCAACCGCGTGCCCAGCTCGCTGGCCACCGCCGCGTAGCCGAGCGCCGCCGCCACGGGGGCCGCCATCCACAGCACCAGCGCCACCGGGATGCCGATGATGGTGATGCACAGCACCACCGTGAGGGGAATCATCGCCAGCAGTCCCACGAAGCCGGTGAGCCCCGCCTGCACCGGCTTGCGGCGCACTTCCTCGCCCAACTGCTTCATGCGCGCGGGGAAGAACATCTGTCCCAGGAAGCCGAGCCCGAAGAGCACCGCGAAGGTGAGGATGAAGCCCGCCAGGCCCGCGCCGTCATCGTCGCGGTCCCTCCGGCTCTCGGAGGGGTCCTTGGCTTCCTTCACGCCCTTCTTGATTTCACTGGCCACCATGCGGCCAATGCCCGCGCCGCCGAAGGACTCGATGCTGCCTTCCACCTGGGCGTCGTCGTCGCGCTCCACCGAGCCGCCAAAGGCAGACACGTCGCCCTCCACGTGGGCATCCGGCCCCAGGATGACGTTGCCGCCGAAGGCATGCGCGTCCCCATCCACGCGGCCGTGGACCTCCAGGTTGCCGCCGAAGGCGACCGCGTCATCCTTCACGTGGCCGTGGACCACCAGGTTGCCGCCGTACACCACGGCGCTCTCCACCGTCTGGCCGTCCTTCACCTCCAGGTTCTGTCCGCGCGCCACCACGTTGCGGCTGCCGTTGCGACGCATGTTGCGCCGCACCTCGTCGCGGGCCCGCTTCATCTCCTCCCGGGCGCGCTTCATCTCGCTCCGCGTCTCCTCGGAGAACGCGTTCGGGAGGTCGGGAATCGGAGGGATGGACGGGATGGGAGGAATCGCCATCTCCGGAGGATCGCTGGCCACGGGCGGCGCGACCGATGCGGCGTCGGCGTGGGCTTCGGACTCACCCGATTCGGCGGCGTGCTTCTCCTGCGCCGTCATGGGCCGCAGCGTGAAGATGGTGCCGTCCTGGTCCAGGCGCAGGGAGTACGCCCGGGCCACGGTGCGCAGGGCCTGGTTCGCCGTGACGCCGCGCAGGTGGACCTCGGCGGGCGAGTCCAGGTCGCCGGTGACGACCAGGTTGAGGCCCCCCTTGTCGGCGATGGTCTTGAGGGCGTCGCGCAGGGTGCCGCGGAAGCTGATGTCGATGGTGCTCGCGGCGGGCGCCGTCACGCCGGCCTGGGGCGCCGTGTCCTGGGCAAGCGCCAGGGGGGCGCCGAGCAGCAGCGCGGGGAAGAGGATTCGAGGAAGGAGCTTCATGGTTCGCTCACGCTTCGGAAGGAGTGGGCCCGTTGCCGACAAGCCGCTTGAGACCGTACAGAGACGTCAGCAGGAGGAAGGCGAGAGAGCAGGCCACCGTCAGGCCTGCGGTGGACCACAGCGCGTGGGCGCCACTGAGGACGCCTTCGATGAAGGGGCGCCCCTGCACCAGGACGGAGGCCAGCCCGGTTCCCAGCCGGCCGAGCGCCTGGTCGCTCATCACCAGGTAGCCCAGCCCGCCCAGCATCGACGTCAGCAGGATGGCCAGCCCGGACCAGACCTCGCGGCGCCGGGGCACGGGTTCGGCGGACACGCGCGCCATGACGCTGGCCACCAGGGTGGGCGGGGGGAGGGGATCCGCCAGCCGGTACAGGTCCTGCTCCATCAGCCGGTGCTCTTCCAGGACGGCGGCGCAGGCGGCGCACTCGGCGGCGTGGTCCAGCGCGGGGCCTTCGCCGGCGTCCAGCTCCGTGAAGAGGACTTCGAGGTCCGGGCACAGGTGGGGATTCATCGTGGAGCCTCCTCGGCCGTCATCTTCTTGCGCAGCTTCTCACGGGCCCGGAAGAGCCGGGCCATGATGGTGCCAGGCGCACAGCCCATGATCTGGGCGATCTCCTTCGTCGTGCGCTTCTGGACGTAATAGAGGGCGAGCACCTCCCGGTCCTCCACGGACAGGGTGGCCATGGCCTCCTCCAGCGACTGCCGCTCCTCGCGGGCGATGGCGCCTTCCTCCTGCGACGCCTCGCCGCTGGGGAGCACCTCCTTCATGGGCTCCAGCTCCTCGGTGCGCACCTTGGTGCGGCGGCGGAGCAGGTCCAGGCAGAGGTTGCGGGTGATGGCGAGCACCCACAGGTCGAACGGGCGCGCGTCGTCGTAGCGGTGGAGGTTCTGGTAGGCGCGAAGCAGCGCTTCCTGCGCCACCTCCGCGGCCTCGGCCTCGCTCTGGAGCAGCCGCAGCGCCAGGCCGTAGACCGGGCGCTGCACGCTGCGAACCAAGGCCTCGAAAGCGGACGGGTCACCCCGGCGGGCGGCCTGCACGTCCGCTTTCCAGGGAAGCGGAGGGGCTTCGTCAGCCATCAGCATCCCGATGGCATGGGCGAGCGTCCCGGGAGCGTCGTCGAGGGCAAGAGCGTTCACACCTGGGTCTACGGCGCGCCCGTCCGCCCATTGCATCCGGGAGATACATCTCTATTTCTTCCGTGATTTCGCGGGCTTGGCCTTGGCTGCACGTTTGGCCTCGGTCTCCGCGCGCGCGGCCGAGCGGGCGTCCTTGCGCTGGCGCTGCCGCTCACGGAAGCCCAGCGGCGCGGCGGGCTCCGCGGCCTTGGCAGGCGCGGGGGCCTTGGCGGCCAGGGTGCGGGCGCGGCCCGAGGCGGGCTCCAGGAGCTCCACCTCACGCGGACCGGCGCGGCGGCGGCCCGGAGCGCCAGCGCCCCGGGCATCGCGGCTGCCGGCGGGCGCGCGCGTGTCGCGGTCTCCGGACGAACGGCGGCGGGTGTCCGTGCCCGGAGCGCCACGGCTCGAGGCGCGCGCGCCGTCCGCGTCCCGGCGGGGCGGGCCCCGGCGGCTGGAGGGCTCGTGCGCGGCGGCGGCGGCTTCGGCCTCCGCCAGCTTCGGCCGCTGCGAGGCGCGGATGGTCTCCGCGCTGTCCTCGGCGTACTCGAAGTGGAACAGCCGCTTGATGACCAGGGTGGCGTAGGCGCCAGGCGGCAGGGTGAAGGCGATGTTGACCTTGATGTCGTCGCGGTTGAGCTCGTCCGCCTGCGTGCGGCCCACGACGAGCTTGTGCGGGAACGACAGCAGGGGCCGCTCCTCGTGCTTGAAGTAGAGCCTGCGCTCGGCGCCGGGGACCTGCAGGTCCGACAGCTGGAGCTTCTCGCGGCCCAGCACCCAGCGCACGGCCTCCTCCACCTTCGGGTCGCTGAACGTCGAGTTCGGCGCGAGCAGGGGGAAGGAGGCGTCACGCAGCGTGCGGAGCACCTCCGGGCTGGCTTCGCGGTGGAACAGCAGCGTGCCGGCCTGGTAGCGCATGGGGAAGAGGTGCTCGCGCGGCAGCATCAGCTGGAGGTAGCGCCGCACACCCTCGTTCCAGAGGAAGCTCTGGTAGGTGAAGATCAGCATCGCGCGGTAGTCCGCGTCGATCTGCATGAAGGCGCGCAGGTAGTCACCCGGCTGATCGCGCAGGGACTTGAGGACGCGGTGGTACTTGCGCGTGCCCTCGTAGGGGACGCGGGCGTCCCAGCGGCCCCAGTTCTCCTTCCAGAAGGCCTTGATCTTGGCGTCCTCCGTCCGGTCCAGCTCGGACGGCTTGGCCATGTAGTTGTGCAGCGCGGCCTCGAAGTCGCCCCGGATGAGGTCCTTGGCGATGAAGCCCTGGCCGTGCTTCAGCGAGCCGAAGCGCTGGCTGTCGAAGTAGTTGATGACGCCCAGGCGGTTGACCTCGGCGGCGGCCACGTTGAGGGGCCCCAGCGACTCCGGCTGGAGCGCGCGCACCGTGACGGAGAAGCGGTTGGAGGTGATGTTGGCGGCGGACAGCGGCTTGTCCGTGCGGCCCAGGTACTTCAGCCGCAGGTCGGGCTCCTGCATGTCCACGTCGGCGCCGTCCACCGCGATGATCTGCTCGGTCCGGCCCTGCTTGTCCTTGAGGCCGCAGTAGCTGATGGCGCCGGGCTTGAGCCCGAACGCATCCCGCAGCCGGGTCACGGCGTCGAAGGTGGACAGCTTCTGCTTGTCCATCAGGTAGACGCGGTGACGTCCCGAGTCGACTTCGTCGAAACGGTATGACTCCTTGACGGAGAAGTCCTCGGGCTTTTGTTTGATTCGCACGGCGCCCCCTTACCAGCGCGGCGCCCCGGAATGAAGCATCTGCGCCAGAAAGGGGATAACGTGACTTTTCATGCGAATTCTTCCCCTGTTGATCCTGGCCCTGACTCCGGGGTGTGCCTCCACGCTGTCCACGCAGCAGACGGCCCGGACGCTGGCGCCAGGGCAGGTCCAGGTGACGGGCGGGATGGGGGCCTTCGTCCCGGTGGGGGCCCTGGTCCGGGTGGTGGACGCCGGCATCGAGCAGGGGGAGGCGGCCCGGGACGCGGTGGTGAATGACCGCCCCTACTCGCTGAGCGAGGAGGACCAGCAGGAGCTGCTGACGGCGGGCGTGGCGCTGATGGTGGCCCCGCCGGGCGTCAACCCGGAGCTGATGGTCCGGGTGGGGGTGGTGGACCGGCTGGACGTGGGCCTGCGCTACAGCGGCATCTCCCTGCGCGGGGACCTGAAGTTCCAACTGGCCCACGGCGGAGATGAGGTGGGCCGCTATCTGGAGCTGGGCCAGCGCTCCTTCGACATGGCCCTGGGGGTGGGGGTGTCCAAGCACTTCTTCAGCAGTCCGGCCCTGGACGTGCTGGAGGTGGTGGAGATGAACGACTTCAGCCGCTACGACGTGGAGGTGCCCCTGTACCTCAGCGCGGACTGGGGGGACGTCTTCAAGCTCTACGCGGCGCCCAAGTACATCTACAGCCGCACCCGGCTGGACGCGCGGCTGGTGGACTACTCCCAGCAGGGGAAGCCAGTGTCGGGCTTCGACGCGAGGCTTCCCGCGACGGTGGGCAGCCACTTCGTGGGCTCCACGCTGGGAATCGCCGTGGGCTACCGGTACGTCCACCTCTTCGCCGAGGTGACGGGGGGCTACTTCCGGAGCAGGCCGCAGCTCTTCGGGATGGAGCGGAACCTGGGGGGCGTTACGGTGATGCCTTCGGTGGGCCTGGCCATCCGGGCGGGCGGTTCGGACAGGAAGCCGGCAGCCGGTCGCTGAGGAGCCGTCCCGCCAGGCGGACGCTGCTCGGCCGTGCAGTGGTGATTTCCGAGCGTTCCCCGGTGCCGATGGCCTCTGGTAGTGTCCGGGCCGGTGAGGATTTCCGCGTGAGCCAGTCCCCCGTCCCGTTCGCTCCCAAACCCGGGCAGATTCGCGGCCCCCGACTGACAGGGCGCTTCGCGGATGGCACGCTCGGAGAGTTTCCCCTGGGGCCGGCGACGTCCCTGGGCCGGCATCCGTCCAACACATTGCGGCTGGTGGACCGGGAGGTCTCCAAGGAACACGCGGTCATCGAGCGCGTGGGCAAGGACTTCATCCTCAAGGACCTGGGCTCGTCCAACGGTACCTTCGTGAATGGCCGCCGGGTGAAGGAGCTCAAGCTGCGCGACGGGGATGAAATCTCCCTGGGCGCCTCGCGGCTCATCTTCCACAGCGGCGAGCCGGTGGCGCAGGCCACCGCGCCCACCGCGCCGGGCGTGACGGTGGTGGCGCAGTCCATCTCCATGCCGGCGTTCCTGGCCCAGATGGACCAGGTGCCGCAGAACTTCCGGCCCGCCGAGCAGGTGTCGGACGTGGAGGCGCTGCGCCGCGACTACGAGAAGCTGCGCATCGCCCATGAGTTCCACCGCCAGGTGAGCCTGCAGGGCAGCCAGACGGGGCTCTTCGAGCAGATCCTCAAGGTGGCCTTCCAACTGCTGGCCGCGGACCACGGCGTCATCCTGAAGGTGGCCGCGGACGGCGAGTTCATCCCGTCGGCGGTGCACCACCGCTCCGACAAGGCCGTCAACGTCATGCTGTCCGACACCGTGCTCAAGCGCGTGGTGGAGACGGGCAAGGCGGTGCTGACGGCGGACGCCATCATCGACGAGCGCTTCTCCGCGGCGGAGAGCATCGTCGCGCAGGGCATCCGGTCCGCCATGGCGGTGCCGCTGAAGGTGAACGGGAAGATTCAGGCGGTGCTCTTCCTGGACAGCCGGCAGCAGATCAACGCCTTCTCGGAGAAGGACCTGACCATCCTCTCCGGCATCGCCTCGCAGGCGAGCATCGCGCTGGAGAACGCGGTGCTGGCCGAGCAGATCCGCGCCGAGGCCGTGACGCGCGCGGAGCTCAGCCGCTTCCTGTCCAAGGCCGTCGCCGACGCGGTGATCGCCGGTGAGACGGAGGACCTGGCGCAGAGCCGGCTGGCGGAGGTGAGCTGCCTCTTCGCGGACATCCGCGGGTTCACCACCATCTCGGAGAACGATTCTCCGCAAGAGGTGGTAGACATGCTCAACGCATTCTTCACCGCCATGGCCGGGGTGGTGTTCCGCCACGAGGGGAACCTGGACAAGTTCATTGGGGACTGTGTCATGGCCGTCTGGGGGCCGCCGCTGTCGCACCCGGACGATGCCGCCCGCGCGCTTCGGGCCGCCTTGGAGATGCAGGACGCCGTGCATGAGCTGAACCGCCGCCGCGTGGCCGCGGGCAAGCAGCCCATCGAGGTCGGCATCGGGGTGAACACCGGGCAGGCCGTTGTCGGCTACATGGGCAGCGCCGAGCGCCACGAGTTCACCGCCATTGGCGACACGGTGAACACGGCTTCGCGCCTGTGTGGCATGGCGAAGAGCGGTGAGGTGCTGGCCTCCGAGTCCACGGTGCGCAGGGCGGGCGCCGGCTTCGACGTGGAGGGGCTGCCGGCCCTCCAGGTGAAGGGCAAGGAGAAGGCCGTGCCGACCTACCGCGTCCACGGGCTGGAATACACCACCGCCGCTTCCACCTCTCGCCGCGCATGAGCCCGACGACGCAGGCCTGCCCCAACTGCGGCCATCCACACGACATCCGCGTCTACGTGAGCGGCCAGCGTGTCCAGTGCCGCTGCGGCATCCGGTTCGAGGCCCGCCGGGGTGACGTGGCCGCCGAGGTGGCGCGCAACACGATGGTGCCCACGGGCAGCGGCATCCAGGAGCAGCGCCCTCCGGCCCATGGGACCTCCGGCGTGGTGACCGTGGTTCCTCACGCGGAGCCGGAGCCGGAGCCGGGCATCGACATCTCCCTTTCGCGTGCTCCGGAGTCCGTGCGCTCCGCGCCTCCCGGCGGCGTGAACGGGCTGCCAGGCGTGGCGGCGCCAGGGACCAGCGGTGTGGCCCTGCCTTCCAGCAACGGCGCTTCGGACGCGTCAGTGGACCAGACCTTGGTGCGCTCGTCCGCGAAGACGGGCTCGGACACTGCGCACTCGGCGCTGAACGCGCACGAGGACAGCACCTTCGTGGGCACGGGCAAGGTGGACCTGCCGGGCTTGGAGCTGCTGGAGCTGCTCGGGCGCGGCGGCATGGGCGAGGTGTGGCTCGCGCGGCAGCAGTCGCTGGGGCGCACGGTGGCGGTGAAGCTGTTGCCGCCGCGGCTGGCGAAGGACCCGGAGTTCGTCACGCGCTTCGAGAAGGAAGCCACGGCGCTGGCGGCGCTCAACCACCCGCACATCATCCAGATCATCGACCGGGGCGTCGCGGGCGAGCACTACTACTTCGTCATGGAGTATGTGGAAGGCCGCTCGCTGCGCGAGGCGATGTCGGCCGGGCTCGCGCCGGAGAAGGGCATCAAGCTCCTCCTGGCGGTGGCGCGCGCCATCGAGTGCGCGCACGACAAGGGCATCATCCACCGCGACCTGAAGCCGGAGAACATCCTGCTGGACGGGCGGGGGCACGTGAAGGTGGCGGACTTCGGCCTCGCGGGCATCCGCGCGCCGGACTCGCGCCTGCAGCTCACCGCGACGTCGGTGGCCATGGGCACGCTGAACTACATGGCTCCCGAGCAGCGCCGGGACGCGAAGAACGTGGACGGGCGCGCGGACCTCTTCTCGCTGGGCGTCATCCTCTACGAGGTGCTCACCGGGGAGCTGCCGCTGGGCCGCTTCAAGCTGCCCTCCTCGAAGGTGCCGGGCCTGGACCCGCGCGTGGACCCGGTGGTGGACCGCCTGTTGGAGCAGGACCCGGCCGCGCGCTACGAGAAGGCCAGCGAGCTGTGCGCCGCGCTGGAGGCGATGATTTCCACCAGCTCCGCGCCGGGCATCCCGCAGAGCGACCTGGACGGGCGCATGGTGCCCGCGGCCGCGCGGTCGGTACGGCCGGGGCGGCAGACCGGGCTGTCGCGTCAGCTCCGTTCGGGCTGGCGGCGCGTGCGCGGTGGCCTGTCGGTGGTGGGTGGGCTGGCGCTGCTGGGCTTCGCGGTCCGGTGGTTCGTGGGGCCGGTGAGCCTCCACCTGGGCGACGACCGGCGCGTCATCATCGGCACGAAGGGTATCCAGGTGAAGCCTGGCAACCGGGTGCTGCCGCCGAACACCTACGGCGAGGTCTTCTCATCGCTCTCCTTCGCGGCGCCCGCCAAGGCCGGGGGCACTTCGCGCCTGGAGCTGGGCTTCAACGAGGGCAACGAGGAGGTCAACGTCCACAGTGGCCAATGGCGGCTGGTGGATGGGGAGCTCCAGGCCTTGCAGGCGGGCAAGGAGACCAACGGGCGGCGGCTGATTCCGCGCGCGTACATCGCGCAGCGCTACTTCTCGTCCAACGATTTCACGGCCGAAGTGCTGATGGACGTAACGCAGCTGGGGCCGGAGTACGCGCTGGAAGCGGATGCGCAGCACTATGGCGAGCTGGCGTTCCGCATCAGGGACTTGCAGGTCTCCGCGTTCGCCATTCCGGAAGTGGGCATGCGGCTGTCGTGGCGCTACTTCATGCCGGACGGGCGCGAGGTGGTGGGGAACAGCGCGCAGGACACGGAGGCGCTCGTCGAGGACGAGATGCCGCTGCCGGCCCACGGCCCCTACCAGGTGCGACTGCAGATGCGCCGGAACAGCTCGGGCGTGCTGGTGGAGGCGTTCCTCAACAACGAGCGCTTCGCCCGCAAGCTGCTGGTGGGCCTGGAGGACCGCGTGGGCAAGGTGGCCCTGGGCTGCCGCAACCTGTCCTGCTCGTTCGATGACTTGAAGGTCCGGGGACACCTGATGCCCCGGCCCGTCCGCCGCGTCGCCGCCAGCCCCGAGTAGCCCGCGCGGCAGGCGAAGGCTTGCGCGGACGCCGCCCCATCCCCACCTTGCTCTCGGCATGTTCCGCCTCGCGGGCGTCCATGCCGAGCCTTCAGGGGGAAGGGATGGAGCTGTGGCGCATGGCACTGGCGCCGGTCTACGCGGCGTGCCTGTTGGGACTGTTGGTGGCGGCCTTCGCCTACGGGCGCAAGGACGTGACGTCCCGTCCCTACCGCGTGCCCCTGTTGTGGTTCGGACTGCTGGCGGGGGTGTCGCTCGTCGTGCTGCGGTACGTCCAGGGAACCGGGGCGGTGTTGGCCTCGGAGACGGCCGTGAAGGCCATGGGCTCTGTCCTGTTGGTGCTGGCCGCGGGGCTGGCGCTGCGGGGCGCCTGGGCCCGGACCCGGGCCAACGTGCTGCGGGGTTCGGCGCCGGTGCCGCTGGATGAAGCGGTGGCGGCCCTGCGTGCTGGTGCGTCCCCGGGCTGGGGCGTCTACCACGGCATCTTGGACGCGGAGTCGACGTTGACGTCGCCCGGTGGCGTGCCGTGTGTCTTCTTCGACGCGGAGGTGCGCGAGGTGGCGGCGGACGGTCGGCGCGGGCCGCTGTTGTCCCATGAGCGCGCGTATGCGCCCGTGCTGGCGCTGCGTGGCCAGCGCGTCCGTGCTTCGGTGTCCTTTTCGCCCGCGTCGCTGATGGCCCCGGTGGAGGTCCGCCGGTGCCAGGCCCTGCCAGGCGCGGTGCCCGTGTCCTGGTATCAGACGGCGCATCCGGAGGCCCTGTCCTGGGAGCGCGTGGGCGCGGTGGGCGAATCCTGCCTCGTGGTGGGTGAGCTTCGGAGGGGCCCTGTCGAGGGCAGCTACGCCCTGGTCGGTCGGGAGGGAGGCCCCGCGATGTTGGTGCTGGGCCCCCAGGCGCCGGCCACCCGTGGGACGCTGGCGCGCCAGGCCTGGCGGCACTTCGCGGCGGCCGGGGTGTTGTCCATGGCCGCAGCCGTCGTCCTGTCGCGGGTGCTGTGAGACGCGCGGCGGAGGCCGTACCGCCGCGCAGGAGCGTGATGCGCCGCCAGGCCTCTCGGCCCGAGCACGGACACCCGGGCCGCTCGGGCCGCGCTCAGGCGGCTCCGGTGCTTCCGGTGCCTCGCGTGGTGGAGAACACGACCTGTTCCTCGCTGTCCGCCACCCGCACGGTGAGGGTCCGCTCCACGCCCGCGAGGCCTAGCGGCGTGGACTGCGCCAGGTCCGAGAGCAGGGAGCCCGCGGCGCGCAGGTGGAAGCCGGTGGTCCACATGCCCTCCAACTCGCCGAACACGGTGCGCAGCTCGTCCGGGGCCTTGCGTTCATCAATGGCGCGGCGCAGGCGCACCATGCCGCTCACGAAGTTCCGGCACCGCATGAGCGTGTTGGGGTTCTTCGAGATGACCTCCGCGAAGCTGAAGTTGCCGCCACCCGGGCGCCACTCGCTTTCGATGAGCTGCAGGTCCTTGCCCAGGTCGCGCACCGTGGGGTCCTTCTGGAAGTACCACTTGGCGATCTGCGCGGCGCGGCTGGGTGACAAGTCATTCAGCATGAGGCTGCCTTGCTCCTGCACCTCGCGGAGGTAGGCCTCCCAGATGGGGGCGTAGACCGCGCGCCGGAACTCGGCGGAGGCGCGGGGAAGCTGCTCGCTCCAGGGCAGCGCGCGGGCCAGGGCGCGTGAGAAGCGGGACAGCTCCAGCGTCTGGAGGCGGGGCACCAGGGCGCGGAACGAGTCATCCGCCATCTTCAGCTCGAGCCGCGTTTCGATGGGGTGTTTGCCCATGTCCTCCTGCATGGCGCTGATGACGGTGGCCGCGTCCTTCGCGTCCAGCACGCCCCAGACGACGGCGTCATCCACCGCCTGTTGCAGGTCCTTGCGCGACAGCTTCTTCTGCCGTCCCCACAGCATCAGGTGCAGGCCGTAGCCGAAGTCGGAGGCCACGGGGGTGGGGGAGAAGCGCGTCATGTCCGCCTTCAGGTCCACCACCCACTGGCCGCGGGTGCCCAGCAGCTTGTCCTCGTAGCCCCGGCGTCCGAGGAACGCCATGCGCCGGGCGCCCTGGAAGTTCTCCTGCGTCACCCAGGACTGCTTGCTGACGTTCTTCGCCTTGAGCAGCTCGAACGAGCCAACCCCCAGTGAGAAGCCGTAGGCCTGCTGGCGCGTGAGCGTGGTGGCGTGGAGGTAGTTGCGCAGCTCGAACTCGCTCTGCTGGGCGGGGAGGCTCTTCATCCACTTCAGCAGCTCCACCAGGTTGCCCTTGAGCAGGGACTCGTGGAAGCGCATCGCGGTGACGTCCTCCACGACGACCTCCAGCAGCGTGGAGGTCTCCGACAGGCGCAGGTATTCGTACTCGAAGCCCTCGGCGACCTGCGTGCGGACGGCGTTCTCCAGCGCCTCCGCGACGCGGGCCTTGAAGTCGGCCCAGGCCTGCGGAAGGTTGGCCGGGTCCGCCAGCTGCGGGTCGATGCCAAGGCGCTCCAGCACCAGTCCCAGCACCTTCTTCTGGTTGTCGTCCAGCTTCGCCTTGCTGGCCTTGTCCACCAGGCCGTCCATGATTTCCACCGCGGTGGTGCCCTTCTTGACGAGGTCGCGAAGGACGGGCCCCAGCAGCGCTTCCAGCAGCTGGCCCAGCTGGGCCTTCACCGCCGCCGGGTCCAGCAGCTCCACGGTGATGCCCAGACCGGCGGAGTGCGCCTGCTCATGGGACTTCACCTTGCGCACGGCGACCTGGATGCGGCCGGCACGAGGACGGGAGAAGCTGAGCTGGTAGTCGTCGGTGAGGGACACCCGGGCGGACAGGCCCGCCTTGGCGCTGGTCTTCAACGCGAGCAGCTCGTTGCCGCGCAGGATGCCCAGCCGGTTGAGGTTGGTGGGGAAGATGTCCGCCCAGTTGAGCTCCAGCCGTGTGTGGAGCGCGCCGCGGACCTGCCACGCCACCGCGTCCCCCGTGGTCAGCTTGGCCAGGTCGGTGGCCTGCATCAGCCGCAGCTCGGACAGGTCGGAGCGCACGGCCTCGCGCATGTTCTGGCCCAGCGGATGCGCGCGGTAGTCGCTGAGCGTGACGGACAGCTCCGTCTGGTTCTCGGAGGCGAGGAAGGACAGGCTGGCGCTCACAGCGGCCTTCACGCGCGCGGACACCTGGTAGCGCATCCACCCGATGTCACTGCCCAGCAGCAGCTGGGGCCGGGGCCCTGGCTCGGCGCTCTCCGGGCTCGGCTCGCCGATGATGCCGTTTTCGTCCACGTCACCCAGCGAGTTGAAGTTCCGGATGGACGCTTCGCCGGTGGCTTCGAAGGAGAGGGTGAAGCCGTGCATGGCCAGCTTGGGCGGAAGGATTTTCTCTTCCGTGAAGGTCCCCTGGGCCAGCGGCACCTTGATGTCCTGGTCCTGCAGCTTCACGTCGGGCACCTTGCCCGCCACGACGTCGGGAAGCTTCTCCAGCAGCTTGTTGACCACTTTCATGCGCGTCCCCCTGGGCTGAAGCCTCCTGCACGTGGGCCGGAGGTCTCTTCGTCGTACGCCGTTGCCCAGCTCGGAACAAGGCGGATACCGGAAAAGACCGGTGGTCAGCGGACAGATGCCCTGGAGGGTGGGGTGGAAGCCGCCCCCGCGCAGCGCGTCAGGGCTCGTCGCCCAGTCCGTACTCCTTGAGTTTCCGCGCGAGCGTGTTGCGGCCAATCTCCAGCACGCGGGCCGCGGCGGTGCGGTTGCCCTTCACGGCGTCCAACACGCGCAGGATGTGGCGGCGTTCGACCTCCGCCAGGGGCAGCAGGCGCGCATCCATGGGCGCGGGCGCGGCTGACGCGTTGACACCTTGAGCGGCAGCCGGAGTCGGCAGGGCGTTCCGGTCCACATCGGGCAGGGGCAGGTGCTCTTCGAGAATCTCCCCTTCACAGAGCACCACGGCGCTCTCGATGCAGTTCTCCAGCTCCCGGACGTTTCCCGGCCAGCGGTAGCGCTTGAGGCGCTCCACCGCGGCGGCGCTGAGGCGGGGCGGCGTCAGCCGGTGCCTCCGGGCGACGGCGGCGACGAAGTGGCGGGCGAGCCGCTCGATGTCCTCCGCGCCGCGCTCCCGCAGCGGCGGCAGCACCACCTCGACCACCTTGATGCGGTAGTAGAGGTCCTCGCGGAAGCGGCCCTCGGCCACCATGCGGGCCAAGTCCCGGTGGGTGGCCGCGACGATGCGCACGTCCACCTTCACGGCCTGGGTGCCACCCACGCGCTCGAACTCGCGATCCTGGATGACCCGCAGCAGCTTGCCCTGCACCGGCAGGGGCAGCTCGCCAATCTCGTCGATGAACACCGTGCCGCCGCTGGCCGCCTCGAACTTGCCGGGCACGCGGTGGTCCGCGCCGGTGAAGGCGCCGCGTTCGTGGCCGAAGAGCTCGTTCTCGATGAGCGTGGCGGGCAGCGCCGCGCAGTCCACCTTGATGAAGGGCTGGTCCCTGCGAGGGCCATTCACGTGGACAGCACGGGCGAACAGCTCCTTGCCGCTGCCACTCTCGCCGCGCAGCAGCACCGTCGCGTCGGTGGGCGCGGCCTTGCGCACCAGCCGGTAGATGGCCTGGAGCTGCGGGGACTCGCCGATGATGCGGTTGAAGAAGTAGCCCACCGGTACCTGGGGCTGGTCCTTCGCGCGCTGGAGCTCCTGGTAGAGGCTGGTGCTCTGGAGGGCGGTGCTCACCTGCGAGGCGATGGCGGTGAGCCGCTGCGTGTCGTCGTCGGTGAAGCGGTCCGCGCCGCGGCGGTTGAGGACCTGGAGCACGCCGTAGAGGGCGCCGTCCCCGTCGCGCAGTGGCACGGCGAGCAGGCTGGTGGTGCGGTAGCCCGTCATCCGGTCGATGTCCGCGAAGAAGCGCTGCTCGCCGCGCGGGTCCGGCACGTTGATGGCGTGCCCCGCCTGGGCGACGGTGCCTGCGACGCCCTGGCCCAGCTTGACGCGAATCTGGGACACCTCGGGCAGGTGCGCGGCGCGGCTGAACAGCTCGCGGCGGGCCGGGTCCAGCAGCCAGAGGGTGCCGCGGTCCGCTTGCAGGGTGATGGCGATGCGGTCCATCAGCGTCTGGAGGAACGCGTCGAGGTCCACCTCCCTGCCGACGAGCCCTCCGAAGGGGAGGAGGACCTGGGAGACGTCCGAGGGGGCTTGGGGCATGGCGGGCAACGGCGGCAGGACGAAGGCGGAGGCCGCACCATAACATCCAGAGGGCATGGAACCGCCCCTCTCAGGCCGCGCGGCCCAGCACCAGCCGCTGGCCTTCGCGTGCGGGCTCGCAGATGGGGAAGAGGGCGCGGGCCTGCTCCGCCATGTCCTCGAGCATGTCGTCGCCGTGCGCCGGGTCATGGTGGAACAGGCACAGCCGGCGCGCCCCCACCAGCCCGGCCACGCCCGCGGCGTCCATCATGGTGGAGTGGCCCCAGCCCTTCTTCGCCACGCCCTTGCGGCCCTCGTATTCGTCCGGCGTGTACTGCGCGTCCAGGCACAGGACGTCCGCGCCCTCGAAGAGGCGGCCCACCTCCGGCGCGAGCTCCTGCACCCGCACCTCCACGTCCGTGGCGTAGACGAACGAATGGCCATCCGCCTCCACGCGGTACGCCAGGCACCCCTGCGGGTGCGGCACGTCGATGGGCGTGACGCGGAAGGGGCCCACCTCCACGGGCCGGGCATGCATCGCCGAGCGGAAGTCCATCCGCGAGCGCATGGTGCTCAGCGGCACCGGGAAGTGAGGCGGCTGCATCTGCGCGGCCAACTCGGACTGGAGCGCCTGGGCCCCATTCGCGCCCGGGCCGTAGAGCGTCAGCTCGGACGTGGGCAGCCAGGCCGGCGTGAAGAAGGGGAAGCCCTGCACGTGGTCCCAATGCAGATGCGAGAAGAAGAGCGTGGCCTTCTGGGGCGCGCCCTCGCGCATCATGATTTCGCCCAGCGCGCGGATGCCTGTCCCCGCATCCAGGATGAGGCGGTGGCCCTGGCTGGTCACCTCCACGCAGGCCGTGTTGCCACCAATGCGCGAACCCGACACCGCGATGCTCCCCCGAACGCCATGAAACCGGACTTCCATCGTGAGCCTCCTTGAATGGGGGGCCTCCACGTGGGACGCCCTCATGCCAGGAGCCTCAGAGCATGGGGTGTGCCATTTCCAAGTGCGCGGAATCAGGGGTGCGTGTTTTGGGCGCGCCCACCAGTGCTCCAGAGTGGATCGCGCTCGCATGGTGCGGGCGATCCAAACCGGTACAGGTCGCCCGCCGCATGGAAGGGCGGCGGGCACGGCTTCCAACGCCCAGGGGGCGCGTGAGCGGTGGCCCGCTCTCGCGCCCACACCCTGGCTAGTCGCCCTGGCTCGGAGCAGGAGCGGGCACAGGGGCCGGCTGCGGACGACGGGAGTCGAAGGCCATCAAGATGGCGCCGACGACGAGCGCGGCGTCCGCGACGTTGAAGGCATACCAGGGGTTCACCGGCCAGAACCCGAAGTCAGCGACGACGAAGTCCGTCACGCTGCCCAGGCGGACGCGGTCAATCAGGTTGCCAATGCCGGCGCCGACGAGGCCGAGCGCGACGTGCAGCCTGTAGTGGTCCGCGGGCGACTGGCGGACCAAGTGGATGACCAGCAGGAAGACGGGGATGGCCACCGCGCTGAGGATGAGCTGGGCGTAGGGCAGCGACCGGAACATGCCGAAGGTGATGCCGGTGTTCTCCACGTACTGGAAGCGGATGACGTCGCCGATGACGCTCATACCGGCGTAGCCCAGGGGCTTCACGTGCTCGCGGACGAGGACCTTCGTCCATTGGTCGAGGATGAGCAGCAGCGTGGCCAGCCCACCCACGACAAGGTACTTTCGACGCTCCGGAGTCATTTGCGGCGCAGCCTCCTATAAATGAGGTGGCCGGACAACCACCGGGAGTGTCGGCGAGCGGATGCTCATCGTGCTCGCAGGGCCAATGGCAGACCGAGTTACCGCGAGGGGAAGGGCCAGGCGACGAGGGGCGCCGGTACCGGTGTGGGCCGCTCCATGTACAGGGAGTGCGCGAACGGGCCGACCTCCCTTGTCTCGGCGAGTGCGTTGAACCGGCCTGTCATTTCGAGTTCGGCCCCGCTTTGCGCCATCGACTTGTCGATGAACAGTGTCAGGAGACCTGTGTGGACCCAGCCGAACTCGAAAGTGAAGAGTCCCACCACGCACTCCATTCGCCCCCGGCGAGGCGGGGGGCCTCCGGCGATGAGCGCCTCGGCGACGCGGGCGGCGGGGGCTGAGTCCAGGTGGCTCTCGCTCAGGCTCCAGGAGGCAAGAGGGCGCTCGAAGCGGATGGGGGTGCGCAGACACAGCACCGCGTGTTGAACCGCGTGCGGGAGGGAGGCGTCTTCACCCAGCAGCGCCGCGGCTCGCGCGAAGCGGCTTGCGCCGGAGGGCTCTGTGGCGACGAGATAGTTCCAGGCCGCGGAGAAGGGGCCGCCTCCGTATTCCACCAGGTAGTCGTCGGGAGCTTGGACCCCCACGGCGGCCGTCCCTTCGGGGGCACGGTAGTAGCCGTATTTCTGGAGTGTTTCCAACTGCCAGAGCCCCGGACCCACCCGGCCAAGGCGGGCAGCCCAGCGGTCGCTCGGAAAGTCCCTGGCTTCAGGCATTCGCGGCCGTGTCCAGGCCCAGTGCGTCGTCACCGCCCAATCACCCATGGCGAAACATCCCAGCACGAGAGACAGAGGGAAACGAGTGCTTCTGTTCGTCCAACGGCCGGACCAAGATGAGGGCAGTGTCTTCCCGTCTCGCCATTCGCCCGCGTTGTTCCCGCTGCAACCTGGCGCTTCATCTGTGTCTGTGTGACGAGATTCCCCAGGTCCACACGCGGACGCGAATCCTCCTCCTGCAGCACGTGATGGAGATCGCGAAGAAGAGCAACACCGGCGGCGTGGCCGCGCTGGCGTTGGTGAACTCGAAGCGCCTCATCCACGGCTCCCTCAGCGGGAGCGCGGAGCTGGAGCTGCTCTCCGAGCCCGGGACGTGGCTGCTCTATCCCGATGGGCCGCCACCCCGGCCTGATGCGCCGCCACCGCGGCAGCTGGTGGTGCTGGACGCGAGCTGGTCCCAGGCGCGGCGGATGACACAACGGGTCGCCGCGCTCCGGACGCTGCCTCGCCTGGCGCTGCCGCCACCGGAGCCAGGACTGCTCCGGCTCCGCGAACCCTCGCACCCCTCCGGGATGTCCACCCTGGATGCCGTGGCTCGAGCGGTGGCGGCGCTGGAAGGGGCCGAAGTGGCCATGCCCCTGGCGCGGCTCGCCGCGCTCCGAGTCCAGCGGATCGCCGAGTGCGGGACCTTGTATTGAGTCCCCAGGTATCCGTGCGCGGCTCCGTGTCTTCGTGAACTGACACGCGCTTGAGCCGGTCTTGATGGGTTCGGGATGTCTGTGATTGCCCTGCCAGGGGCATGCCCTGCTTCACCCTGGAAGCGATGCCTTCGGAGCGCGGAGCCGGCGCTGGCTCGCGGCGGCGCCCGACACCGCGATGTCAGTGGCGTGCGTTAAAGAGAATGTCGCGGCAGATGAACCTTCTCCGGGGACCTCATGAAGAAACAGAAAAACTCGCTCTTGCGGATAAAATGAAACCCACGTAACATCTCTGTGACGTCAGCGTAGGCTGGCTCTTCTATTTCAAGAGGTCACGAGGGGGGAGCCCCGGGATGTTCAGGGGCGTTGCCGGGCGGATGTGACGGTACCCGTGCCCAAGGTGGCATGGGCGTCCTCCTGGGCGTGGTGTGTCTTTCGATTGGGCGGCTCAGATTCATCAACCAAGGCTCTGCGGCCCATTGTCGGCTGCGGGGCTGTTCTTAATTCCTCGCCATGTCCGCACGCATCAGAGAGCGTCAGGAGAGCTGGGGCACCATCATCTACGACAACCTCCGCGATGAGTTCTCGGCGAAGGTGTTCGAGGGCTGCGTGCCTGTGCCGCGGAGTCCCATCGGTTGTGGATGGCTCGTCACCGCGCCGTGCAACCTCGTGTGTATCCACTGCTACGGGAACGTCGAGGACCTGCCGTCGAAGCGGCTCTCCACGCCCCAGCAGCTCAAGGTGGCCGACGAAGTCATCCGCGCGGGAATCATGCGACAGATTCTCTCCGGCGGTGAGCCGTTGATGCGCCGAGACACGCTGAACGTCATCGACAAGCTCACGGACCATGGTGTCGCCACCATCCTCGGCACCAACGGCACCTTCCTGACGCAGCAGATGATGAAGACGGTGTCTCGCTGCACGCGCGTGGAAATCAGCCTCGATTCCATGGACGAGCGGGTCAACAACGAGATTCGCCCCAGCCGCAACGCCAAGGGTAACACCTACCAGGAGACGCTCCGGGCCATCGGCCTGTGCGTGGACCATGGCGTGGCGCCGCGAATCCTGACCTGTCTCAACCGCCACAACAGCCAGCATGTCGAGGAGCTGGCCCAGTTCATCTACGAGCGGGGCATCCGCGACTGGGCCATCTCCTGGACGCTCTCCGCCGGCCGCGCCTATCACATCTACGGCGAGTTGATGCCGGAGGAGACGTCGCATGTCACCGCGGCCGTGGAGCGGCTGCGGGAGCGCTACCCCGACATGCAGATTCGCCTGTCGGACCGCACGGTCAACTACAGCCGCTACTACTTCCTCATCTGGCCGGACGGGATGATGGGCACCGAGGAGATCGTTACCGGCAAGAAGCTCTTCTTCAGCTCGCTGGTGACGGGCTCCGTCCAGGACGGTTGGAAGCAAGAGAACTACGACCTGGACGCACACTTCCGGAAGTGGGTGGGGGATCGCATCGAGGTCATTCCCGCGGAAGGCCGGAAGCCCCTGGTCGCATAGGATGTCCGTGGCATGGAGCTGATTGACGTCATCGACACCCAGGGGCAGGTGGTGGGGAGCGCGCCCCGCGACCAGATCTACGGCCAGAAGCTGCCCCATCGCATCGTGCATGTGATGGTGGAGCACGACGGCAAGGTCTTCCTGCAGCGGCGCTCCCGGCACATGACCTTCATGCCCGGCCACCTGTGCACGTCCGCGGGTGGCCACGTGAGCGCGGGCGAGGCGCCCCTGGAGGCCGCCCAGCGGGAGCTCCTGGAGGAACTGGGTCTGGAGGGCCCGCTGGTGCCGGTGGCCGAGTTCGTCTTCGACGATGGGCACCACCGGCGCATCTTCCTCTACCGCGCCCGAATGGAAGGCCCGCTGCGCTTCTCCGAGCGGGAGGTGGACGGGGGCATGTTCCTGGCGCCGGAGGAGTTGGGCCGCCTGCTGGACGAGCCCTGTCATCCCCAGTTGTGGCCCTGTCTGGAGCGCCTCTTCCCTGGGCCGAGCGCCGACGCGCGGACGCGATGGAAACCGTCCTCTACTCGCTGACGTCCGTCCTGTTGCGGTCGGGAAACAGCGTCTTCGACCGGCTCAGCTACGGGCTCCGCCGCCAGTCCATCCTCGTCCTCAACTTCGCCAACAACTTCGTCCCGTTCCTCTTGCTGGCGGCGCTGACGCCGCTGCTGCCGATGACGGACAGGGCGGGGTGGGCGCTCTATGGCAACGCGAGGCTCGCGCTGTTCGCGGTGAGCGTCCAGGGGGTGGCCTTCGCCTTCTCCTACGGCTTCCGGCACCTCACGGTCGCCCGGGTGAACATCGCCTCGCGCGTTGGGGATGTGCTCATCCCCCTGGCGCTCATGCTGTCCGGCCGCGCGGTGCACTGGACCGAGTATCTGTTCGCCCTCGCCGTGTCCGGCTGCTCGTTGCTGGCCGCGGGAGGTGGCTCGGACAGCCGCCGCGCCCTGTGGCTGCCGGCGTTCTTCATCACCGTGGCCGTCCTCGTGCAGAGCCTCTGCGGGGAGCTCTTCTTCCAGGGCCAGCCTTCGGGCGTGGCGTCCAACCTGGAGGTGAGCACCGCCTTGATGTTCTGGAGGAGCGCGGCCTGTCTGGTGCTGCTGCTCCTCTTCGGCGCCCGGGGGACGCTGGGGGCGCAGTTGAGCGAGCTGGTCGTGGACGGCCGCGCACGCACCAACCTGCTGGTGCGCGCCCTCTTCACCGTGGGCAATCAGGTCGCCTTCGTCATGGCGCTGGCGGCGGGAAACCGCGTCGTCGCCTGGCCCATCCTCAACTCGGTGACGCTCTTCTCCCTGGTGTTCGCCAACGCCTTCATCCAGGAGGCGCCCGCGCGACGCGAGGTGTTCGCCGTCGTGGCCATCGTCGCGTTGGCCGTGCTCAAGGCCGCGCTGTAGTTCGTGTCGACGCCAGGTCCGGCAGCACCTGGTCCGCGAAGCGCAGCGAGAGGGCGGTCAGCGTCAGCGTCGGGTTGATGGCGCCGTTGTTCGGGAAGTTGCCGTTGGTGAGGGCGAACAGGTTCTTCGTCCCGAAGACGAGGTGCCTTCCGTCCACGACGCCCGAGTCCGGTCCTAGGCCGAAGCGCGCCGTGCCCACCGAGTGGTCCGCCCGGCGAATCACGCCCGAAACCCAGACCTCCGACTCGCGGCAGCCCGCGGTCTTCATCACCTGCATCAAGGTGTCGGTCATCCACTGCCAGCGCGCGGAGAACCCCGCGTCCACCGCGTAGTGAATCTCCACCTGACGCTCGCCCGGCTTGCCCGTGAAGCGCAGGCGGTTCTCCGCCTGGGGGAACTCCTCGATGAAGCCATGGAGGTTGAGCCGGCTCTCCCGGGCGAAGGAGGCGATGTACTCGGGCGCAAGTTGCTCCTGGCGGACCCATGACTGCAGGTCTGGCTCCTCCGGGTACTCGGAGAAGATCATCTTCCCGGCGGCCTGCTGCTCCGGCGTGTCGAAGTGCCGCGAGAAGAGGGCGGGCATGGGGACCTCGCGCCCGTTGAACTCCCGGGGGGGCTTCGCCAGCTTGCCCTCGAGCTTCAGCATCGGGTGGGTGACCAGGTAGCGCCCGAGCGCGGGCAGGCGCTGCTCATCGAAGCCGGAATGCCACAGCAGCTTGGGCGTCTCCAGGGCGCCCGCGGCCACCAGCACGGCGTCCGCGTCCAGCGTGGCCGTCTCACCCTCGGCGGTGCGGTAGGTGACGCCCTGGGCCACCGCTCCCGCCATGCGCACGGCCAGCACCGGGCTGCTCGCGAGCAACCGGAAGCCCGGGTGGGATTCCATGTCCGCCAGCAGCAGGGTGGGGTCGAAGCGCGCGCCCATCGGGCAATACCGGCACGTGCCAAACGTCATGCACGGGCCGCCCACACCCTCGCCGCCGGGGCCTCTGCGCGACATGGGAATGTGGTCATAGGTGATGCCCAGCGCCTTCAATGCGTGGCGCACCGGCTCCGACTCGATGGGATACGGCGGGCTGTTCCACTTGTAGGGCTGTGAGCGCCAGGGCGTGGGATGCCCGTCCACGGGCGCGTTGGGGCCGGTGACGTTCAGCAGGGACTCGGCCTGGCTGTAATAGGGCTCGAGCTGGGTGTAGCTGAAGGGCCAGTCGTTCCCCTTGCCGGTGCGCTTGCGCAGCTCCAGGTCCTCGGGCTGGAGGCGGGGCGTCCAGCCGCTCCAGTGCAGCGTCGACCCGCCCACCGCCATGAGCCGGCTGCCCTTGATGAGGAAGTGGTCGCGCTCGGGTTGGACACCGGGGCGGGAGTTGGCGTCACCCTGCGAGTCCTCACAGGCGTGGTAGGGCCGAACGCCCGTGGTGACGAAGTCCAGCCAGCGGCGCGAGTCCCGCATGGGCGTGCGAGGGCCGGCTTCGAGCATCACCACCTCGTAGCCCCGCTCCAGCGCGGCGCGGGCGGTGATGACCGCGGCAACACCACTTCCGACGATACACAGCCTCATGGTTTTCAAATCCTGTCGGCGACCGCGCTGACTACAGTTCGTCCGAGGCGTGATAGGAGCCAGACGCGTGCGGCTCGTGCCAGAGCCCGCCCATGTGGCCGTTCATGTTTCCGAAGCCAAACGTCCGGAAGCCCCCGCCGACCAGCGACATGATGGCCAGCTCACCCACCACCTTCACGCGGTGGAGCTCTGGCAGCTCCACGAGCCACTCCGCGGAGAGCGTCTCGGGCCGCTTCACCTCCGCCGCGAAGCGGGTGTAGGTGGCCAGGTACGAGGGACGCTCCTCGCATTTGAGACGCAGATAGCCTTCCAGCAGCGCCTCGTTGAGCTGACCGTCCATTCCCACGAAGCGTGAAAGCTGGCGGGCCGTATCGAGCAGGACCTCCCGCACGTCGTCGGGAAGGGGCCCCGCGGTGTCGGGCGCGATGAGCTGGAGGGGCGCCGCTCCCTCCGTGCGAGGTATCAGCCGCGGACGAAGCGTGCCGCAGCTGGAGGCCACCACGCCGATTCCCAACCACTGCAGGAGTTGTCTGCGATTCAGCAGCGCTTGCGTCAGCACAGTCCCAGCGGAGGGAGATGTTTTCACGGCGTTGTTCATGACGGCTCAGCCCTCATGCTGCCCCAGTCTTCCCAGCGGAAGCAAGGGTTGCGGACATTGCCTCGATTGCTGCTCCATGGCAAAGAGCGGAGGCGATATGTGGATCGTCCGGCTGGCGCTCCGACGCCCCTATACCTTCGTGGTGGCGGCGCTGCTGCTCGTCTTCGTGAGTGTGCAGGTCATCCGCGAATCCCCCACGGACATCCTCCCCGAGGTCGACATCCCCGTCATCAGCGTCGTCTGGAGCTATGACGGGCTGCCCGCGCAGCAGATTGAGCGGCAGATTACTCAATACAGTGAATACTCCCTGGCGAACAACGTGGCGAACCTGGCCCGGCAGGAAAGCCAGTCATTCGACGGTGTATCGGTCGCCCGGTTGTATCTACACCCCGGGGCTGACGTGGCCGAGGCCATGGCCCAGGTGACGGCGTCCTCGCAATCCATCACCCGGCGCATGCCTCCGGGGACGCAGCCGCCCATCATCCTCCGGTATTCGGCCAGCAGCGTGCCCATCCTCCAGGTGTCGTTCAGCAGCGAGACGCTCACCGAGTCGCAAATCTACGACCATGTGAATCAACGCGTCCGGCCCCTGCTCGGCACGGTCCGGGGCGCGCGCATTCCCCAGCTCATGGGCGGCAAGGTCCGTCAGATGACCGTGGACCTGGACCTGGAAGCCCTCGAGGCCCATGGGCTGGCGCCGCACGACGTCGCCTCGGCGGTCTCCGCGCAGAACCTGGTCCTGCCCACGGGGAACATCAAGATGGGCGCGCACGAGTACCGCGTGACGCTCAACAGCAGTCCGGAGACGCTCGCCGCGCTCAATGACATCCCGGTGCGCCGGAGCGATGGCCGTGTCGTGTTTCTCCGAGACGTGGCGCATGTACATGACGGCTTCGCGGTGCAGACGAACATCGCCCGGGAGGAGGGCCGGCGCTCCGTCATCCTGTCCGTGATGAAGACGGGGGACGCCTCGACGTTGGAGGTCGCCCGCCGCGTGCGCGAGCTGCTGCCCACCATCCAGGCCGCCGCGCCGGAGGGGTTGTCGGTGCGGTTGCTGGCGGACCAGTCCTCCTTCGTGACGACCGCCATCCACGGGCTCCTGGTGGAAGGGGTCATCGCCGCGCTGCTGACGGCGACGATGATCCTCCTGTTCCTGGGGAGCTGGCGGAGCACGCTCATCATCGCCATCTCCATTCCCTTGTCGGTGCTCGCGGCCATCCTGGTGTTGCGGGGCCTCGGGTACACGCTCGACTCGATGACGCTGGGCGGGCTGGCGCTCGCGGTGGGCATCCTCGTGGATGACGCCACGGTGGAGATAGAGAACATCCACCGCAACCTGGCCATGGGGAAGCCGCTCACCCAGGCCATCCTGGATGGCGCGGAGCAGATCGCCGTGCCCGCCTTCGTCGCCTCGCTCTCCATTGGCATCGTCTTCGTCTCGGTGCTCTTCCTGGAGGGGCCGGCCCGGTACCTGTTCCTGCCCATGGGCCTGGCGGTGGGGCTCTCCGTGATGGCCTCGTATCTGCTCTCGCGCACGCTGGTGCCCACGCTCGTGCAGTTCCTGCTGCGCGCGGAGGTCCAGCGGCACGGACAGCCCCAGAGGGGCTGGCTGGCGCGACTGCACCACCGGTTCGAGGAGGGCTTCGAGCGCTTCCGGGCGCGGTACGTGAGGGCGCTCCAGGGGGCCCTGGCCCGGCCGCGCCGCGTGCTGGTTTTCTTCCTGCTCGCGGTGTTGGCGGCAGTGGGGTTGATGCCCTTCGTGGGCCGGGACTTCTTTCCCACCGTGGACGCGGGCCAGCTCCGCCTTCACGTCGTGGCGCCGCCGGGGACGCGCATCGAGGAGACGGAGCGGTACCTGTCGCTCGTGGAGGACGCCGTGCGCGAGCTCATCCCCGCCGAGGACCGGGTGAGCCTGATTGACATGATGGGCATGCCGGGCGGCTACAACCTCGCGCTGACGGACACCTCCAACGTGAGCAGCGCGGACGGGGAGGTCCTCGTGACGCTGGCTCCGAAGCGCCGGGTCCGGACGGACGCGTACGTCCGGCTGCTGCGCGAGGAGTTGCCGCGGCGCTTCCCGGAGCTCACGTTCTACTTCCAGCCCGCGGACATCGTGACGCAGATTCTCAACTTCGGGCTGCCGTCGCCCATTGACGTGCAGGTGTCGGGCTCCCAGCGCGAGGCCACCTATGCCATCGCGCGTAAGCTCGAGGCGGAGCTGGGGCAGGTCCGCGGCGCGGTGGACGTGCGCCTGTCGCAGGTGGTGAACGCGCCGCGGCTGCACTTCGAGGTGGACCGGGTCCGCTCCAGCGCGGTGGGGCTCACGCAGCGGGACGTGGCCAACAACGTGCTGCTCACCGTGTCATCCAGCTCGCAGGTGAGCCCCAGCTTCTGGATCGACCCGAAGACAGGGAACAGCTATCCGGTGTCGGTGCGCGTGCCGGAGACGCGGGTGTCCTCGGTGGAGGACCTGACGCGGATGGCGCTGCCCACCCGGGAGGGGCCTCAGCTCCTGGGCGACCTCACCCGGGTGCAGCGTGAGTGGACGCCCGTCTTCGTCACCCACGTGGACATCCAGCCCACCTTCAACGTCCGCGCGGACGTCCAGGACACGGACCTGGGCAGCGTGGCGTCGCGGCTGGAGCGGATCGTCGACCGCTACCGAGAGGAGCTGCCGCCGGGCTCGCGCATCCAGGTGCGTGGGCAGGTGGAGAGCATGCGCACCAGCTTCGACCGGCTGCTGTTGGGCCTGCTGTTCGCGGCGGTGCTCGTCTATGCGCTGATGGTGGTCAACTTCCAGTCCTGGCTGGACCCCTTCATCATCATCACCGCGCTGCCCGGGGCGGTGGTGGGCATGGTGGTTTCGCTGTTCGCCACGCAGACGCCGTTCAGCATTCCCTCGTTGATGGGCGCCATCATGAGCGTGGGCGTGGCCACGGCGAACTCCGTGCTGGTGGTGTCCTTCGCCAACGAGCAGCTCGCGCTCGGCGCGAGCGCGGCGGAGGCGGCGCTCGAAGCGGGGCGGGTGCGGGTGCGCCCCGTGTTGATGACGGCGCTGGCCATGGGCCTGGGCATGCTCCCCATGTCCCTGAACCTGGGCGAGGGCGGCGAGCAGAACGCCGCGCTCGGCTGCGCCGTCATTGGCGGCCTCGTGGGCGCCACGGTGGCGACCCTGTTCTTCGTTCCGGTCGTCTACAGTCTGATGCAGGCGCGGCGGGCTGTCCGCGCGGCGGCCCCTGAACTCGAGCCCTCGGTGACAGCGTGACGGAGCAGACTCCTGGCGTGGATGTCACGGCGCGAGGCGGGCGCTGGCCCTGGGGGTTCGCCGCGTTGCTCCTGGTGCTGCTGGGGCTCGGCGTGGCGCCACGGTTGGAGCGGTCGCGCGCGTTGGACCGACGTGAAGTGGAAGCCCGTCTGCCGCCGCTCGTGGCCACCGCGCGCGTGACGCGGTCCGAGCCGAAGGCGGAGCTCACGTTGCCAGGGACGGTCCTTCCCAGTCAGCGCGCGTCGCTGCACGCCCGCATCAATGGTTTCGTGGGCCGCATCCACGTCGACCTGGGCGACCAGGTTCGCGCGGGCCAGTTGCTGGCGGAGCTCGAGGCGCCCGAGCTCCAGGCGGAGTGTCACCGGGCCCGGGCGCGCTTGGATGAGATGGAGCGGAACCTGGAGCTCGCTCGCGCGTCCGCGCGGCGCGGGCAGATTCTCGCGGGAGAGGGCAACGTCAGCCATGAGGTGGCGGAGGAGGCGCGGGCGCGGGCCAACTCCGCGGAGGCCTCGTTGAAGAGCGCGAAGGCGGAGGTGGAGCGCCTCGAGGCGTTGTACGCGTATCGCCGTGTGGTGGCGCCGTTCGATGGTGTCATCGTGCGTCGCAACGTGGACCGGGGCGCGCTGGTCACCGCGGGCAGTGGCAGCGGCATGACGAGCCTGTTTGAACTCGCGCAGACGCACACGCTGAAGGTCTACGTGGACGTGCCGCAGTCCCTCGCCCATGACATCCGGCCGGGGCTCGAGGCGCGGATCTCCACGCTGGATGCGCCCGCGCGGGCGCTGCCGGGACGCGTGGTGCGGACCGCGGGGGTGTTGGACCCGGGGACCCGCACGCTCCTGACGGAGGTGCAGCTCGCCAACACCGAGGCGCTGTTCGCCGGGTCATTCGTGCGCGTCCGGTTGCTCATCGAGCGCGAGGCTCCGCCCATGCTCATCCCCGCCAGCGCGCTGGCCGTGCGGAGCGAGGGGCCCACGGTCCTCGTGGTGGGGGAGGCGAATGCCGTCCAGCAGCGCGTGGTCGTGCTGGGGCGTGACCTGGGCGCTCATGTCGAGGTGATGGACGGATTGTCCGCCGAGGACCGGGTGGTGCTGAGCCCACCGGACACCCTGGGCGATGGGCGCGTGGTGCGCGTCGCGGAAGGGCGTGCCGCGCGCTAGTTTGCGTGGAGCTCAGCAAAATCAGAGAGGGCTGCCATGTCGGTCAGCCTTGATATGCAGTGTGGACTGGAGACTTCGATGAAGCGTTTTCTGTGGCTGTCTGTTCTCGCGGTGGCGTCGGTGTCCAACGTGGCCTCCGCGAGCGAGGAGCTCTCGAAGGCCAAGAACTGCTCGACGTGCCATTCAGCGACGGCGCGGCTGGTCGGTCCCTCATTCAAGGAGATTGCCGCCCGCTATGCGAAGCAGGAGGGCGTGGAGGACAAGCTGACGCAGCGCGTGCGCAAGGGCAGCAGCGGCGTCTGGGGCGCCATTCCGATGCCGGCGAACGCCCAGGTGTCGGAGGCCGAGGCGCGCGCGCTGGTGAAGTGGATCATGACGCAGAAGTAGCGCGCGGAGGTGCCCATTTCCTTCGCATGTCGTTGCAGGTAATGGGCGGGCATGCCGAAGAAGAACGTGTCGCTGGCGGCGCAGTGGAAGCGCGTGGAGAAGCAGGCCGTCCAGACCTTGGGGCGGGGCTCGGCCGGCGAGTATCCGGAGGCCCTGGAGCCGCGGGTGGTGCCGTTCTCGACCGTGTTCGACCCCGCGCCGCTCTTGCCTCCGGAGTACGGGGCGCTCGTCAAGGTGCTGGGCTACCGGTGGCTGTCGGGCGCGTCGTCCACGTTGGGCTTGCTGCCTCCGCGCTGGCAGGTGGGGCTGTCACAGCAGGTGGGCGTGCCCGACCGGCCATGGGACGAGGTCCGCGCGGAGCGCGAGGCGGGCACCCATGCCTATTCGTTCGTGATG
The DNA here is from genome assembly GCF_900101905.1 of Myxococcus virescens. Taxonomy (NCBI): domain Bacteria; kingdom Pseudomonadati; phylum Myxococcota; class Myxococcia; order Myxococcales; family Myxococcaceae; genus Myxococcus; species Myxococcus virescens. The sequence goes on along the minus strand of NZ_FNAJ01000022.1, from coordinate 26,954 downwards.
TTCGCCGCCCACGACATTGACGACATCAACGGCTTCGCTTTTGGCAGGGGCGCCGCAGGCGCGTCCGGCGTGGTCTGGCGCGTGGAGGACAGTCTCCCCGTGGAGGAACTGGGGACGTTCTCCTCGTGGCTCGAGGAGGAGCTGGCGGCGCTGGCCGTGGCCTTGAAGGACGTGAAGGAGGGCACCTCGCCCGTGGCGCCCGCGGACCTGGCGGGCGCGTCCCTTCCCATCAAGGCGAAGGCGCCCGCGAAGGCGAAGGGCCCGGCTGCCTTGTTCGATAAGTTCCCCCGGGACTCGAAGGAGCTGCTGTTCAACGGCCGGAAGCTGGGCGAGCTGCCCGCGCTGATTGGCGAGTTCACCGAGCTGGAGTCCCTCTGGGTCCGGACGACGGGCATCAAGGCGGTGCCCCCGGAGTTGGGGCGCCTGTCGAAGCTGAAGAAGCTGGATCTGTCGTTCAACCCTGAGTTGACCGAGCTGCCGCCCGATCTGGGTGACCTGGAATCCCTCGAGTCACTCAACCTGAACCGCACGGGGCTGACGACGTTGCCCGACGCGCTGGAGCGGCTCAAGCGCCTGACGTTCCTGGATCTCCAGTCCACGCCGCTGACGACGCTGCCGCCCGTCCTCTTCCGGATGACCTGGTTGCGGACGGTGGACCTGTACTGGACGACCCTGCCTCCAGGGGAAATCGAGCGGCTGCGCCAGGCGCTCCCCGAGTGCAAGGTGGGGGTGAGCTGAGCATGGAGGAGGCGCCGCCGCCCGTGGCTTCTCTCCCCGTGGGTCGTCCGGTATAGACCGGGGCATGGCGTTCATCGCGTTCTCCACCATCAAGGGCGGCGTCGGCAAGACGACGCTCTGCTCGCATGTGGCGGCGGCCCTCGCGGATGCCGGCCGCCAGGTGCTGCTGCTGGACCTGGACCCCCAGGCCCATGCGTCGCTGGTGCTGGGGCTGGAGAGCCGGGAAGGCCCCTGCGTGGGGGATGCGCTCGGGCCCCGTCCCAGGCACACGCTGGCGCAGGTGGTGGTGGCTTCACCGAAGCGGCCCGGCTTGTTCATCGCCCCCGCCGCGCCGCGCATGGCCGCGCAGGAGCGCGAGCTGTTCCAGTGGGGCCACCGCCTCCAGGCGATTCCTCGCGCGCTCAAGACGCTGGGGTGGACGCCGGACATCATCCTCGCGGACACCCCGCCCAGCATCGGCGCCTACACCGAGGCCGTGCTCGCCTCCGCGGACCTGGTCGTGGCCCCCGTGCCCACCGGCGCCTTCGCGCTCCAGGGGCTGGGGGAAATCGAGACCGCCTGGCGTGACGTTCGCGAGCAGGGCGGTGAGCTGGTGGCGGTGGTGAATCTGTGGGATCGCCGCACCACCGCGACCAACGAGGCCATGGAGGGCGCGCTGAGCGAGTCCACCGTGCCCGTGTTGAGGGCTCGGATTCCGCGCTCGGAGTCCATCAACCAGGCGGGGCTGGGCTATGAGGTGGTGTTCGACACGAGCCCGCAGGCGGCCGGCGTGGAGGAGCTGCGGGCCCTGGCGCAGGAGTTGGCGAAGCGCGTGGGGCTGCGCTGAAACGGAGAACGGCACCGTCCGCCACGAGGGCGTACGGTGCCGTCCGGGGGAAGCCGAATCAGAGGTTGTAGTGGCCCGAGGCCTCGGGCTGGTAGGGCACCGCGACGATGCGCAGCTGCTTGGAGCGTCCGCCCGGCAGGGGCCAGGTGATGGTCTGCCCCACGGTCAGGCCGATGAGCGCGCTGCCGATGGGGGCCAGGACGGAGATGCGCCCCTCGTCGCTGCTGGCGTCGCGCGGGTAGACAAGGGTGACCTCCCGGCGCTCTCCCGTCTGTTCGTCCTCGAAGACGACCTTGCTGTTCATCGTCACGACGTCGGGCGGCACCTCTTCCGACGCGACGACGCGGGCCCGGGTCAGCTCCGCGTCAAGCATTTCCGCGAACTCGGCCGTGCGGCCGCCTCCGTTGTGGTCCACCACCTGGCGCAGGCGCTCCAAGTCGGCTTCGGTCACGATGAGGGTCTGTTCGCTTCGCATGTCAGGGGCCTCCTGTGGGAGGGAGTAATGGGTTAAGCCCATTCTAACTGCCTCGCCTGCTATTTATTCCCGACTCGCCCCAAAAAGGCGACCCGGGCGTTTCATTCCGCTCAGAAGGCGCAGTCCGCACCCCGGGTAGGAAGCGCGGAGCGCCCCCCGGAAAGATACGCATCGCAGGCCTTGGCGGCTTCGCGACCGTCCGACAGGGCCCAGACGATGAGGCTGGCGCCCCGGCTCGCGTCCCCGGCGCAGAACACCCCGTCCGCGGACGTGGCGAAGCGCGCGTCCACCTGTACCGTGCCGCGGGGAGACAGCTTTACCCCCAGTTCCTCGGAGAGGTTACCCACCTCGGGCCCCGTGAAGCCCATGGCCAGCACCAGCAGGTCCGTTTCGAACGTCACCTCGGTGCCGGGACGTTCAATGAGGCGGGGCAGGGCGCCAGGTTCGGGCTGGAACTCGATTTCCACGGCGTGCAGCGTCTGGAGCCGTCCGTCGCTGCCCGTCAGCCGCTTCGTCATCAGCGCGAAGCGGCGCTCGCCGCCTTCCTCCTGGCTGGTGGAGGTGCGGAAGATGACGGGCCACCTCGGCCAGGGGTTGCCCTCCGCGCGCACCGCGGGCGGGGCGGGGAGGAGCTCCACCTGCCGCACGCTCGCCGCACCCTGACGCAGCGCGGTACCCAGGCAGTCCGAGCCGGTGTCGCCGCCGCCCAGCACCACGACGTGCCGGCCGGCCGCGTCCAGGCGTGAGTCCTTCTGGCCTTGGCCCGAGACGAGCCGGTTCTGGTGCTCCAGGTACTCCATGGCCTGGACGACACCGGACAGCTCGCGTCCGGGGACTTCCAGCTCGCGCGGACGGCGCGCGCCCATGGCCAGCACCAGGGCGTCGTGCTTCGCGCGCAGCGCGCGGTAGCTCAGGGCACCGCCCACGTCCACGCCGGTGACGAAGGTGATGCCTTCCGCCTCCATCAGCGCCAGGCGCCGGTCCACCACGGACTTCTCCAGCTTGAAGTCGGGGATGCCATAGCGCAGCAGGCCGCCGGCCCGGGCGGCCCGCTCGTACACGGTGACGGTGTGTCCGGCCGCGTTGAGCTGCGCCGCCGCCGCCAGTCCCGCGGGCCCGGAGCCCACCACGCCCACCGTCTTCCCGGTGCGGCGTGCCGGAGGCCGGGGCTTCACCCAGCCCTCCTCGAAGGCCCGTTCGACGATTTCCTTCTCCATCTGCTCGATGGTGACCGGGTCCCGGTCGATGGCGAGCACACACGCAGCCTCGCACGGCGCCGGGCACAGCCGGCCCGTCATCTCCGGGAAGCCATTGGTGCGGCTGAGCAGGTCGTACGCCTCGCGCCAGCGCCCGCGGTACACGGCCTCGTTGAAGTCGGGGATGAGGTTCCCCAGGGGACAGCCCTGGTGGCAGAAGGGGACGCCACAGTCCATGCAGCGGCCGGCCTGCCGTTTGGCCTCGTCGGGGGCCAGCGGCAGCGCGAACTCGCGCCAGTCGCCCAGCCGGTCCGCCTTGTCCCGCTTGACCGCGTGGACGCGCTCCCACTCGATGAATCCGGTTGGCTTACCCATGGCTCAGGCCCTCCCCGCCGCGGACTGGGGCAACGCCGCGGATGTGGACTCCGGTGGTCTGCGCGCCGCGCGCCGTGCCTGGAGGACCCGCTTGTAGTCCGTGGGCATCACCTTCACGAAGCGCGGCACCATCAGCTCCCAGTTGTCCAGTACCCGCCGCGCCAGCGCGCTGCCGGTGTGGTGCAGGTGCCGCTCCACCATGCCGTGCACGAGCCAGATTTCGGACTCGTCCACCAGGGACTCCAGCTCCACCATCTCCAGGTTGCAGCGCTGCCGGAAGGACTGCTCGCGGTCGAGCACGTAGGCGATGCCGCCGCTCATGCCCGCCGCGAAGTTGCGCCCGGTGGGGCCCAGCACCACCACCGCGCCGCCCGTCATGTATTCGCAGCCGTGGTCGCCCACGCCCTCCACGACGGCCTGCGCGCCGCTGTTTCGCACCGCGAAGCGCTCACCCGCGAGCCCCCGCAGGTAGACCTCGCCGGCCGTGGCGCCATAGAGCGCGGTGTTGCCCACCAGCACGTTCTCCTCGGCGGTGAAGCGGCTGGCCTGCGGCGGGTAGACGATGATGCGTCCACCGGACAGGCCCTTGCCCACGTAGTCGTTGGCGTCACCCTCCAGCTCCAGCGTCACGCCCTTCACCACGAAGGCGCCGAAGCTCTGGCCGGCGGAGCCCTTCATCCGCACATGGAGCCGGCCATCCGGCAGCCCCTGGCCCCCGTGACGCCGGGCAATCTCCCCCGACAACAGGGCGCCCACGGCGCGGTGGGTGTTGGCCACCGGCACGTTGAGCAGCATGGGCGGTCCGCCGTCCAGCACCGCGCTGGCGTCGCGCAGCAGCGCGTGGTCCAGGTGGTCGGACACGTCCTTGATGCGCGGCTCGGTGCAGTGGCGCGGCTCGCTGTCCGGCGCGGCCGGCGCGGCGAGCAGCCCGGACAGGTCCACGCGCTTCGCCTTCCAGTGGTCCACCGCCGGGCGCTGCCGCAGCAGGTCCACGCGGCCCACCAGCTCCTGCAGGGAGCGCGCGCCCAGCGCGGCCATCCGCTGGCGCAGGTCCTCCGCGATGAGGAGGAAGAAGTTCACCACGTCCTCGGGCTTGCCCTGGAAGCGCTCGCGCAGCCCCGCGTCCTGCGTGGCGATGCCCGCCGAACAGGTGTTGAGGTGACACTTGCGCAGCATGACGCAGCCCACGGCCACCAGGCTGGCGGTGGCCATGCCGAACTCCTCGGCGCCCAGGAGCGTGGCCACCAGCACGTCCCGTGCGGTGCGCATGCCGCCGTCCGCCTGAACGCGGATGCGCGAGCGCAGCCCGTTGTGCACCAGCACCTGCTGCGTCTCCGCCAGCCCCAGCTCCCAGGGCAGGCCCGCGTGCTGGATGCTGGACAGCGGCGAGGCGCCCGTGCCGCCCTCGTAGCCGGAGATGACCACGCAGCTGGCGCCGGCCTTGGCCACGCCCGCGGCGATGGTGCCCACGCCCACCTCGCTGACCAGCTTCACGCCGACGCGCGCGGCCGGATTCACCGACTGGAGGTCGTAGATGAGCTGCGCCAGGTCCTCGATGGAGTAGATGTCGTGGTGCGGTGGCGGGGAGATGAGCGTCACGCCCGGCGTGGACCAGCGCACGCGGGCAATCCGCTCATCCACCTTGTGGCCGGGCAGCTGGCCGCCCTCGCCGGGCTTGGCGCCCTGGGCCACCTTGATTTGGAGCTCGTCCGCGTTGACCAGGTACTCCGTGGTGACGCCGAAGCGCGCGCTGGCCACCTGCTTGATGGCGCTGCGGCGCAGGTCTCCGTTCTCGTCCCGGGTGTAGCGCCGCGACTCCTCGCCGCCCTCGCCGCTGTTGGAGCGCCCGCCCAGCCGGTTCATCGCGATGGCCAGCGTCTCGTGCGCCTCCGCGCTGATGGAGCCGAAGGACATGGCGCCGGTGACGAAGCGCCGGGCAATGGAGAGCGCCGGCTCCACCTCGTCCAGCGGCACGGGCGTGCGGCCCTCGTGGGCGATTTCGAGCAGGCCGCGCAGGTTGGAGTGCTCGCGCGTCTCGTCGTCCGCGAGCCGCGAGTACTCCGCGAAGGTGGCGGCGTCGTTCGCGCGCACCGCCGCCTGGAGCCTGGCGATGGTGGCCGGGTTCCACTTGTGCCGCTCGCCCAGACGGCGCCAGCGGTACTGGCCGCCCACGGGCAGCATGCCGGCCTCCGCGTCCGCTTCCGCGCCGAAGCCCCGGGCGTGACGCTCCGCCACTTCGCGCCCCAGCTCCGGCAGGCCCACCCCCTCCACGCGCGACGCCGTGTCGGTGAAGTGCCGCTCCACCAGCGAGCGCTGGAGCCCCACGGCCTCGAAGAGCTGCGCGCCGCGGTAGGACTGGAGGGTGGAGATGCCCATCTTCGACATCACCTTGAGCAGGCCTTCCTCCACGGCGTGGATGAAGCGGTCCTGCGCCTTCTCCGCGTCCACGGCCAGCTCGCCGCTGTCCGCCAGGGCCCGGAGCGTGTCCAGCGCCAGGTACGGGTTCACCGCCGCGGCGCCGTAGGCGAACAGGCAGGCGAAGTGGTGCACCTCGCGCGCCTCCGCCGTCTCCAGCAGCAGGCCGGTGTACATGCGGATGCCGTCACGGACGAGCCGCTGGTGCACCGCGGACATGGCCAGCAGCGCGGGAATGGCCGCGTGCGCCGCGTCCACGCCGCGGTCGCTCAAGAGCAGGATGCTGGCGCCCGCGTCCACCGCGTCCACGGCCTCGTCGCAGAGCTTCTCCACCGCCGCCTCGAGCGCGCCTTCGCCTCCGTCCAGGGCGTAGAGGAGCGACAGGCGGCGCGTCTCGAACAGGCCCTCGTCATTGATGGCCGCCAGCCGCGCGAGCTGCCCGTTGGTGAGGATGGGGCCGGGGAGGGACAGCCGGTGGCACTGCTCCGGCGTCTCTTCGAAGGTGTTGCTCTCCGGGCCCAGCGCGGTGGCCAGCGTCATCACCAGCGACTCGCGCAGCGGGTCGATGGGTGGGTTGGTCACCTGCGCGAAGAGCTGGTGGAAGTAGGAGAAGAGGCTGGGGGCGTGGTCGCTGAGCACCGCCAGCGGCGTGTCCGTGCCCATGGAGCCCACTGGCTCCTTGCCCGTCTCCGCCATGGGCGTGAGCACCGAGCGCACGTCCTCGGCGGTGTAGCCGAAGGCGCGCTGGGCCCGCCACAGCTCCTCGCCGCGCAGGCGCACCGGGGCGGTGACGGCGGGGAGGTTGTCGAAGGTGTAGACGTTGCGCTGGAGCCAGCGGCGGTAGGGCCAGCGCGTGGTGATGTCGCGCTTGACGTCCTCGTCCTCCAGGATGCGGCCCTCGGTGGTGTCCACCAGCAGCATGCGGCCCGGCGTCAGGCGGCCCTTGCGGCGCACCTGCGAGGGCGGCACGTCGATGACGCCCATCTCCGAGGCGAGGATGATGCGGTCGTCCTCCGTGACGAGGTAGCGCGCGGGCCGCAGGCCGTTGCGATCCAACGTGGCTCCGATGAGCTGCCCGTCCGTGAAGGCGATGGCCGCCGGCCCGTCCCACGGCTCCAGCAGGGCGGAGGAGTATTCATAGAAGGCGCGCCGCTCGTCGGACATCAGCGCGTCGCCCTCCCACGCCTCCGGAATCATCATCATCAGCGCGTGGGGCAGGGTGCGACCGCCCAGGTAGAGCAGCTCCACCATGTTGTCGAACTGCGCCGAGTCGCTCTTGCCCGGGACGATGATGGGCTGGAGCGCCTCCAGGCTGCCGCCCAGGCGCGCCGTCTGGAGCAGGCCGCGCCGCGCGGTCATCCAGTTCCGGTTGCCACGCATGGTGTTGATTTCACCGTTGTGCGCGATGAAGCGGAACGGCTGCGCCAGCTCCCACGTCGGGAACGTGTTGGTGGAGAAGCGCGAGTGGACCAGGCCCAGCGCGCTCACGAAGTCCGGCTGCTGCAAATCGGAGTAGAAGCGCGGCAGGTCCACCGGCAGCATCAGCCCCTTGTAGACGAGCGTCTCCGACGACAGCGACGCCACGTGGAAGCGGCCCTTGGGGTCCACGCCGCGCGCCTGGATGAGGTTCTCCGTCAGCTTGCGGATGCGGTACAGCTTCCGCTCGAAGGCGCTGGGGACCATGCGCCGCCGCGCCACGAAGAGCTGGCGGATGACGGGGGCGGCCTCACGCGCCACGGGGCCCAGGTGCTCCGGGTTCACGGGCACGTCGCGCCAGCCGAGCACGCGCTGGCCCTCCTGTACGACGACCTCCTCGAAGGCGGCCTCACAGGCGGCCCGGGCCTCGGGCTCGGGCGGGAGGAACACCTGGCCCACGCCGTAGTGCCGGCGCGGCGGGAGGGCGAAGGGCAGCTTCGGGGACTCCCGCTCGAAGAAGCGGTGGGGGAGCTGCACCAGGATGCCGGCGCCGTCGCCGGTTCGTGGGTCCCTGCCCGCGGCCGCCCGGTGGCTGAGCCGGTTGAGGAGCTCCAGGGCGTCCTCGACGATGCCTCGCGAGCGCTCACCCCTCAGGTGGGCGACGAATCCCACGCCGCAGGCGTCATGCTCGGTGTCTGGCTCATACAGGCCGTACCGGCCGGGGCGGAATGCCGACATCAAGAGTCCCCTCTCCCGACGACGCGGGTTGTCATCAAGAATAATGCAGTGTCGCTAGATGTTAACGCGCTGCGTTGGCTGGCGTAAAGGGAAGCCCCCGACCCGCCGTGTGAGGAGGGCGGGGTGAGGAGGGACCTGGCTGGCCCGGCATGAACTACAGTGCCGCGCTTTGTCACATTCCGGTGGTGGCCAAGGGGCTCCGACGCCTGGATGCCGCACCGCGCGAGGTCGCTCCCATGCCGTACACCCCGATCATCGGCACGCTCGGTTACGTGATGTCACCGGACGGGCAGCGCGTGCTGCTCGTCCACCGCAACGCCCGCCCGGATGACGCCCACTACGGGAAGTTCAATGGCCTGGGCGGGAAGATGGAGCGCGACGAGGACGTGGCCGCCTGCATGCGCCGGGAGATTCGCGAGGAGGCCGGCATCGAGTGCACGCGGATGGTGCTGCGCGGCACCATCTCCTGGCCCGGCTTCGGCAAGCACGGGGAGGACTGGCTGGGCTTCGTGTTTCGCATCGACGGCTTCGAAGGCACCCCGCTCGAGCGGAACCCGGAGGGCTCCCTCTCCTGGGTGCCCGTGGCGGACATCCAAGGCCTCAACCTGTGGGACGGCGACCGGCACTTCCTGCCGCTGGTGTTCGACGCCGACCCCCGGCCGTTCCATGGGGTCATGCCGTATTCCGGTGGCCGCGCGCTGAGCTGGTCCTTCAGCCGCCTGTAAAGGGCTGCCGCGAAAGGGCTTTTCCGCGCGCCATCCCTCCGTGGACGACCGGGCGGGCGTTCCACCGGGCGTAAGAAGTTTTACTCAGCGAGCGTTGACGGTGAGGGCCGTGGGGGGTATCCACGTCCGCAGTGAGAGTGAGAACGATTCTCAATTTCGAACTTCCGGAGCCCGCCGCGGATGCAGCATCCTCGGTGTTGGCACAGCCCACTGGGGCGCTCTTCCGCATGGGGGATGCCGCCGGGGTGGAGGGTTTCTGGAGCCGCTGGAGCGGGGCCGTTGTCGTGGCGGTCGTGCTCCACGCGGTCGTCGTCGCGGCGGGACTGTCCGTGTCCCCGGCGTCGCCGAAGCAGGTGGTGCGGGAGGAGCCGGAGCTGGTGTTGCTGGCGTTCGCCGCGCCTCCGCCCCCGCCGCCCGCGGGTGGTGGCGGGGCGCAGCCGGCCGCGAAGAAGGAAGTGCAGCGCCAGGCGCGTCCCAAGCCGGCGCAGCGGGTGATGCCGACCCCCGTTCCCCGGCCCGAGCCGGTGGCGGAGGTGAAGCCGGAGACGCCCCCTGAGCCGGAGCCCGTGGTGGAGCCTGAGCCTGCTCCCGAACCCACGGTGGCGAAGGCGGAGCCGGCGTCCGCGAGCAGCGAGGCGTCCGCGGTGGGCGGGGTGGTGGGTGGCGTGGTCGGTGGCGTCGTGGGTGGAACGCAGGGCGGCATCGTCGGGTCGACGGCCATTGGCGGCACGGGCGACGCGCTGACGCTGAAGCAGGTGATGCGGCCCCCCACGGTCCTCAAGCAGGTCAGGCCGGACTACCCCCGGCTGGCGAAGCAGCGGAACATCCAGGGCGTGGTGGTGGTGCGGGTCATCGTTGGCACGGACGGCCGGGTGGAGCAGGCGCACACCCGGGTGATGCGCTCCGTGCCCGCCCTGGACGCCGCGGCGATTGCCGCCGTGAATCAGTGGCACTTCACGCCCGCGCTGGGCCGTTCGGGGCGGCTGGCGCGAGTCATGATCGACATTCCGGTGAACTTCTCCCTGAAGTGAGTCTGGCGCGGTGTCGCGCCGGGTCCGCTCCAGTTCTCCTCGCGTGGGCTCCGGCCCGCGCTGGAGCCGTTTCATGCGCACCTTCCGAAACATCATCTTCTGGATTCATCTCATCGCCGGAATCGCCACCGGGCTGGTGATTGCGATCATGTCCTTCACGGGCGTGGTCATCGCCTTCGAGAAGCAGCTCATCGAATGGGCGGAGCGGGATGTCCGGACGGTGCAGCCGCCGTCTCCAGACGCGCCCCGGCTCCCCGTGGAGGCGTTGGTCGAGCGCGTCCGCGCTGTGCGGACGGACGGACAGCCCTCCGGCGTGACGGTGTATCCGGAGCCGACGTCCTCGGTGCTCGTGAGCGTCGGCCGGGGCTCTGTGACCTACGTCAACCCCTTCACCGGCGAGGTGCTGGGGAATGGCGCGACGGGCCTGCGCGGCTTCCTCCAATGGAACGTGGAGCTCCACCGGTGGCTGGCCGCCGGCGGCGACAACCGCGCGGTGGGCAAGGCGATCACCGGCGCGAGCAACGCGGTGTTCCTCTTCCTGGCCATCTCCGGCCTGTACCTGTGGTGGCCGCGCAAGTGGACGCTGCGCGCCATGCGGCCGTCGCTGTGGTTCCGGCGTGGGCTGAAGGGCAAGGCGCGCGACTGGAACTGGCACAACGTCATCGGCTTCTGGTCGCTGCCGGTGCTCATCGTGCTCACGGCGTCGGGCATGGTCATCTCGTACAAGTGGGCCTCCGACCTCGTCTACACCGCGATGGGCCACGAGGCTCCGGCGAGGCAGGGGCCGCCGGGCTCGGCGTCGGTGAAGGTGCCCGCGCCCGACGTGGAGACGCCGCGCAAGCCGATGGATGCCCTCATCGCCGAAGCGCAGAAGACGTCGCCCACCTGGTCGTCCGCCACGGTGCGCCTGGGCGGCGGAGCGCGTCCGGGCGGGGCTCCCGCGCAGGGTGGCCGTGGTCCGGAGGCGAAGGGCGAGCGGGGCGGGAAGGGGGGCGCGGACGGCGTGGACGCGGTGACAGTCAGCCTCCGCGAGGCGGATGCGTGGCCGCCGTTCTCCTCCAAGCAGGTGTCCCTCAACCCCTTTTCGGGCGAGGTGGCGAAGCAGGAGACGTACGCGGACTACAACAGCGGCCGGAAGCTGCGCACCTGGCTGCGCTTCCTGCACACCGGCGAGGCGCTGGGGCTCCTGGGCCAGTTGGTCGCCGCCATCGCGTCGCTGGGCGGCGTGTTCCTCGTCTACACGGGCTTCGCGCTGTCGTGGCGCCGGTTCTTCTCCCGGCGCCGGACGAACACCGAGCCTCGGGAAGAAGCCGCCGCGCAGGTCGAGCCGGTGGCCTGACGGATTTCAGCCCTCCTCGTGAGCGTGACGGGTTTGCTCGTCATCCTCCCACTCACGAGGCGGGCACTTCCCTTTGAGTCGGAAGGTCAGCTCCGGTCCTTGCGGACGAGCACCTTCTTGCCGCGCAGGGTGGCGTTCTTCAGCGCGGCGATGATGCGGTTGGCCTCGGACTCCGGCACCTCCACCAGGGAGAAGGCGTCGCCAATCTGGATGGCGCCAATCTTGGAGGACTCGACGCCCGCTTCCCCGGCGATGGCGCCCACCAGGTCGGCGGGGCGCACGCCGGCGTGACGGCCGGCGCCAATCCACAGGCGGGTGACGTCCCACGTCGGCGGGCCACCGCGGGCCTTCGGGCCGCGCTCCGGACGGCCTGGACGCCCCGAGGGCGCTCCGAACTTGCCCGTGCGCTCACGGCGCTCCTGCGGCGGCGCGACGACGGGGATCTCCGTCTCCTCCGTGTCGCGGCCCTCGTCCTGGGCCTCATGGAGGAGCTTCACGGCGGCGGCGGCGATGTCCATGGCGTCGAACTCGCTGGCCAGGCTCTCCACCACGTTGCGGAGGGAGTCGTACTCACCGGTCACCAGCGTCTCGCGCAGGGATGCGCGCAGCATCTCCTGCCGCTTCTCGCGCATGTCCGCGACGGTGGGCACGGTGGCCACTTCGATGCGCTGGCCGGTGACGCGCTCGATGTTGCGCAGCAGCCGGTGCTCGCGGGGCTCCACCAGGGTGATGGCCACGCCCTCGCGGCCGGCGCGGCCCGTGCGGCCGATGCGGTGCACGTAGGCCTCGGGCGCGTTGGGGACGTCGAAGTTCACCACGTGGGACAGGCGGGGGATGTCCAGGCCGCGCGCCGCGACGTCGGTGGCCACCAGCAGGTCGGTGCCCTGGGACTTGAGCTGCTTGATGACGCGGTCTCGCTGCTCCTGCGTCATGCCGCCATGCAGGGCGTGGGCACGCCAGCCACGGCCGTTGAGGGAGACGGTGAGGTCGTCCACCTCCGTGCGCGTGCGGCAGAAGATGATGGCCGCGGTGGGCGACTCCACGTCGAGCAGGCGGCCCAGGGTGGCGATCTTGAAGGCGCGCGGCACGACGTAGGCCGTCTGCCGGACGCGGGGAATCTCCCCCTGTTCCACCTTCTCGCGGGCAATCTTCACGCGCACGGGCTCGTGCAGGTGACGCTCGGCGATGCTGGCGATGCGCGGAGGGAGCGTGGCGGAGAAGAGGGCCGTCTGCCGGTCCTCGGGCGTGCCGGAGAGGATGGCCTCCAGGTCCTCGGCGAAGCCCATGTCGAGCATCTCGTCGGCCTCGTCGAGCACGACGACGCGCACGTCATCGAGCTGCAACGTGCCACGGCGGAGGTGGTCCAGCGCGCGGCCCGGCGTGGCGACGACGACGTCCACGCCGCGCTTGAGGACGCGGAGCTGCTGGCCAATGACCTGGCCGCCGTACAGGGGCAGCACGGAGATGCCGAGCTTCTGGCCGTAGCGGTGGATGGCCTCGGAGACCTGCATGGCCAGCTCTCGCGTGGGGACCAGCACCAACGCGGACGTGGTGTTGGGCCGGCACGCGCCGGGCTCCACGTGGTTGAGCAGGGGCAGGGCGAAGGCGGCCGTCTTTCCGGTGCCGGTGGCGGCGATGCCGAGCAGGTCCTTCCCCGCGAGCAGTGGCGGGAGGGCGGCGGCCTGGATGGGGGTGGGCTCCTCGTAGCCGAGCGCACTGAGCGCCTCGACGAGCGCGGGCTTCAAGCCCAGGGAATCGAAGGTGGCCTCAACGGGGGCGGGGGGCTGGGGGGCTTTCACGGCCCGGGCTTGTACCACCAGCAATGGTTTGGTGCGCTCCCAGAATGGGGGGAGGCCACACCCTGAACAGTTGGGCCCGTGTTTGCAGGCCTTCACGCTGCGTCCTGATAGGTGCCCGACGCCCGGGCCTCAGTCCTTCCAAAGCACCTTCCACGGGTGCTTGCGGAGGTCTGTCACCAGCATGCGCAGCTCCTCGTAGAGCGTGCCGTCCTGGAGCGCCGCGCCCACGGTGCCCTCGCCGGCCTCGAGCTTCGCCAGCACCCGGTCCGCTCGGGCCGCGATGCTCTCCAGTTGGCCCGAGGCCGAGGTGAGGCGCTCCAGCGCGACCTTGACCCGCGCGCCGTCCTCGGGCCCCAGCGGGCCCGTCACGGCCGCCAGTCCGTCCAACGTCGTCCCGGCGGACTTCGTCAGCCCCGGCAGGTCGCGACGAACGATGGCCGCCGCCGCCGAGGCATCGTCCAACAACCGCGCGCCCTTGCCTCCAGGCTGGAAGGCCTCGCGCGCCAGGCCCGCGAGCTGGCGCAAGTCCTTCGAGGCCGCCGCCAGCTCGGACGCCAGCACCTTCACGTCGCCCCGGTTCTCCGTCAGCAACTGGTCCAGCGTCCGCGCCAGCCGGGAGACGTTCGCCGCGAGGCCGCGGATGGCCTCCGGGTCCTCCTCCAGCATCTGGGACAGCAGGTCCACGAAGCGGGTGAGCTGCTCGGCAAGGACGTCCAGCCGGGGCGCGTCCGTTCCCCGCACGGCCGTGCCCGCGGGCAGCCGCTCCGGCGCCGAGCCCGGGTTCAGCTCCAGATAGGGCTCTCCCAGGATGCCCACCGTGGCCACCGTCACGCGCGCGTCCTGGCGCAGCGCGCCCACGGCCTCCGGCGCCACCGCGAGCTCCATCCGCACGGGCAGCGGGCGTCCCTGGGCGTCCCGCCGCTCGGGCTGGAGCTGGATGTCCTGCACGCGGCCCACCTGCACGCCGCCCAGCTTCACGGGGGCGCCCTCCACCACGTTCCCCGTGTGGCCGAAGTCCACCGCCAGCCCCGTCTCCGAGCCCAGCTTCAATTCGCCCATCAGCCACAGCAACACCAGCACGCCCACGATGGCGGCCAGCACCAGGGCGCCCACCTTCAGCTCCAGCCGTCGCTCATCCATCCGTCGCGCCCTCCATGAATGGCGCTGTCAGTACTCGCAGCTCGGGCGCGGAGGACTCCAGGAAGCCCTTCGGCGTGCCCAGGTAGGCACATTGCTTGTTCGCCACCACCAGCACCCGGTCCGCCAGCGCCTTCAGCTGCCGATAATCGTGGGACACCACCATCCCCCCAAGGCCCCGCGCCTTCAGCGACGCGAGCACCTCCTCCACCTGGCCCGCCGCCTTCCGGTCCAGGCCCGTCGTCGGCTCGTCGAAGAGGAGATAGCGCGGCTTGAGCACCAACGCCCGGGCGATGGCCGTCCGTTTCTTCGCTCCGGGCCCCAGCTCCGGTGGCAGCCGGTCCGCCCAATCCAGCAGCCCCACCTGCGCCAGCGCGGCGTCCACGTCGTCCACGGACGCCGCCGGGTCCGCCAGCCATACGTTCTGCCGGAGCGTGCGCCAGTCCAACAGCGCCGGGCCCTGCACCAGGTAGGGCGCCTGTCGGCGCAGTGGCACCAGCTCGCGCTCGGGTCTGGAGTCCACGCGCTCCCCCCACAGCACCACTTCGCCCGCGTCCGGGCGCAGCAGTCCCACCGCCAGCCGGCACAGCACGCTCTTCCCGGTGCCACTGGCGCCCGCGATGAACGTCAGCTCCTTCGTGGACACCTCCGCCGTGAGCCCCGCGAGCACGCGCCGGCGTCCCTCGTCGAACGCGACGTGCACGTCCCGGAATCGCAGGGCCTCGCTGTCGGGAAGGGGCGTCATGCGCGGGGCTCGCTCACAGGCGCAGCAGCTGGAAGGCCAGCGACACGGCGAGGTCAATGAGCAGGCACCCCAGGCTCGCCGCCACCACGCCGTCGGTGGTGGCCTCGCCCACGGCCTCGGCGCCGCCGCGCGCCTTGAGGCCCGCCACCGCCGCCGCCAGCGGAATGTAAAGCCCGCAGCCCGCGGCCTTCAGGAACGCGGCCAGCAAGTCCCATCCGTCCACGTAGCGCGGGTCCATGAAGGCCCGCCCGTCCACGCCGAAGGCGAACTGCGCCACCGCCGCCGCGGACAGCGTGGCCGCGATGGTGCCCAGAGTACACAGCAGGGGCACGCCCACCACGCCCGCGAACACCCGGGGCGCGACGAGGTCCGCGTAGGGGTCGCCCGCGGACATCTCCAGGGCCTCCACCTGTTCGTTGACGCTCATGGTGGACAGCTCGGCCGCGTGAGCAGCGCCCGCGCGTGAGGCTGTGAGCAGCGCGGACACCGCCGGGCCCAGCTCTCGAATGAGCAGCTCGAAGTACGCGGGCCCCAGCACCGCCACGTTGCCCACGAAGCGCCGTGCCTGGCTGTTGGCGATGGTGACAAGCACCGCGCCGAAGAAGGCCATGCCGGACATCACCAGCCACACGCTGCGCCCGCCCAGCTCGTGGAGCTGCGCCAGGGACTCGCGCCAGGGCACGCCGTCCCGGGTGGAGGCCCGCACCGTGCGGGCCAGCATCACCACCGGCGCTCCGAAGAAGGACCGCACGCCGCTCATCCCATCCACCCCGCGAGCAAGGACGTGAGGGCGAAGTCGAGGACGAAGATGGCCGCGCAGCTGCGCACCACCGCGTTGGCCGCCGCCTGGCCCACGGCGTGTGCGCCGCCTCGAGCGGACAGGCCCACGGTGGTGGACAGCAGGGCGATGGCCAGTCCGAAGATGCCCGTCTTCACCACGCCGCCTAGGAGGTCGAGCGGACCCAGAAGCTGGGAGAAGGTGCCGAAGAAGACGCGCACCGGAAGGCCCAGGGCGAGCAGGGCGGCCACGGACTCGAAGAGGATGGCCACCGCGAAGGTGACGCCGCTGAGCGCCAGCATGCTGACCTCCATGGCCACCACGCGAGGCGCGACGAGGATGGCGAAGGGGTCCAGGCCGATGCCCCTCAGCCCTTCAATCTGTCCGCCCACCTGCATCAGCGCCAGCTCCGCCGCGTTTCTCGCGCCGAGCCGCGCCGACATGATGAGGCCCAGCAGCAGCGGGCCGAACTCCCACAGCACGCCATAACCCGCCGCCCAGCCGAGGAAGGCCCTCGCGCCGAAGCGCTGGACGTAGATGCCCGACTGCA
Organism: Myxococcus virescens; assembly: GCF_900101905.1. NCBI lineage: Bacteria > Pseudomonadati > Myxococcota > Myxococcia > Myxococcales > Myxococcaceae > Myxococcus > Myxococcus virescens. The sequence goes on along the minus strand of NZ_FNAJ01000022.1, from coordinate 10,671 downwards.
GCACCACGATGATGCCGGCCAGCGCCGCCGTGGCCAGGGCGAGCGGCAGCGAGCCGTAGCCGAATTGCACCAGCGCACGGCCCAGCTCGCGGCGCTCCAGTTTCGGCAGCGCCAGCACCGTGCGGCCCACGACCAGGCCCAGCGCGCCGGTTCCGCGGAGCGCGTCCAGCGCCGTTCGTCCGAGCCTCGTCAGGAGCGCCATGGCGGCATCTCATCCCGGGGCAGACTCGGCGGCGGCGCGGCTGTGGCCGCGCCTTCCGGGTGGCGCGACATGGCGCCTGGATGTGCTCGCGCACTTCGCGTCATGCCGGCACCTCGTCCGGTGCATCCTCCCACTCGGGCGCGGGGAGCCCGTCATGAACCAGCCGGCCACTCCGCAGGTACAGCCAGCGGGGCAGGGGCAGGTCCATCGGGGCCTCCGTCGCCACGACCAGCAGCGTGCCTCCCTGGGATACGTCCAGCAGCACCCGGGCCACCTGCCGCGCCGTGCCCGGATCCAACCCCGCGAACGGGTCATCCGCCAGCACCACCGACGGACGCGCCGCCAGGGCCCGCGCGATTCCCGCGCGCTTCTTCATGCCGCCAGACAGGCGCTCTGGCAGCGTATCCGCCGCGTCCGAAAGCCCTACCGCCCGCAGCACGTCACTGGCGCGGGCCCGGGCCTCGGCCTCCGGGACGTGGCGCCGGGTGAGTGGCGCCATGACGTTCTCCAGCACCGTCATCGAGTCGAACAGTGCGTCCGTCTGGAACACCATGCCGAACGACGCCTGCTGCTCGCGCCGCTCGGCGGCCGTCAGACGCGCCGCATCCTGCCCATTCCACAGCACGCGGCCCTCCGTGGGCCGCACCAGGCCGGCCAGGGCCTTCACCAGCGTCGTCTTCCCCGCGCCCGAGCGCCCCAGGACCAGTGCCTGCGTCCCGGGCGGCAGCGCGCAGCTCACGCCGGACAGGACCTGCCTCGCTCCGTACCGCACCGTGAGGCCGTCCGCGCGCAGGTCCATGGTGTCCGCCCGCCCGCCGCCTCAGGGCCGCCAGCGCGCGAGCGCGCCGCTGTGGCCCGCCACCCAGATGTCGGCCGGGCCGGTTCCGCTCAGCGCGTTCATGGGGCTGGACGGCGTGAAGGCGGTGCTCCAGGTCGTGCCGTTGAAGAAGTGGACGTTGTTCGTTCCGGAGCTCACGGCGTAGATGGCCTTGCTGCCGAAGGCCACCAGTCCGCGGATGTCCGCCGGGGCCGAGGTTGGCAGGGTGATGGCGGGCTTCACGCTCCACGTCGTGCCCGCGCGCTCCAGGAAGAGGCCTTTGTCACCCACGGCGTAGACATGGTTCGGTGAGAGCACCTGGATGCCGAAGAGGAATTCGGTCGCCCCGACGTTGCCCAGGGCTTCCTTCTGCCACGTGCCGCCGTCCTCCGTGGGGCCGCGCCAGACCACGGGGCGGTTGGTGCCGCCCTGGGCCTCGGCGCCCGCGGCGAACAGCGTCCGCGGGCTGGTACCGTCAATGGACTTGAGGTTGTCGTTGAGCCGCGTGAGCTCCTCGGGGGCCGTCTGGGTGGGGGCGCCCTCCTCGTAGTTCCAGAGGAGGATGCGGCCCTGGCTGTCCACCGCGTACAGCGCCACGCGGTTGCCGCTTTCGAAGCCCACCATCCCGTTGATGCTGGCGTTCCCGGGGCCATTCACGTTGACACACGCGCCAGTGTCGGTCGGCAGCCGGGTGGTGAACTTGCCCGCGCTGTTGCCCAGGAACACGCGGCCGCTGTTCGTCACCCAGGAGGACTTCCACTGGCCCGGGCAGTTCGCCACGGGGGTGATCGTCCCGCCATCGACGTGGGCGACGCGGTCGTCGCGTCCCGCGAGCCAGCCCTTGTTGCCGGGGTACGCAGCCACCGTCTCCCAGACAATCGAGGAGGGCGTCGCGTTCGTCGTCGTCCAGGCCACGGCGTCGCAGCCCGCCAGGTCTTCGTCCACCTGTCCGTCGCAGTCGTTGTCCAGCCGGTCGCACACCTCGGTGGCCGTGTTCGACACGAAGCGCGAGCTGTCATCACAGTCCGTGTTGTGCTCCACGGCGTCCTGCGGTGGGTTGGCGCACCAGAGCCCCACGGAGGTTCCCGCCTGGCCGTCACCGTCCTCGTCCACGAACCACTCCCGCGGCGTCTCGCTGCTGACGCAGGTCGTCAGCGAGGTGCTCGCGCACTGCATGGCGCCGGCGCAGTTCTGCTCGGTCAGGCACGGCGCGCTCACATCGAACGGGTCGTTGTCGATTTTCCCATCGCAGTTGTCGTCCTTGCCGTCGCAGACCAGCTCGACCTGTCTAGGGCGGATGTTGGGGTCCTGATCGTTGCAGTCACCGGCCTCCAGGACATAGCCCGCGGGAGGCGTGCAGGAGAGGTTGGGCAGGGCGTGCGGGTCGCCGAAACCATCACCGTCCGCGTCGCGGTAGTAGGTCGCGCCGCCGGGGGCATCCGCTTCGCCGTTGACGCAGTTGTTGTCCACGCCGTCGCACAGCTCCGTCGCGCCGGGGTGGATGTCCGGGTCGTCGTCGTCGCAATCCGAGCCAGGGAAGGCGCCCTCGCTGGTGACGTAGTCATCGTCATCCAGGTCCAGGGCGCGCAGGTCGAGAGCCACGGTCGTGGTGCCCACGGTGGGCACCTGCGCGGTGACCTCGTGCTGTGCCACCACGGGGCCGTTGCAGGAGCGCTCGTTGGCGGTCGCGGTGAGCCGCAGGTTCCGGCTCCAGCCCTCCCGGCCCAGGATGGCCACCGTCCGCGTGTCGCTGCGGGCAGAAGGATCCATCCGGACGTTGGCGGTCTCGGTGCGGCTGGGTTCGTCCACGTCCGTGACGGTCAGCGTGAGACAGCCCGGACGAAACGTCGCATACGAGACGCTTACGCGGATGGCCCCGGCATTGGGTGGGTCTTCCTGCTTCCGGCAACCGGAAAAGGGGACCACCACCGCAAGAACACAACCCATCAGGAATAAACGCATCGGCCGAGCATTCCCAGGCGCTTGGTGGCGCCCGCAATCTTTCTACATTGAGCTACGGAACCCAGGAGAACCCAACGCCACCCATAATCCGTCGCACAGGCCAGCGTCCAGACGCCGAATCGTCATGGCCCCTTCTCTCCACCTCCGTTTAGATGGCGCGCCGGCCCGCCCCCCGACGCCCGAGCCTTCCCCGCCCGTTCATGCATAGACCCCGTCACGCCATCACCGTGCCCCTCTGCGCCTGGCTCGCCCTGACCGCGTCCAGTGCTTCGGGGCAGCAGCCCGCGACCGAGGAGGGCGCACCTGTCGCCTCCGAATCCACGAAGGGTGCCCCCGCAAGTCCTTCGTCCCAGCCTCCGCCCGCGGAAGCCCTGTCCACGGAAGGTGGTCCGCTGACGCTGGAACAGGCGGTGCAACTTGCCGCGAAGCGTAACGAGGTGGCGCTGGCCGCCGAGCAGCAGTCGGAGGCCGCCCGGGCCCGGCTGGCTCGGGCCCGGGCCTTCTTCTTTCCAGAGCTGACGGGAACGGGCACCTACACCCGGCGTCTGAACGAGGTGACGCGCGAAGTGGGTGGCCAGACGGTGGTCATCCAGCGCAACAACGCCTTCAACGCCAACTTCGTCGCCTCCCTGCCGCTGTTCGACGCGCGCGGCATCTTCCTGTACCGCGCGGCGCGGAGGGACGGCGACGCGGCGGAACTGGAGGCCGTGGAGGCGCGCCGGCAGATTGGCTTCGAGGCCGCCAACGCCTTCCTCGCGACCCTGGCCCAGGAGCAGGTGTACCGCGCCGCCGAGCAGCGCCTCGCGTTCGCACGCCAGTCACTTCAGGACGCGTCGGCCCGCGCCAAGGCGGGTCTGGCCAGCAGCAACGATGTGACGCGCGCGGAGCTAGAGGCGGCCAGCGCCGAGGTGCAGATGTCCAACGCGCGCAACGCCGCGCAGACCACGCGCCTGGAGCTGGGCTTCCTGCTGGTGTCTTCGGTCAAGGGCACCCTGGCCTCACCGGACGCGCTGCTGTCGGACGCCAGCCGGCCGCTACAGGCCCACGCCTCCCTGGCGGATGGGGCCCTGGACCGCCGGCCGGACATCCTGGCCGCGCGGCTGCGGGTGGACGCGCTGGAGGAGAGCGCCAAGGAGCCGCTCGCCCGGCTGCTGCCCACGCTGGGCGCATCCGCCACCTACCGCCTCACGAACGAGGCCGGACTCGCGGGCCGCACGGGTGACGGCTTCCTGGGCGTCAACCTCATCTGGAACTTCTTCGACGGCGGCGAGCGCTATGCCGAACGCCGGGAGCGCGTGGCCCTGGCGAGGGCGGCGGAGCTCCAGGTCCAGGCCACCACGCGCCGGGTGGACGTGGACATCGAGCAGGCGAGGGTGGCGCTGGAGAATGCCCAGGCCGCCCTGGCACAGAGCGACCTGGCGGTCCGCACGGCCCGGCAGAACGCGGAGGAGCAGGGGATTCTCTACCGTCAGGGCTTGTCCACGGCGCTGACGGTGGCGGACGCCTCGCTGCGGCAGTTCGAGGCGGAGGTGGCGTATGCCCAGAGCCGGTTCGCGCTGGGCGTGGCGCTGCTGGGGCTGCGGGCGGCAGTCGGACTCGACCCATTGGGGAAGGAACCGTGAAGGAAATGCGACGCGCAGGAACGTTGGGTCTGGCCGTGGCCGCGCTGGCCCTGGGGGCTGGCTGCAAGAAGGACGCGCAAAGCACCCCAGGCGGAGCAGCGCCGGCGGGTCGCGGCCGAGCCGCCATCCAGTTCCCCGTCGAGGTGGCTCCGGTGGAGTCGCGGGACGTGGAGTACGTGGTGGACGCGGTGGGCTCCGTGGAGGCCTTCGAGCGGGTGCAGATCACCGCCCGCGTGCCGGGGGCCGTGGAGCGGGTGCTCTTCGCGGAAGGGCAGTCGGTGAAGAAGGGCGCGGTGCTTGCGGAGATCGAGCCCGCCCGCTACGCCATCGCCGTGCGGTCCGCGGAGGCCGCGCTGGCGCGAGCCCGCGCCACGCTGGTGGAGGCGGAGGCCGGTGCGAAGCGCCGCACCGCGGTGAACCAGGCCAGCCCCGGTCTTCTGCCCGCCGAGCAGTTGGAGACCTTCGAGGCGCGCGCGCGCACGGCGGAGGCGGACGTGGCGGCGGCGAAGGCGCTGCTGGACCAGGCGCAACTCAACCAGCGTGACGCCTATGTGCGCGCGCCCATGGACGGCGTGCTCCAGACGCGCACCGTGCAGACGGGGCAGTATGTGCAGCCCGGCGTCGTGTTGGCCACGCTGCTGCGGCGCGAGCCGTTGCTGCTGCGCTTCACGGTTCCGGCGGCGGACGTGTCCCGCATCCAGCCCGGCATGACGGCGCGCTTCTCCGTCCGGGCCGCGGAGGGTGGCGCTTTCACGGCGAAGATCACACACGTGGCCGCCGCCGCGGATGATGCCAGCCGCATGGTGCCGGTGACGGCGGAAGTCACCGGTGAGGACGCCGAGCGGCTCCGGCCGGGCGCCTTCGCCACGGTGGCGGTGCCCGTGGACACGCGCGGCGGCAGTCCGGTGATTCCGCAGACGGCGGTGCGCGCCAGCGAGCGCGGCTTCCTGGCCTACGTGGTGGAGGACAACAAGGCGCGTGAGCGCGTGCTGGAGCTGGGCCTGCGCACCGCGGATGGCCGCGTGGAGGTCCGTGACGGCGTGAAGCCCGGTGAGCTGCTGGTGATTCGCGGCGGTGAGGCCCTGCGCGACGGGGCCAGCGTGCGCGTGGCGGAGGGACCCAAGCCCACCTTCACGGGTGAGCCCCGGCTGGAGCCGGAGGCCGCCAGCGGCGGCGGAGGCGCCCGGCCATGAACATCACCGAGGCGTGCATCAAGAAGCCCGTCCTGGCGTGGATGATCATGGCGGCCACCATCGTCTTCGGACTGGTGGCCGCGCAGCGTATTGGCATCAGCCAGTTCCCGGACGTCGACTTCCCCACCATCAACATCTCCGTCACGTGGGAAGGCGCCAACCCGGAGGCGGTGGAGAGCGACGTCCTCGAGTTCATCGAGGAAGCGGTGACGCAGGTGGAGGGCGTCACGGCCATCAACTCCACCGCGCGCCAGGGCGGCGGCAACATCACCGTCGAGCTGGACCTGTCGCGCAACGTGGACCTGGCGCTCCAGGACGTGCAGACCAAGGTGAGCCAGGTGCAGCGCCGGCTGCCGCTGGACATCGATCCGCCCATCATCTCCAAGTCCAACCCGGAGGACCAACCCATCCTCTGGGTCGGCGTGTCCGGGCCCTTCAGCCAGCAGGTGGTGAGTGACTACGCCCGCTATCGCGTGAAGGAGAAGCTCCAGACGATTCCGGGCGTGGGCGAGGTTCAGCTGGGCGGCATGCTGGAGCGCAACGTCCGCATCTGGGTGGACGCGCAGAAGCTGGACGCGCTGGGCCTCACGGTGACGGACGTGTCCGCGGCGCTCCAGCGCGAGCACGTGGAACTGCCCGCCGGCCGCATCGAGACGCAGGGCCGTGAGGTCAACGTCCGCGTCATGGGCGAGGCGCTGGACCTGGAGACGCTGCGGCGCATCATCGTGCGCGAGCAGGGCGGCTTCCCCGTCTACCTGAAGGACGTGGCGCTGGTGGAGGACGGCTTCGAGGACGTGCGCCGCATGGCGCGCATCAACGGCGAGCCAGCGCAGGGCCTGGGCATCAAGAAGCAGCGCGGCGCCAACGCCGTGGCGGTGGCCCAGGGCATCCGGGCCGAGCTGGACAAGATGCAGAAGGACCTGCCGGAGGGGATGCAGCTGGGCATCAACTTCGACTCGACGCAGTTCATCGAGGAGAGCGTCCACGAAATCGAGTTCGAGCTGATGCTCGCGTGCATCCTCACCGCCTTCGTGTGCTGGGTGTTCCTGGGCTCGCTCTCCAGCACGATGAACGTGGTGCTGGCCATCCCCATGTCGCTGCTGGGGACGGTGGCGGTCATCTACTTCCTGGGCTTCACGCTCAACACCTTCACGTTGCTGGGCCTGGCGCTGGCGGTGGGCATCGTCGTGGACGACGCCATCATGGTGCTGGAGAACATCTACCGGCACTCCGAAGAGGGGAAGGACCGGGTGCGCGCCGCGCGCGAGGGCACCGCGGAGATCACCTTCGCCGCGCTGGCGGCGACGGCGGCGGTGGTGGCCATCTTCCTGCCCGTCGTCTTCATGAGCGGCGTCATCGGCAAGTACTTCCTCCAGTTCGGCGTGACGCTGTGCGTGGCGGTGCTGCTGTCCTACGTGGAGGCCATCACCCTGGCCCCCGCGCGCTGCGCCCAGTTGCTCAAGACGTCGCGTGAGGGCCGCAGCCGGATTGGCGTCTGGGTGGACCGGGGCTTCGAGAAGCTGGAGCGCGTCTACGCGCGCACCCTGGCCTGGGGCCTGAAGCGGCCGTGGTGGGTGCTGGGCGCGGCGGTGGTGCTGACGGCCTCCAGCGTCTTCGTCTTCCGTGCGCTGCCGGGTGAGTTCGTGCCGTCCCAGGACCAGAGCCGCCTGCTGGTGCGCATGCAGACGGCGGTGGGCAGCAACATCGAAGAGACGAACCGCCTGTTCCTGCGCGCGGAGGAGTTCGCCAGCAGCCGGCCCGAGGTGACGCGCGTCTTCTCCGTCGTCGGCGGTTTCGGCAGCGGCGCGGTCAACACCGGCATGATGTTCGTCAGCTTGAAGCCGCCCGACGAGCGCATGCCGCAGGCGGAGTTCCAGCAGATCCTCCGCAAGGAGTTCAACAGCTACCCGGGCCTGCGCGCGGTGGTGCAGGACCAGTCCCAGAGCGGCTTCACGGCGCAGCGCGGCTTCCCGGTGGAGTTCAGCGTGCGCGGCTCGGAGTGGGAGCAGCTGGTGGAGGCCAGCCAGGAGATGCGGGAGAAGCTCCAGGCCAGCGGCAAGGTGGTGGACGTGGACACGGACTACCAGTTGGGCATGCCGGAGCTGCGCATCACCCCGGACCGGGGCCGCGCGGCGGACCTGGGCGTGCCCATCCAGTCGGTGGCTACCACCATCAACGCGCTGGTGGGCGGCGTGCGCGTAGGCAAGTACAGCACGGGCGGCCGGCGCATCGACGTGCGCATGCGGCTCCTGGCGGACCAGCGCTCCAGGCCGGAGGACCTGTCCACGCTGAAGGTCCGGACGGCCAGCGGCGCGCTGGTGCCGTTGTCGTCGCTGGTGACGCAGGAGGAGCGGCCCGCGCTGCAGGCCATCACCCGGCGGGACCGTGAGCGCGCCATCAGCGTCTACGCGAACGTGGCGCCGAGCTCGAACCAGGAAGAAGCCCTGGCGACGGTGGAGCGGCTGGCGAAGGAGCTGCCTGGCGGTGTGCGCGTGGTGGCGGGTGGCGCCAGCGTGGCCTTCCGCGACTCGATGAGCAGCCTGTTCTTCGCGCTCTTCCTCGGGATTGGCGTGGCGTACATGGTGCTGGGCGCGCAGTTCAATTCGTTCCTGCACCCGGTGACGGTGCTCACGATTCTGCCGCTGTCGGTGGCGGGCGCGGCCTTCGCCCTGTTCGCCACGGGCACCACGCTGAACATCTTCAGCATGATTGGCCTGTTGCTGCTGATGGGCATCGTGAAGAAGAACTCCATCATCCTGGTGGACTACGCGCTGCAAGAGCGGGAGCGTGGTGCGGACGCGCTGCAGGCCATGCTGCGCGCGGGGCCGGTGCGGCTGCGGCCCATCCTCATGACGTCCACCGCGACCATGATGGCGGCGGTGCCGGCGGCGCTGGCGCTGGGGGCGGGCTCGGAGACGCGCGCGCCCATGTCCATCGCCGTGCTCGGTGGACTGTCCGTGTCCACGGTGCTCAGCCTGCTGGTGGTGCCCGCCTTCTATGTCGTGGCGGACCGCATGAAGACGCGGCTGGGCGAGCGGTTCGGCAAGAAGGACGATGAGACCCACGAGCCGCCGCAGCATCCGGAGCATGGCGATGCGCCGCGCCCGGCGGCACATGGGTGAGCGGGGCGTCTGACCGCTTGGGTGACAAGGCCATCGCGGACGTCTTCGTGACGCCGCGGTGGCCTCCCCCAGGCTCAGCGTTGTTGCTGACGAGGCGAGGCCGGGTGACCCTGCTGCGAGGCGCCGCTTCCGCTCATGCAGCGCTGCATCCCTTCCACCATGCGCTGAACGTCCTCGACCTGGCTGGGGTTCTTCGCGGTGAAGTGCAGAGTGGCCCCTTCTTGCGTCTGCTCCATCTGCACGTCCGCCATTCCGCGCATGGGACAGTTCATTCCCGCACCGCCCATTCCGTGGCCCATCATGCCGCTGCCTGTCATCCCACAGGCGCAGCCCGGCTGTGGCCGTGTCGAGTCGTCCGCTTGGCGTCCCACGGACGGTGGCTGGGGCGTCCCCTGAGCTCCAGCAAGCGTGCCGATAAGGAGCCCCGTGGAAACGAGTAGTCCATATCCAAGCTTCCTCATGTTGATTCCCCCGGAGATGGCATTGTCCATCCACGGAAGACTCATGCCGGGGGCGGGAAATAGCCTGCAGCCCCTCCTGCCAGGGAGCAAAGGCTGCCGGGGCATGGCTGTTCGGCCGGCGATGGCGCTGGAAGGAACGGAGCCATGATGCGGCGCGCCCGAGTTCGAGCAGCGCCATCTGCCACAGCGATTGGCCGTCCTTGCTCTCCGCGGCTCCATTTGTGGGACGTGCCGCCCGCGCGATGACTCAGGCGTGACTCACGGTGTTCTTCGCCTTGGCGTGCAGTTTGGCTTGCTCGTGGGTTTGGCTGGCTTCTTCACCCAGGCGGGCGGCGCGGGGAGCACCCTTTCGGGCCCCCGCCCCTGGGGAGACGGGCCAGGGCGCGCGGCGTGCTCCGGCTGAAGCGTGCACCCACCGTGGCCACCATGACAGGCGCGCGGCACGGCCGGGCCGCACTGGCATTCAAGGAGGCAACCCCATGGCTGAGTACACCGAACCCCCTATCGACAACGCCACGCCGGTCAAGGAGCGCGACGAACCCCAGGACCTCCAAGGCTTCCTGGACGAGCTCGGCAACAGCCGCGAGTTCCAGGTGAATGGCGTGGACGCCCGGAAGGGCGCGGAGGCGGTGTTCTGCACGCTCGCGCGGCGCCTGTCCGATGGCGAGGACCTCAAGCTGCTCTGGTCACTGGGGAAGGGCGGCATTGGCACCATCCTCGGGACGTGCAACATCCACCGGGGCCCGTCCCACGCGAAGCGCATGGGCCGCGCGGAGTTCATCACCGACGTGGCGGACCACCTGCGCATCCCCGGGGACCAGGCGCTGCGCGTCCTGTCGGTGGTGTTCACCGCCATCCGGGACCGGATTCCAGACGACGAGGTGGCGGCCGTGGCCTCGCAGCTCCCGGCGGACCTCGCCGACCTGTGGCGCCGGCCCGTCTAGCAGGCTGTTGAGAAACCCCTCCGAGGGATCGACACCCCGCCGCGTGACGTGGTGTCCTCCGCTCATCGGAGGCAGTGATGCGCGGACGGCCCAAGCAACAGACGACGCTGTTCAGCCTGCGGACGCCGGGAGACCGGGTGCCCGCAGGCCATCCGCTGCGCAGGGTGAAGGACATGGCGGACGCCGCGCTGGCGGCGCTCTCGCCGACGTTCGATGAGATGTACAGCGGCACCGGGCGGCCGAGCATTCCGCCGGAGCATTTGCTGAAGTCCTGTCTCCTGATGGCGTTCTACTCGGTGAGAAGCGAGCGGCTCTTCTGCGAGCAACTCGACTACAACCTCCTCTTCC
>NZ_FNAJ01000021.1 GCF_900101905.1 Myxococcus virescens | reverse complement strand
AACTCGTCCAGGAGTCGGCGCTGCAGTTCCTCCCACACGCCCGCTCGCGTCCACTCCTCCAGCCGGCGCCAGGCAGTCATCCCGGAGAGGCCGAATTGCTTGCGAGGCAGCATCTCCCAAGGGATTCCGCTGCGAAGCACGAAGACGATGGCCTCCAGGGCCGCGCGGTCATCTGCACGAGGACGTCCGGACTTCTTCTTTGGCTTCGGTGCTGGCAGCAGCGGGGCCACACGCTGCCAAAATGCGTCGGGGACGAGCTCTCGGACCATTTCCGAAAGGTGGGCATGCGCAGGACAGGCGACCACTCCAGGGCAAGCGACTACTCCAGCCCTTACTTTCGTTAGGTGCTCTAAGGGGTTGCCGCTGGGGTAAGGCAGACTTGCCAAGCGTCATGCCAGGAACGAGCGCGGGGGAGTGGGTCAAACACATCCCAGGTGGAGCGCGTGATGGGTCGCAAGTTCGTGATGCGCCGCGATGACGGTAGTGATGTGATTTGTTTGTAATTGATTCGCTCTCGGCTTCATGGGCGGTCAGGTTTTTGTGCTGTGATTGGTCGCCGCGAAGGGCGACTTCCCCGACAGGGCGAGTCCCATCTGGAACCATGCTGGACACGGCCGGGCTCTCCCGAGTCGTGCCCTTCCTTGTCGCTCAGCGGGATGCTGAAGCGGGCTCCTACGAGGGCCGTGCTGGAGCAGTTCGACGCCGGGGGGGGCGACTGGTGTAGCCCCCCTGAGGAGTTGGACATGCTCGTTCTGGCCGGAGTCACCGGAGGGCGCGGGCCGCCCTACCGGCCAGCGGTGGGCAGTCGGGCGGCAGCACCTTGAGGACGCCGATGTTCTCGTCGCGGACGCACAGCCACCCGCTTCTAGCGCAGCGCCGCGACGGCCGCGCCGACCTTCGCCACCGTCACCGACACGGGCGTCGTCACCTCTGGAGCGAAGATGGCCACGCGGAGCTCCTCGAAGGCCCACCGCAGCTCCTGCGCCGCCTCCTGGTCACGCACGGTGGCGCGCCTGGCGAGGAAGGTCTCCCACAGGGGAGTGAAGGGCGCGGCCTTCCCTGCGTCCTTGCTGGGGTTCGCCACCGCACGCGACAGCCGTGCCTGGGCCGCGCGGAGGTAGCGCGGGTAGTGGAGCAGGCGCACGAAGGGAATCCACTCGATGAGGTTCGCGGGGAACAGGTGCCCGAGCTGCGAGCGGATGTCCCGCACGGCCGCCGCGCCGCTCGGTCCCCTGGATGCCGTCTTGAGTGCCGCGAGCGTCGCGGCGAGCTCCGCGGAGGTGACAACGACAGCGTTCGCCCAGTCCCGGGCCGCACTCTCGATGCGCGGTGAGCCCTCACGGACGAGCGCCTCGAAGGCCGCCTTTGTGCGAGGCAGCGGCGCGCCCGGTGCGAGCTTGAACGCATCGTCGACGCTGCGTGCGAGGACGAGCGCCCGGAAGGCGTCGGCCTGGCCCCGTGCGGGCGGCGCGCCGTCCAGGGACGGGAAGGGCGTTGGCATGCGCGCGGCGCTGACGGCTACGTGCCCGCGCGCGGCGAGCATCAGGAGCCGGCGGACCCCCGTGCGCGTGGCCGCGTCAGCGGCGGCGGATGTCTCGAGCAACACCAGGTCCACGGTGGCGCCCCGGTCGACGAGCGCGGGATAGCTGCGGACCTCGAGGTTGCCGACCCGCCGGGTAACCACGGCGGGCAGGTCGCCGAAAGTCCAGGCGGTCAGCCCCTTGCGCTCCCAGTCCGACGCCGGCGCCGCGCTGCGCAGCGCCGCCCGTGCATGGCCTCCGTGCTGCTTGAGCAGCGCGTCGACGTCGCGGCCCCGCGCGAGTTCCTTGCCCTGCGCGTCGAGCACCCGGAGCGTGATGCGCAGGTACGGCACCACGGCATCCGCCCGGAAGGACTCCTCGGTCACTTCCATGCCGCACAGGCGGGACACCGCACGCGCGAGCGCTGGAATCATCGGCCCGCGGAAGGGCACCAGTTCCTTCTCGAGACGGTCGACCAGATCCGGCAACGGCCCCAGCTGCTTGCGCTGGGCGCGGGGGAGCTGCTCGAGCAGGGCGGTGAGCTTCTCCCGCTGCCACCCGGGGATGGTCCAGTCGAGCTCACCCGGGGCTATCTGGGCGAGCAGCAGCAGCGGCACGCTCAGGGTGATGCCGTCGTCCTCGGCCGAGGGGTCGAAGGTGTACGTCACCGGCACGGACGCGCCGTGCAGCTTGATGGCATCCGGGTAGTGCGCCGGGGACAGGCCCGGGTCGTGCGAGAGGGCATCCTCCATCGAGAGGACGAGCACGTCGGGGTCGGCCGCCTCGGCCTTGCGACGCCAGACCTCGAAGGCCGCTCCGTCCGTCACATCCGCCGGGACGCGCTTGTCGAAGAAGGTCAGCATCGCCTCGCTGTCGAGCAGCTCGCTGCGCCGGGCCTTGTCCCGCAGGCGCGCCACGCGCTCGAACACCTGGCGGTTCTTCTCCTGGAACGCCCCTCGGGTGCGGTACTCGCCCCGCACCAGGGCGTGCTCGAGGAACATCAGCCGTGCTTCGGCGGGGTCCCTGCTGGCCAGGGGCACGGGGCGCTCCCTGAAGACGGTCAGCCCGAAGAGGGTCGCGTTCTCCTTCACGATGGCGCGCGCGGACTTCTCCGACCAGTGCGGATCGGAGTAGCTGCGCTTGAGCAGGTGGGGGGCCGCCGCCGCGAGCCACTCCGGGTCGAGCTTCGCCACGGTGCGCGCGAAAAGCTGGGACGTCTCCACGAGCTCGAACGCCATCACCCAGGCAGGGGGCTTCTTCGCGAGCGCCGACGAGGGGTGGACCATGAAGCGCGTCTGCTTCGCGCCCGTAAAGTGGCGCTGCTCCGGATTCCACTGGCCGATGCGAGACAGGAGCCCGGTGAGGAGCGCCTGGTGCAGGCCGTCCCCGCGCGCTGGGGCGCCCCGGCCCTTGCGCGGCAGGCGCAGCTCGCGGACGGTCTCCTCGAGCTGGCGCTGGACGTCCCGCCACTCGCGCACCCGCAGGAAGGACAGGAAGTTGTCCCGGCACACGCGCCGCAGATGGGACGTCCCCCGGCCCTCGGCCTCGCGCACGAACGCCCAGAGCTTGAGGAGCCCCGTGAAGTCCGAGTGCTCGTCACGGAAGCGCCGGTGCAGTTCGTCTGCCTTTTGCGCGAGCTCCCGTGGCCGCTCGCGCGGGTCCTGCAGGTTGAGCGCCGCGGCGACGATGAGCACCTCGTCCAGGCACCCGTACTCGGCGCCGGCGAGAATCATCCGCGCAATGCGTGGGTCCACCGGGAAGCGCGCGAGCTGGTGCCCCAGTGGCGTCAAGGTGCGCTCCTTGCCCTCGATGGCCCCGAGCTCCTCGAGCACCCGCCAGCCCTCGGCGATGGCCTTCGGCTGGGGCGGGTCGAGGAAGGGAAAGTCCTCGACGTCACCGAGGCCGAGGGACTTCATCCGCAGGATGACCCCCGCGAGCCCGGTGCGCTTGATTTCCGGGTCGGTGAAGGCGGGCCGCGTGGTGAAGCTCAACTCGTCGTAGAGGCGCACGCAGATTCCCTCGCGCACGCGGCCGCAGCGCCCTTTGCGCTGGTCGGCGCTGGCCTGGGAGACTGGCTCGATGTGCAGGCGCGTGGTGCCCGAGCGAGGCTCGTATCGCGACAGGCGCGCCACCCCCGTGTCCACGACGTACACGATGCCCGGGATGGTGACCGACGTCTCCGCGACGTTGGTGGCGAGGATGACCCGGCGCTGGGGGATGGTGGCGAAGACGCGTGACTGCTCGGCGGCCGACAGGCGCGCATACAGCGGCTGCACCACCGTGCCGCGGAGCTCGCGCGCGTTCAGGGCATTCTCGGCCTCGCGGATCTCCCGCTCCCCGGGGAGGAACACGAGGACGTCCCCGTTCGGGTCGATCGAGATGACGTTCGCCACCGCATCGGCGACGGCGTCGGCGAGCTCGGCGTCCTCGTGGGGCGGCTCGTAGAGCACGTCCACCGGAAAGGTACGGCCCTCCACCTGGATGACCGGAGCCCCTCCGAAGAACTGCGAGAAGCGCTCGGTCTCGATGGTGGCTGAGCTCACCACCACCTTGAGGTCGGGGCGTCTGGGAAGGATGCGCTTGAGCCACCCGAGCAGGAAGTCGATGGTGAGGCTGCGCTCGTGGGCCTCGTCGAGCACGATGGTGTCGTAGCGGCGAAGGAGCGGGTCGCTGTGAATCTGCGCGAGCAGGACGCCGTCGGTCATGAACTTCACGGCGGTCTGCCGAGACGAGCGGTCCTCGAAGCGAATCTGGTACCCGACGTCCGTGCCCAGCTCGGTGCCGAGCTCACGTGCCACGCGCGCCGCCACGCTCGTCGCGGCGATGCGCCGGGGCTGGGTGACGCCGATCTGGCGAGGGCGGCCGCGCCCCATGGCGAGCAGGATTTTCGGCAGCTGCGTCGTCTTCCCCGAGCCGGTGGCCCCCGCGACAATGACCACCTGATGGGCGGTGATGGCCGCGGTGATGTCCTCCACCCGGCTCGAGATGGGGAGCTCGGGGGGGAAGCGCAGGGTGGGCAAGCCGCCGGGGGTGGGGACAGGTGAGTCGCCGGACATGGCAGCATGGCCTATCACTGAAGCGAACGTTCCGCCCCTGACGAATCGTGTGGGCGCCTGCGCGCCCGGCATTCCTGGAGGGATTCTCCCTGCGCGCCCATACGCACCAGCATGCGGTCGTGGGCCTTCCGTGGACGGAGGAGCGCCATCCGTCGCCGCCCGGTGTCAGGCGCGGGCGTCGGCGAGCACGGGGAGCTTGCTCGCCTTGTGCGCGTGCTCAGCCTGGGCGGGCTGCTCGTCGTTCAGCACGGCGTGCGACCAGCGATGGCCGCTGATGACCTTCCCGGCGTGGCCCTCCTTCACACACAGGGAGCTGCTTCGGGAAGACCTCGCAGCGAATCAGGAGGTGAGTGCCCGCCTGCCGCTCGTCGAAGAACTTCTTCAGGGCGGCTGGTAGCGCCCGAAGCGGGAATAGCGCCCACCGGCAGCAGCCTGCGCGGTGGCAATCTTCGGCAGCGCGTTGTTCAAGTTACGTGGGCCCTTCGGCTTGGGTTGCATCAGCGGCGAAGTGCGCTGGCCCCACGTCAATGCGTGTGGATTCTGAGGGTGGCTCAGCCTTGGACGTTGGGACGTTCATGTGTCGCGGGGACGTTTGACGCGTCAAACTCTGAGACTGACGCGTCAACGCCCATTTCTCGCATGAATCTTCCCTCTCGACACTGACGGAGGGACATTGGCACTCGTGATGCAGTGAACGCCGTCTCTGCCTGAGCGGCAGATTTCACTGGAGTGACGAATGCTCAAAACCGGGCTCTGCTCCGATGGCGTGGCCCTGTGTGCGACATATGGATTTGAAGCGACTGCGACCCTTTCTAACTGCAGGGCTGATCAGCGTTGGAGTGGTCGCGTGTGTCAGGATAGATGCAGAGACGACCAGATTTGGAGCGCGCGCGTCGGCAGGCGCCAGAATAGATGCCGCAACGATCAGGCGCGGGAACATCGCTACCGCAAGTGCAAGAGAAATGTGAGATCGGCCAGAAATGGAATGGCCCGAAGTGCGTCTGAATAGGCGCGACAACGATCACAAACGCTCGAAACTATTATCACCAGTCCTCCCTTCTGCGCGCCCAGGGGCGCGATCCAAAATAGGGCATGCCTCTTGGTGGCCTCTTGACGCTATTGCTGACGGAACGTCACAAATGGTGTGGTCGTGGGCATCGCCTGATTTTGACTCCTCCTAAGAAAGAAACCTGCATGAGCTACTACCTCAACCTTCGGAAAAGCCTCATGCTGACTGCCTGGGTCGCCATCTTGCCATCGGTTGCATTCGCAGAGCACGGCGACGAGCAGAAGAAGGCGTGCGAACGTGTTGGAAAAACGCCCATGACGGATGTGCTCGTCATGAAGCAGCAATGTCGAGTGATGTGCGTAGGTAAAGGCGAAAAGCCCTCATTTGAGCCGCTGGCTGACGGCGCCAGATGTGAGGTGACTGGATTTGGAAGGAAGGTTGGGACCTGCAAGGCCGGCATGTGTCAAATGAAGTCAGACTAAAAATGCCCCAAGTTCGCGAAGCATCGCTTCTGCGGCGTGCCCTCCGTCTGTTCAATGAAGCGGGCGAAGTCGCGGGCCTTCTGGAAGGCCCCGACGCGCTCGTCGGTGTGCTGGTACAGATCCACCTCGACTGCGTCGGCGAGCTGCCCCTGACGGTGACACCGGCCGATGCATCGGGAGTCCTTGTGTAGCGAGGCCGGTTGACGTGTCAGTGTCTGCGGCTGACGCGTCAACTGGCATGCGCCACAGAGGCTTTCTTTTCCCCTGTTATCTGTCTTGACGCTGCCGAAGGCGGAACGGCATGATTTCCGCTTCGTGTTACGGGTGTCATTCCAGGAGCGATTCAATGAAAATGCATGTCGTAGTAGGTGCAGTGCTCTCGATTCTCTTTTTCTCGGCAGATGCCAAGGCCGAAGACCAGGCGGACGCTGAGTGGACGAAGCACGCCAACAATGCTTGTACCAAGGCAGCGGGGGGAAAGACCGCTACGGTTGTCCCTGATTGGTCGGTGATAGATGTTGAGAAGTGTGGTGGGGTTGAATGCAAGGCGTCTGATGGACGCAAGTTTAAGGTGAATCTGCCTAATGGAGCCCCTTGTATTAAGTACATGATTGTCACTCCGCCCCCTCGGCCAGTGAGAGGGACGTGCAGCAATAGTCAATGTAGAACGTAGGCGGTAAATTGGGGGCACGTTGGCGCTAGCGCTTCGCCGCGCTCTGGGGTGTTACACAGTCGTGGGTCGCGAAGCTCAGCTTGTGCGGCGTGCCCTCGGTCTGTTCGATGAAGCAGGCGAAGAAGTCGCGGGCCTTCTGGAAGGCTCCGACTGGTCCTGCAGTTGCAGTTTGTGTCTGGCGCCACGTGCTCGGTAGTGGCAGCGCATGGCGACGGCTTGATGGTGCCGTCGCCACCGACTCCACAGGAGGACATGGGCAACTGGCGGGAGCGTGCGCCGCCAGAGGGCCAGCAGCTGGCGCCGAATCTCCTGGACGGAGTAGCGGACGAGGGCTGTCAGTGAAGGCCCTGCCGGACGAGAAACGCCCGCATGGGGTTTCTTCGCGACGGCAGGCCGAGCGCTTTTGGGGGCAGTCCCTCCTTGGGTGCGAGATTGGCCATGGCCCGCGCATTGGGAAGGAAGACGTGAGCGACGAGGCACAGCGTCATGTGTCGATGCCAGGCTGTCCAGGTACGCACTTCGTAATCCCCCAGCCCCACCTCGCCCTTGGCTGACTCGAAGTCGTCCTCAATGGCCCACCGGTTTCCCGCGGCTCTCACCAGCGAGGCCAGCGAGGCGTTGCGCCGTGCGTGGGCAATGTAGAAAGCCATCTTCCCGTCCACGAGGCTGCGACGAAATAGAAGCCACCTCGATAGGCCCAGGTGCCGGTTGAGACGCATTCGTGCCCAGTCATAGAGGCGTGGGCCCTTGCTCCCCGGGCCCGCTGAGAGATGGACCAGCCTGTGGGAGGGACGAGTTGCACCATGTCTCCTGGCTTCACCTGGCAGAAGCCCTGCGAGACGTGCGTATTGGCCGCCACCGTCAGCACATAGGGCTGGCGCAATTCCTCCAGGATGCGTCGCAACATGTTGTCACGCCCGTAGACTTCGTCCACCACCACCCACGCCGGCTTCAGTCCTGAGGCCAATACCCGTTGCAGTGAAGTTGGCCGCTGGTGTCCATCACCCTCGGTAGGTATGGCGGGCGCCGGAAAGCAAGACGGTCCGGATTTCCGTCTGAGGCGCGGTTGAATCACCAGGTTGCATCCCAGTAGCTTCCCGCTCGAAAGGGTGGGTGCTCATGAGGCTGATGGCTGCTGCGTTGTCCCTTGCAGTTCTGTCCGGCTGCAGTTGCAGTTCACCCGAGCCGAAGGAACTTGCGAAGCAACCCACAGCCGCGGAGGTGTTGGGGGGCAAGCCCGGTTTCACTCCCCGCTACGAACTCATAGACATGGAGCGCCCCGACATTGCGGGGGTTCCACGCCTGGTCGTGCGGGTGCGCGTGCCTCGTGGGCTTACGCGGGAGGAACTCGAGCAGAACGTCCGGCACGCGCTCCTGCACTTCTACGAGAGCGCACCCGTGAGGCTCGGAGCCGTCAGTGTGGGCGCGTACGCGTCGGAGCGATTGAACATGGGCGCCGACGCGGCGCTTGGCGAGTTCGCTCCCGGCGGGCAGTGGGGGGAAGCCGATCCGGCCGTCCCGCTTTCCGCGTGGCAGGCGAAGATCAGCTTCGAGGAGCACTACTTCCGGACCGTGGAGGTGCTTGCCAAGGGGGCGCGTGCCACGCTCGTTCTTTCCTCTGAGTTCTCGAACACCATCAGCCTGTCACGGAAGGCAAACCAGTGGCTCGAAGAGGACATCCTTGCGGAGTTGAAGCCCGGCGTGCCTGTGGTCGTGGTCGGGCATGAGGACTTCGGCAAGGTTGGTGTGCGCTACGAGGTGGAGACGGCCAGCAAGCCGAAGCGGAAGGGATGGGTCCACAGCTTCAATTTGAAGCCTGAATAAGCCCGCCCCCTGAAGAAGCGAGGCGGGCCAGGGGGACGAAAGAGCCCAGCATGCCGTCACCGGAAATGCTGCTCGGAGGGAGCGTCGACGCGCGCTCCGACCTCTTCACGCTGGGCGTCGTGCTGCTCGAACTGGCGACGGGGAAGAACCTGCTCTTTTGCCCGGACGACACCACGCCCGAAGTCATGGGCTCGTTACCCATGAAGAAGCGTCGGCGGGTAGTTCGGGCAATCAAGCGGGCTACGCTCATAGGAGCGCCGCCGTTGGTGTCCGACGCGATTTGGCGCGCGGCCACCCTGACGGCTGCGGACGTAGACGCGATGACCGAAGGACTCCCCCAGGGCCTGGGAGTGACGCTGAACCGGCTACTTCAGGTTGCCCTTCGGGAGCGTTACCAGTCGGCGAGGGGGGGGCGGCCGACCTGACGGCCTGGCTTGGCGGTACTTTCGCGAAGGCCGATGCCGCAACTGAGCTGAAGTCTCGGGCTGCTCAGGCAGAAGCGGCGCTGGATTCGATGGCGACCCTGCCGCCTCGTGGTCGCGGCAAGCGCAAGCCGGATGATGTGACGACGGCGTGATTGATGTGCTTCTGAGCCGGTCGACGCAGTCGGGAAACAGGCTGCGTTGGTCCCTGAAGGAACAACAGGGAGCGGCCAAAAAACGAACGGGGTTGGACGGTTTGACCCGTCCAACCCCGCGTTTTTACAGTGTCCCCGACGGGATTCGAACCCGTGTTACCGGCTTGAAAGGCCAGCGTCCTGGGCCTCTAGACGACGGGGACAGCACACCTTCACTTCAACTGCATGAGTCGCGGGGGGCTCGAACCCCCGACCCTCGGCTTAAAAGGCCGGTGCTCTACCAGCTGAGCTAGCGACTCGCACTATTCTTTTTTAAATTTTTCGCCACCACCCCGGAAGCCCCCGGGGCAGGCGCTTCCTACCAGCACTCGGCGACGCTTTCCACTGGCGAGCGCATGGAGCTGTTTCTGACAGCGCTCCGACCGCTTTCCGGTGAACGTCAGGGCCAGCGCCCTTCGCCGCGTGTCACCCCGTGGCGATATACAGGAACCATGTCCCAGGACGTACATCCGGATGAACAGGAGACCGAGGACGACGCCGAGCGGGCCCCGTTCCGCCGCTACCTCACCCGGGCGGGCGCCGAGCGCCTGCACCGCGAGCTCGTCCACCTTCTCAACGAGGAGCGCCCCAAGGTGACGGCCGAGGTCTCCGCTGCCGCCGCGCAGGGCGACCGCTCCGAGAACGCCGAGTACATCTACGGGAAGAAGCGCCTGCGCGAAATCGACCGCCGCCTCCGTTTCCTCCAGAAGCGCCTGGACACCGCCACCATCGTCACGCCCGCCGAGCAGACCGACCGCTCCCGCGTCTTCTTCGGGGCGACGGTGAGCCTGGAGGATGAGGACGGCGGCCGCAGCACCTATCAGATCGTCGGTTCCGACGAGATTGACGCCTCGGGCGGGCGCATCAGCGTCGAATCCCCCATGGGGCGGGCGCTCCTTCGCAAGGCCGTGGGGGACTCGGTCGAGGTGCGGCGGCCACGCGGGGACATCGAACTCACGGTGGTGGACATCCGCTACGAATAGGTGGAAGCCATGCCTCGGATTCAGCCCATCAACCCCCGCTACCGTCGCATCTATCAGGCGCTGAGCGGGCCGGACCTGGCCGTTTCCGAAAGCGCGGGGATGACCCTCGAAGACCTGGGGCTGGGCAGCGCCGAAGCCTCCCGCGGGGACCTCGTCTTCGGCACCTACAGCCCCCAGGGGCTGGAGCGGGCCCTGCGTGCCTACGGGCTGTTCCAGCGCGTCGAGGAGCGGGTGGGGCCGCTGGAGCTTCGCGTTGTGTGCACGGACCCGTACCGGCCGCGCATCATCCTGTGGAGCAGGCGGTTCTACGTCCCCGTGGCGGACCTGGACCTGCGGCGGACGACCGGTGCGGAGGTGGGGCTCGGTGACGCGCTCGCCGCCACGCCGCTGCTGTACCTGGACTCGCTGTTGCTCCAGAACCCGGGGCGCGCCTTCGACTGGAACCGGCCGCCGCTGCCCGGGCAGAACCACCCCGGGCTCAAGCTCGCCGGCCACATCCTGGACGTGCTCCTGCTGATGGCCCGCCGTATCGGCACCGAGGCCTTGGCCCTCACGCCGTCCACCTTCGCCGCCGCCTGCGTCTATGACCGCCGCTTCCTCTTCGTGGATGGCGCCGCGCAGGGCCGCTTCCTCGCGCTTCGTCAGGCGGGGCGGCACCTGCCGCGCTGGCTCCATGCGTGGGCGGTGGAGCTGCACTGCATGCGCGACGAGCACGGAGAGGCCGTGGCCTTCAAGCCTTCGCCCATGGTGTCTCCGCTGAGCTCGCGGCTGGGGCTGCACTTCGATGCGAACACGTGGGATGACGCGCTCCAACTGGATGCCCGGCGGCAGCTCACGCTCGATGAGGAGACGCTCCAGCGGCGTTTTCCCTGGGAGCGGATGCCCCCGGGGCCGCCGCCCGAGCGGGTGGCGGAGCTGCTCGGATATGATCCGCTCGCACCTGTCGTGGCGCACTGAACGGACGGCCGCTCGTGCTACAGGGTTGATCCATGGTGACTCACCGAAAGGCGCCATGCGGACCGCCGTCATCCCCGGCGTCTGGGGCGTGGGGTTTCGGACAGCCGCACGTCCTGGCGACAAGCAGGCTGTTTCCCCTGACGCCGGTGCCTATAGTGGTCAGGAGACTCACCGTCGCACGGTCCCTCGCGGTCGCAGCCGAACCTTCAGGTCGCGCAACCCACGATGCGTAAGAACTTCATTCTCGACACCAACGTCCTTCTTCACGATCCCCGCAGCATCTACGGCTTCAAAGACAACAACGTCATCATCCCCATCTACGTCATCGAGGAGATCGACCAGTTCAAGCGCGATCTCTCCGAGCTGGGCCGCAACGCGCGCCTGGTGGCGCGCTACCTGGATTCGTTCCGCGCCGAGGGCTCCCTGAAGGAAGGGGTGCCTCTGCCGCACGGTGGCTTGTTGCGGGTGAGCTTCACCGAACGCGCGCTGCCTCCGTCGATGGCGGACAGCAACCTGATGGACAACCGCATCCTCGGGGTGGCGCTCGACCTGATGGAGGCGGAGCCGGACACGCAGGCCGTCTTCATCACCAAGGACACCAACCTCCGCATCCGCGCCGACGCCCTGGGCCTCATCGCCCAGGACTACGACACCGAGCGGGTGGAAATCACGGAGCTGTACACCGGCTTCGCCGAGCGGCTGGTCCCCAAGGACCTGGTGGACCAGATGTACCGCCAGGGCGCCGAGGTGGAGCTGCCGGACGCCGAGTCCCTGTTCGCCAACCAGGTGGTGCTCCTCAAGGACGAGACGAACCCGTCCCACACCGCCATGGGCCGCTACAACGGGTCCAAGGGCCGCCTGGTGCCCCTGGTGCGGCAGATCAAGGACGGGACGTGGGGCGTCCGCCCGCGCAACATGGAGCAGGCCTTCTGCCTGGACCTGCTGCTCAACGACGACGTCAAGCTGGTCACCATCGTCGGCAAGGCGGGCACGGGCAAGACGCTGCTGGCCATCGCCGCGGGCCTGCAGAAGGTGACGGAGGAGGGGCTCTACCAGAAGCTGCTGGTCAGCCGTCCCATCTTCCCGTTGGGCCGGGACATCGGGTATCTGCCCGGCAGCGTCGAGGAGAAGCTGAACCCCTGGATGCAGCCCATCTTCGACAACGTGGAGTTCCTGATGAACCTCAGCCGCGCGGACAAGAAGGCCGGGCGCGGCTACCACGAACTGCTGGACCTGGGGCTGATGGAGATCGAGCCGCTCACGTACATCCGTGGCCGCAGCCTGCCCAACCAGTTCATCATCGTGGACGAGGCCCAGAACCTCACGCCGCACGAGGTGAAGACCATCATCACCCGCGTGGGCGACAACACGAAGATCATCCTCACGGGAGACCCGTTCCAGATCGACAACCCGTACGTGGACGCGACGAACAATGGCCTGGTCCACGTGGTCAACCGCTTCAAGAGCGAGAAGATCGCGGCGCACATCACCATGTCCAAGGGTGAGCGCAGCGCCCTGGCCGAGCTCGCCGCCAACCTGCTGTAGCCTCTGGTACGAGACATGACGAAGGAAGACGCAGGAAGTCCTCCCACCGGCGACGGGGAGAAGAAGCCCCTCATCGAGTACCCCTCCGTCTACACCTTCAAGGTGATGGGCGCGCAGGGGGCCGGCTTCGTGGAGCATGTCCGTGAGCTGTTCAAGCGGTTCCTGGGCACGGAGCTCTCGCCGGACTCCATCCACGAGCAACCCAGCAGCAAGGGCAAGTACGTCTCCCTGAGCGTGTCCGTGTACCTGCTGTCCGAGGAGCAGCGGCGCGCCATCTACGATGGGCTCCACAAGGACGAGCGGGTCATCTACTACTTGTAGGGGGCCGTGGCTGGAAGTCTCTGGAGGAGGCGGGTATATGGGGATCCATGAGCCCGCCTGAGCCCTTCCCGCTGTATCACCCCGCGGATGTCCGGCGCGCCTTCAGCTCGGATGACGCAACGCGGCGCTTCGCGAAGGTGGCCCAGCTGGAGCCCGGCTCGCGCGTGCTGGTGCTCGGCTGTGGTCCCGATGGAAGCGCCGCGCTGCTGTTGGCCCGGGAGATGGGCTGTACCGTCGTCGCGGCCGACACCGACGACGCCCTCCTCAACCCGGTGCGTGAGCGCGTGCGGGCGCAGGGGCTGGCGGAGCAGATTGAAGTCCGCCGCGTGTCGCTGGACGCGCTGGGCCTGGCCGACGGGGAGTTCAACGGCATCCTCATCCAGGGCCGTGTGCTCTACCCGTTGAAGGCCACGCTGGCGAACATGCGCGATCTGCTGTCGAAGCGCGGGCGGCTGGGCTTCACGTTCCCCGCGCGGGTGGGGCGCTTTGCTCCCAAGGCGGCGATCGACTTTTGGGAGCGCCGCGTCGCCGGGCCGCTGCTGCTGCCGCGCGAGCTGCTGCAGGTGGTGGAGGGCGCCGGCTACGAGCCCGAGTCCGCCGAATCGCTCCATGACGCGGAGCTGGACGCGCACTACCGGGACATCGAGACGTTCCTGTCGTCCGTCCCTGGCTCGCAGCCCGCCGCGCTCCGTGAGGAGCTGGCGCTGCACCGCGAGAGCAACGGCAAGGCCAGCGTCAGCTACGCCTTCGTGGTGGGCCGCCGCAAGGAGCAGGGCGAGAAGCCCCCAGCGTCCCGCGACCGCGGGTAGCCAGGAGCGGCACCCGGCGGGCGCTCAGTTCATCGCGCCGGTGAAGTCCACCAGTTCGACGGACTCCGGAGCCACGGACATGGTGACCTGCTCGCGGTAGCCGGCCGCGTCGCCACCCACTTGGAAGGGCATGGGGTTGGCGAAGCGGATGGTGACCTCGCGGGCGTGGAAGTCCATCAGGCCTTCGGGGAACCAGCGGCCGTTCCATAGCTTGGGCAGGTGGGTGAGCACCTGCGTGGGCGTCACCTGCCCCAGTCGCAGCTGCATGAAGCCCGGGCGCTGACCCGCGAAGGGGAACATGCGGAAGCCGTAACCGTAGAAGGGCATGGTGCCCGCCGCCGCCATCATCAGCCGGCCGCGGAAGAGGGTGGCGCCCGGGGCCAGCGGCTCGCCCATCGCGCCGCCATCTGGCCCCAGCCGGTAGGCCTCGGAGGCGCCATTGACGACCTCACACTCCACCCAGTGGGAGTGGGTGAGATAGTGAGGCACCGTCTTGCAGGCCACCGCGGAGAAGTACCCGCCGCTGCCGCTGAGGACGCTCTTGAAGAAGCCCTTGCCCAGGTGCTCCTTCACCCAGATGTAGTCGTTGAGCACCTTGCCATCCACGCCCAGCCCGGCGAAGGGCGCGCGCTGCCCGTCCACCATCAGCAGGTCCATGGGGCGGTAGCCCGGAACCTCGCCCGTGCGGGCGCGCAGCACGTCATTGAGGATGCCGTCGCTCCGGGTGCCGGAGGCGTTGACGTAGGCGGCCAGGCCATTGCCGGTGCCCAGCTTGAGGATGCCGAAGCGAGGCGCCGTCTTCCCCGCGAAACGGCCGCGCGGACCCACTTGATGGAGGACCTCGTTCACGAAGCCCATGAAGGTGCCGTCACCGCCGCCCGTGAACAACATGGGGTAGCCACGCTCCAGCACCGTCTGGATGATGCGGCGGGCGTCCAGCGGCGAGCGGGAGAGGAACAGGTCCTGCTCCGGCACCACGTGGGACAGGGACTTCACCACCCGAGCGTCGACCTTCCGGGCGTTGGCGTTCAGCAGGACCGCGACCTTGGGCTCGGCGGTGACGTCCGATGTGGGCGCACGGCGGAGATCGGGAGAGCGGAGGGGCTGGACCAGCATGAGGGCGGCTCCGAAGGTTGCGCCGGTGGGGGACCGGGCGGCGACACCCGTACCCAGTGCACAATCCTCGCCAAGCCATGATGCAATGCGTTAGCAGGCGAGGGGGCTTGAGATTCCAAGGGGTTGAATCGTTCCCTGGTGCCCAGAAGCCCGGCCGGTTGCTACCTCGGGGTGACGGCGGTGTAGAGCGCGTTACGCACCCGTGGCGTGCGGGTGGCACGGCTGTGACGCGGTGCGTGTGGGCCTGCGCACTGCGCTACGCAGCGGGGAGTGCCACCTTCAGGTGTGCGGCCCGGTGGCCCCTCTCGTTTGACAGCGAGGGGTGGGTGGTTACGTTGGGCGTACATCAGAAGTTTTCAGAAAAAACGCAGTCTTTTCCAAAGGATAGGAACCGTGGGCAAGATTATCGGGATCGACCTGGGCACCACGAACAGTGTGGTCGCGATCATGGAGGGTCGCGAGCCCAAGGTGATCGTCAACGAGGAAGGCAGCCGCATCACGCCCTCGGTGGTCGCGTTCACGAAGGACGGGGAGCGTCTGGTCGGTCAGGTGGCGAAGCGCCAGGCCATCACCAACCCGGAGCGGACCATCTACTCCAGCAAGCGCTTCATGGGCCGGCGGCACGACGAGGTGTCCGAGGAGGCCACGCTGGTCCCCTACAAGGTCGCCCGGGGGCCCAACGGCGATGCGCGCGTGGACATCGACGGCAAGCAGTACAGCGCGCCGGAGATCAGCGCGCAGGTGCTGCTGAAGCTGAAGCGCGCGGCGGAGAACTACCTGGGTGAGAAGGTGACGGAGGCGGTCATCACCGTCCCCGCGTACTTCAACGACGCCCAGCGCCAGGCCACCAAGGACGCGGGTGAAATCGCGGGCCTCACCGTGCGCCGCATCGTGAACGAGCCGACCGCCGCGGCGCTCGCGTACGGTCTGGACAAGAAGAAGGACGAGAAGATCGCCGTCTACGACTTCGGCGGTGGCACGTTCGACGTGTCCATCCTCGAGGTGGGCGAGAACGTGGTCGACGTGCTCGCGACCAACGGTGACACGCACCTGGGCGGTGACAACATCGACCTGCGGATCATGGACTGGCTGATCACCGAGTTCAAGAAGGACACGGGGCTCGACGTCAGCAAGGACAAGATGGTCCTCCAGCGCCTGAAGGAGGCCGCGGAGAAGGCGAAGATCGAGCTGTCCGCCGCGATGGAGACGGACGTCAACCTGCCGTTCCTCACCGCGGACGCGACGGGCCCGAAGCACCTCAACGTCAAGCTCACGCGCGCCAAGTTCGAGGCGATGATCGACGACCTCATCGAGCGCTCGCTGGAGCCCTGCCGCAAGTGTCTCAAGGACGCGGGCGTGGAGCCGAAGGACCTCAACGAGATCGTCCTCGTCGGCGGCACCACGCGCATCCCGAAGGTGCAGGAGGCCGTGAAGCGCCTGTTCGGCAAGGAGCCGAACCGCTCGGTGAACCCGGACGAAGTCGTCGCGGTGGGCGCCGCGGTGCAGGCCGGCGTGCTCTCCGGCGAGGTGAAGGACATCCTCCTGCTGGACGTGACGCCGCTGAGCCTGGGCGTGGAGACGCTGGGCGGGGTGATGACGAAGCTCATCGAGCGCAACACCACCATCCCCACGCGCAAGTCGGAGACCTTCTCCACGGCCGCGGACGGCCAGACGCAGGTGGAGATCCACGTGCTCCAGGGCGAGCGTGAGATGGCGGGCGACAACCGCAGCCTCGGCCGCTTCCACCTGACGGGCATGCCGCCGGCGCCGCGTGGCGTGCCGCAGATCGAGGTGACGTTCGACATCGACGCGAACGGCATCCTCAACGTCAGCGCCAAGGACAAGGCCACGGGCAAGGAGCAGAAGGTCACCATCACCCACTCGTCCGGTCTGGCGAAGGACGAGGTGGAGAAGATGGTCGCCGACGCCCGCTCCAACGAGGCGGCCGACAAGACCCGCCGCGAGCTGGTGGAGATGAAGAACCAGGCGGAGAGCCAGTCCTACGCGGCCGAGAAGCTGCTGAAGGAGAACAAGGACAAGCTGTCCGCGGACACGGCGAAGGCGCTCGAGGACGCGGTGGCGGAGATCAACAAGGTCCGCGACGGCCAGGACAAGGACGCCATCAAGACGGCGCTCGATGCGCTCCAGGCCGCCAGCTACAAGGCCGCCGAGGAGATGTACCGCGCCACGGGCGGCGCGCCGGGCGCCGAGGGTGCTCCGGGTGCTGGTCCTTCCGCGGCGCCGGGCTCGCAGGCCAGCCCCAAGAAGGACGACGTGGTGGACGCCGAGTTCCGCCAGTCCTAGTTCGGAAGCGGTGAGCCGCTGAAGTAACGCAGAGGGCCGGTGCTCCCACGCGAGTGTGGGGCCGGCCCTTCTGCTTTGCGGGGTGGAGGGGTGTTCCGAAAGGGAGGATGGGCGTACGGGAAGCGGGACGTCGGGCCGTGCCAAGGGGTTGATGGGACTGGGGCAAGGACTGGCGGCAGGGATGCAGGGGCTGGCGTTCCATGTCCCGCATCCAGTCGTCACCGTCCTTCCTTCCGCCCGGTACCGCTCCCTCCGAGGGCGCCGCTGCGCCGGCGGTCGTTCCTCCTCCCACTCGCACGGCGCAGTGCCGGCCGGCCTCCGCCGTGGCGTCGTCGACGGCGGAGCCCTACCGGGGGCCTTCCTTGGGGCGTCCACCGGCGCTGTCTGTGCCCGGGCCGCGCTCGGGGCCTCGCACGGGCGCCGACAACCAGTTCGACTTCGGCGTGGGCGGCGCGTTTCCACCCAGGCCTACGGGCAACCTGATGGAGCAGGTGCGGCAGGGGGCGCTCACGGCCGCTCAATCCGAAGCCGCGGCTGCCAGCCGGTTGATGGGGGATGGTGCCGCCGTGGATGGCTATGCGCGCATCCACCTGGACCACCTGAAGCCCAGTCCGCCCATCCTCGGCGCGCCCACGTCCTTGACGGACTACACCAGCAGCATTCCGGACGTGGCGCCCGCCCAGGCCTACGCCTACTTCGTCCGTCACCCATCGGCGGTGTTCGAGGCCGCCGGCATCCGCGTCCGGCCGGCGACGGCGGCGCTGGTGGATGGCGCGAAATTGTTCCTGGAGGAGACGGGATTTCCGCCCGTGTGGGCGCCCATCACCGTGCGCCTGGAGCCGGGCGCGAACACGCTGCACATCACCACGCTGGATGGGCACCCGCTGCGCGGCACGAATCGCTTCGTCTTCGCCGAGGACGGCGCGGGGGGCACGCAGGTGCGTCAGTACTCGGCCTTCCAGGGCAGCTCGCCCGCGACGTCGGTGGGCATGACGCTGATGGACCCCATCGAGCGGCAGCACGACATCTGGCGCGCGGTGCATGCGCACCTGCATGACACGCTGAGGCCTCGCTGATGGCGCCCGTGCTGCGGACGACACCTCCCGGGCATGACGTGATTCTCTATGACGGGCACTGCCGCCTGTGCGGTGGGGCGGCCCGGCAGCTCCAGCGGCTGCTGGGCGGGACGGGGACGCGCCTGCGCTCGTTTCGAGAGGACGGGGTGCTGGCATCCTTCCCGGGTGTCACGGCGGACCGCTGTGAGCGGGCCCTGCAACTGGTCCTCCCGGATGGGGCCGTGGTGGAGGGGCTGGAGGCCATTGTCCTGGCGCTGGGCCGACGGCCGCTGGGACGGCTGCTCCGTGTGTACTACGTGCCGGGCCTGCGGCAGCTCCTGGATGCGCTCTACCGCGTCGTGGCCCGCCATCGCTTCCGCATCGCGGGACGTCAATGCCCAGACGGAGCGTGCGTGGTCCACTTCAAATAGGACGCGCGTGGCGGATAGCATGGCGGTTCCCCGCCACCTCGGGTTCGTCCGTGCAATCTCCACCGTCCACATACCTCCAGGCCGCGCGCGCCTTCCGGCACTTCTTCACCGAGCTCCGGGATGCCTACCTGGAGCGAGAGACACTCTTCACGCAGCTGGAGCTGGCGCTCCTGGGGCGCGAGCACGTGCTGGTGGTGGGCCCCCCTGGAACGGCCAAGAGCGCCATCGCCAGCGCCGTCCTGGGGCGCATCATTGACGAGCGCACGGGCTTGCCGTCGCTCTTCTCCAAGCAGCTGGCCGAGTCCACCGTGCAGACGGACCTCATCGGCCCGGTGGACTTCAAGGTGCTCACGGAGACGGGACGCACCGAGTACCTCACCGACGAAGGCATGCTGGGCTCCGAGCACGCCTTCCTGGACGAGATCTTCGACGGCCGGGACATGCTGCTGCGCTCCATCCTCAACGTGCTGCATGAGCGGGAGCTCAAGCACGGCCGCCGGGTGACGACGGGGCGTATCGAGTGCGTCGTCATGACGAGCAACCGGTATCTCTCCGAGGTGCTGGCGCGCTCGCCGGAGCTGCTCTTGGCCTTCGCGGACCGGCTGAGCTTCATCTGCTTCGTGCCCAAGTCGTTCGCGCGCCGGGAGAGCCGGGCGGCCATGCTGCAACGCTTCTCCCATTTCGCCCGGCCGGACCTGCGCGCGCAGCTGTCGTTGCAGCAGGTGGACCTGCTGCAGGACGCCGTGACGAAGGTGGTGGTGCCCAGCCACGTCATGGAAGGCGTGGAGTTGCTGGCGGATGCGCTAGAGCGCGCGCTCGCGGCCCAGGTGGCGAAGCTGCCGGACTACGTGCCGACGAAGTACTTCTCCCAGCGCTCCGTGGTGAAGGCGCTGTGGGCGCTGAAGGCCGCGGTGGTGCGGGATCAAATCTACCGGCGCCCCGAGCGGGCGTTGGAGGCCACCGTCGAGGACCTGGATTCGCTGCGCTGGTTCTTCCTCCTGGGAGGACCGCCAGCGGAGGAGACGGAGGCGCTGCTCAAGTCCGTGGTGGACCCTCGGGAGCGGGCGCAGCTCGAAATCGTCCGCCTGGAACAGCGCGCCTTCGACGAAGCGCTGGCCAAGATACAGCGGGAGCTGGGGGGCGGCGTGGAGCGCGAGGCGCAAGCGCTCGGGTCCTCCGAAGAGGTGAGCTCCGTCGAGTCCGTGAGCCGCAACTGGCAGCCGGGCGTTGTCTCCACCACGGCGCGGGCCTTGTTGACCAAGCTGGTGCCCGGGCCGCGCCACGCGCAGAACCGGATCCCGTTGGTGGCGGCGGCGCGGGCCCTGGTGGCGGCGCAGGAGCAGCGGCTGGCGCGTGGCATGGCGGGGCACGGTGAGGGGCGGGGCGGCATCGCACTGCTGGTGTCGTTCGGCGACGTGCTGACGCTCTGTCGCGGCGTCCCCGAGCTGCGGCCGGGCTACGGGGCGTTGTGCGAGGCAACGGCCCGCTTTCTGGAAGGTGCCCAGGAGATGATCGCCCTGTCCGCGGAGAGCGTGGACTTCGAGGACGGGCTCAAGCTGGAGGGCCTGGTCGGGCTGGCGGACAACCTGGAGGAGGAGCTTTCCCAGACGGGAGAGCTGGCGGGACAGCTGTCGGACGGCGCGCCCGCCGCATCGGAGCGCCTGCTCACGGCCGAGGCTGAGGTCCGGAGCCGGGTCGTGTCCGCGCTGCGCCGGCGCGCTGTGTTCTCGTTCCAGGGCAACCTGGCCCGGGGACGTCGGGAGCCGCTCGAAGCGCTGGCGGGAGATTCGCGCCGCCTGACGCAGCTGGAGAACGCCCTGGCTGTCCTGGACCCCACGCAACAGGGCCTCAAACAGGAGCTGCTGCTCCCACTGGGCATTGCCTACGCCCGGGAGGTGCTGTCCTCCACGCCCTTCGAACGCATCGAGCAGTACGGTCGCGCGGTGCAGTCGGTGGCGGAGAACCTCCGGCGTGAGGGGGTGTCCGTCGACGCGGTGTTCGCCGAGTGCCGGGAGATTATCGAGTCCCGGCTGCGCGAGCATGCCCATCTCCTCACGCGCGATGTGCCCAGCCCGCCGCCCGCGTCCACGTCGGTGCTCAACGGGGACGCCTACGTCTTCTACCGGGGCGACTTCGCGGCGAAGGCGCCTGATGGAGAGCTGGCCGCGCTGCTGGGGTTGGATGGACAGCTGGCCGCGAACCACGGCGCTGCCTCGCCCGGCTTCCTGTCGGAGGCCGTGCGTTCGGCGGTGGCCCAGGCAGAGCTCGGGTTCGTCCAGACGCGCGTCAAATACCTGCGGAGCTGGCTGACCCAGCTGCTCACGTCGCTCCCACCGCCTGAATCCATGACGGAGCGCACGGATGCCGAACGCACCGTGGACCGGCTGGTGCGCAGCCGCTTCCCGATGCTCGCGTTGAAGGAAGGCGAGCTGGTTCGGCTGCGGGGTGTCCTCGCGTTGCTGGGGACCATGCCCGGTGACCTGGGCGAGGGGGCTCGGCGTCTGGAGGGGCAGCTGCGCGGCATCGACGAGGACTTCGGGCGCTTCAGCAGGCAGGTGCTGGCGCGGCGGTCCACACCATGACCCGGCGCTCCCGCGGGCGACTGGTTGAAGCGGAGAGGGGGCGCTGAGCGTGTTGGCCCGGCGCCTCGCGGATCTCCGGCAGCGGCTGGATGCGCTCCACCAGCCCGCGCCTGCTCGCGGCGGTTGGCGGGCGTGGACGCTGCTGGGGCGACGTGCTCGCGGGCCCGAGGATGTCGCGCTGCCAATGCTGGCCTCGCTGGACCGGGACCTGGACCGGGTGGGCGTGCACACGTCGGCGGACGCACGGCTCCTCAAGGAGCTGGGTCTGCGGAAGGGCAGGGCGGGGGCACTGGCGCAGGGGCTGCTCGACAGGGCCCATCAAGCACTCGAGGAGGTGGAGGAGTGCCTGGTGCTCGTGGAGCGGGCCTGGCGCAAGGGAGAGTCGCTTCCCGGCGCGGTCGCGGTGTTGGAGAAGGGCTTCATCCAGCTGGCGCGCGTGGTGAAGGTGGCGGACCTCTTCGCCCGTCCTCCGTCGGAGCCGGAGGAGGACGACGCGGCGCTGGAAATCTACGGGCGCATCGATGGGAGCACCCCGCGTCTTGCGCCCACCAGTGCGCGTCTGGCGGTGGCGGAGTTCTTCGCGGAGCGGGCCCGGGCCAACCCCACGGACGTCATGCAGAAGCGCCGGGACCTGGACCTGGCGCACGAGCTGCTCATCCGCCTGGGCGCGGACCACGACCGCGAGCGAGGCATGGTGCTGCGGCGCCAGGTGGCCGAGGCCCGCGAGCGGGTGCGGGCCGTTCCAGCCGTGCGCTCCATGGAGGAGTTGCTGCGGCACGTGCGTCACACGGCCCGGCGCGAGCCCCAGGTGGCCTACCGCTCGTTGAAGGGGCTCTACGAGCGGGCCTTGGAGGCAGGGGACGCGGCGCTGGCGGACGCGGCCCGGGCGGCGCTGACACCGATGTTGCCGGCACCTTCTCAGCTGTCGTCGCTGATGGAGCGCGCGGAGCTCGATGGCCTGTCGCACTGGTTCGGCGAAGCGCCCACGGCGCCTGACGAAGTTCCGGGCCCTCCGAAGGCCGATGAGCTGCTGACGGACCTGGCCTTCTCCCTGGATCCCGAGCAGCTCTCCACGTTCGAGCTGGCGGCGGGCTGTGCCCGCTACTTCGACGTGGAGGACGCGTTGTCGGAGGAAATCGTCCTGGCGGATACGCGCACCGCGCGGGCGGTGTCCCGGCGTGTCCCGTACCCGACGCAGACGATGACCTACGAGACGACGGGCAGCCTCCACGAGGTGAACAACTTCGTCCTGACGGACCCGCGGATGCTGCTGCGCGACCTGGCCGCCAGTCACCAGTTGGTGCGCGCGTACCTGGACGACGAGCCGCCCCCGCGGCCCCGGAAGGTGAAGCGCACCGCGGTGCGGGTCTACGTCTGCGACGCGTCGGGCTCCATGCACGGCGCGCGAGCCCGTTTCCGGGACGCCATTGTCATCGCGGAGCTCAACAACCTGCGCGTCAAGGCCCGCCGGGGCGAGCACTTCGACCCGCTGTACTTCAGCTTCTTCAATGACGTGCCCACCGAGCTGGCGCGAGTGGACTCCGCGCTGGAGGCCACCCGGCAGTTGGAGAAGCTCTTCCGCGAGTCACCCGCGGAGGGGCAGACGGACATCACGCTCGCGCTGATGTCCGCGTTCGACTCCATCCGCGCCGCGCAGGGGAGGGACCCGTACCTCGCTCGGGCCACCGTGGTGCTCGTCACTGACGGCGAGGACCGCGTGGACCTGGAGCTCATCCGCCGCACCCGCGCACCCATGGACGCGCTGGACATCGCGTTGAGCTTCGTGTCCCTGGGCGAGGAGAACCCGGACCTCCGCCTCCTCGTCCGGGAGCAGCGGGCCGCCGGAGGCCGCGCCTTCTACCACCACCTCTCCGACGAGGAGATTCTGTGGGCGCGCACGGAGTTCGACACGCCCTGGCGCACGTTGCTGCCGCGTGACGTGCCGGCGTCCGGTGATGCGCTGGAGCAGCTCACGCCGCACCTGGAGGCGCTGGAGGCGGTCGCCGCAGGGCGGGCCGCTCCGCGGACCGTGGCGGTGGACGCTTCGTTCGATGCGCTCTTCCCGGAGAAGCCCACGCTGCCCCCCGGAGCCGAGCCGACTGGCAAGGACGTCACGCACCGTGTCGCGGACATCCTGGGCGCGCTGGTGGAGGCGGCGTCGCTGGCCCCCGCGGACCGGCGCGCGGCGGAGAGCTTGCTGCTGCTTCAACACCTGCTGGGTGTGTACGGATTGACCCCGGCGCGCTACCTGTCCGCGTTGTCCGCGGGTGGGCAGGCCACGCAGGAGGCATTGCAGCGCGTGCGGCTGTTGTGCCGGCCCTTCGGGTAGGCTGCGCCCACGCCCATGTTCTTCGGCCTGCTGAGGAGACGAAAGAAGGAGCCGTCGCGCCCAGCGGACCCGCTGGCTGCTTTCGACCAGCTCATCGAAAACCTGGAGCGACAGGCCGCCGAGGTCCGCAAGTCCGCGGCCACGCTGCTGGCGCTCAAGGCGGACCTGGTGCGCGCGGAGGAGCGCTACGCGCGCCGGTTGCTGGAGCTCACCTCGCGGCGTGCCACCGCGAAGGAGCGCGGTGACGCTCGGGCGGTGCGCGTGCTGGAGAAGGACCAGGCGCAGGCGGAGGACCTCCTGGCCAGCACGCGTGATTCGCTGGAGCGGGCCGAGTCGGACGGGCGGTTGTTGCTGGAGGCCGCGAGCGAGCTGGGCGATCGCGTGGCGGAGCTGCGCCACGAGCGGGAGAGCGCGTCCGCGCGGCTCACCATGGGCGGGCTCGTCACCGAGTCCCTGCGCGAGCGCGTGGCCCGTTTCGACCAGGCGCTGGTGGTGGACGCGGCTCGGGATGAAATCGAGCGCGCGCACGCACTGGCGGACATCTACCGCGAGGAGAAGTCGCAGGAGGAATGAGCGCGGCCTTCAGGTCCGGCGCGCTGTCTGGTGCAGCTCCAGGACGATGTTGCCGCCCTTGAAGAGCCGCACCGCGCCGGACGTCTGGCTCACGACCAGGGCGATGCAGCCCGTGGTGGACGTCATGCCGGCGGCGGCAGCGTGCCGCGCGCCCAGACCGAGCGGAATCTTCACGGCCTCATCCGCCGCGGACAGGTAGCGCCCCGCGGCCAGGACGACACCGTCCTCGCGGATGACGAAGGCGCCGTCGAGCACGGAGAAGTTCTTGATGGCCTCGCGAATCTTCGGGTCGAGCACGTTCCGTTCCGCCTCGGAGAGGCCCTGGAACGGGTTGATGGTCATCTGCCGGCTCTTCTCCATCACGGTGTTGTGGGCGCCAATGGTGATGATGGTGCCAATGGGGTGGCCCTCGAAACCTTCCTGGCCAATCTGCAGCGCCAGTTGGATGAGGGCGTCCACCACCTGGGAGTTGAACTCATCGCCCAGCTTCACACCTTCGATGGCGACGCGGTCATCGAGCGAGCCGCCGATGCGCATCTGCATCAGCGTGTCCGGCGCGCGGCCCACCTTGCCCGTCATGCACAGGACCAGGTCACCTTCCTTGAACGCTCCCTGGGACAGCGCGGACACGAGCGCCACTTTGACGCGCTCGGTG
Source organism: Myxococcus virescens (assembly GCF_900101905.1). Taxonomy (NCBI): domain Bacteria; kingdom Pseudomonadati; phylum Myxococcota; class Myxococcia; order Myxococcales; family Myxococcaceae; genus Myxococcus; species Myxococcus virescens. Next base: position 101,134 of record NZ_FNAJ01000021.1, on the reverse strand, counting down.
CGGGAGTAGTCGTACGCGGGGATGACGAGCGCGCGGACCTTCTTGGCGAGGTGCTCCTCCGCGAGCTTGGGCATCGTGACGGCGTAGACGAGCTTCTTGCGCGCAGGCCGGCCGCGAAACTCTTCGGCGGGAATGGGCGTGTCGCAGATATATAGGAAGTGATCGACTTCGTTCTTGCCGGCCAACGAGAGAGCCGAGCGCAGGAACTCCCGATCAAACTTCGTGTTCTCGGTCAAACGCCCCTCCCTTCACCCTTGGTCATACCCACGTCAGCTTGACACTGAAGACCTCATGAATGAAGCTTTCGGGCCCTTTTTTTGGGGTGCAGGGCCCCAAAACCTCGCTGAACTGGAGCGAAGGCTGTGAACCAGAAAGATCTCAAGCGTTACAAGAAGATGCTCGAGGACAGCAAGGCGAGCCTGCTCGAGAGCGCCAAGAAGACCCTGGTGGAGGAGTCCAGTTTCGACACGGACGACCTTCCCGATGAGATCGACCTGGCGTCTTCCGAGTATGCGCAGTCAATGGTCTTCCGTCTGCGGGACCGGGAGAAGTTCCTGTTGCAGAAGATCGAAAAGGCGCTGGTCCGCATCGAGGACGGCACCTTCGGCGTCTGCGAGCGGTGTGAAGAGGACATCTCGCCCAAGCGCCTGGATGCGCGCCCGGTGACGACGCTTTGCATCCGCTGCAAGGAAGAGCAGGAGAAGAAGGAGAAATCCTACGGCTGAGCACCGAGGCAGTGAGGGCCGCGCGGGGGATACCCCCGTGCGGCCCTTGGCATTTCAGGACGTGGGCGCTTGGATTTCCACGCGCAGCAGCTGACGGCCAATGAGGAAGTGGTCCCCGTTGTCCACGAAGGTCGGGCCCGACAGGCGGATGAAGGTGCCGTTGGACGAGCCCACGTCCCGGACCTGCAGCCGGTCCTGCCGCACCTGCAGCACGGCGTGCCGCCCGGACACGAAGCCGTCCGTGGGGAAGGTGAGGTCACCTTGCTCGCGGCCCAGGAGATTGTCGCCTTCGCGCAGGGGGAAGGCGCCGCCTCGCAGGCCTCCCTCCAGCAGCTGCACCAGCCGCAGCCGGTAGCCGGGATCCTGTGAACCCCAGACCTGGGTTCCACCCGGTCCCGTGGCCGCGGTGGGAATGGGCTCCAGCACCAACCGCTGGCGCCCCAGGCGCAGCTCGCCGCCGGGGGGCAGCTCTCGCTCCTGGCGCAGGCGGACGAAGACGCCGTTGGCGCCGCCCACGTCTTCCACGGCCAGCCGGACGCCGGAGAAGAAGAAGCGGACCTGGAGCGGCATGATGAAGGGGTCGTCCGTGAGCGAGATGTCCGCCTGCTGGCCGCAGGTGAGGGTGTCTCGCTGCATGCGGACGACGGACTCGGGGCCGCCATCGGCGCGCACCACGCGGATGGAGACCTGCGGGCGCGAAGCGACGCTGGCGACGGCCATCACCATCGTTCCGGAGCGCAGCGGCGAGCCGCAAGCGCGGCAGACGGAGGCGTCCCGAGGATTTTCGGTGTCACAGCGGGGGCAGTATTCCATCGCGTCCATGGAGGGCTAGGGGTTGTACCAGGGCCGGGGCTCGGTTGCTCGACTTGCGTTGCACGCGGCTTGCCCCCCACCCGAGCGACGTGATGAAGTCGGTGTCCCACCCCTTTGGGGATCGTTTCCTTGCACTGCCCCTCCTGCGGCGCTGACGCCCAAGAATCTTCCCGTTTCTGTCCCGCCTGTGGCGCGACCCTCGTGCGCACGCCCGATACGGACGAGTACGTCGGCAAGACGATTGCCTACAAGTACCGGGTCGAAGCCCTCATTGGCGAGGGCGGCATGGGCAAGGTGTTCCGCGCCCGGCAGCTCTCCCTGGACAAGGTGGTGGTGCTGAAGGTGCTGCGGCATACGCTCCTGTCGGACGAGCGCACCGTGGCGCGCTTCCAGCGCGAGGCCAAGGCCGCCAGCCGCCTCAACCACCCCAACTCCATCAGCGTGCTCGACTTCGGCCAGGCCGAGGACGGGGCCTTGTTCATCGCCATGGAGTACGTGGCGGGGCAGGACCTGCACCAGATTCTCAGCCGCGAGTGGCCCCTGAACGAGGGGCGCGTGGTCCGCATCGTCAGTCAGGTGCTGAGCGCGCTGTCGGACGCGCACGGCGCCGGCGTCATCCACCGCGACCTCAAGCCAGAGAACATCATGGTGGAGCCGCGACGCAACGAGCCCGACTTCGTCAAGGTGCTGGACTTCGGCATCGCGAAGATCACCGACTCCACGGACGACGGTCCGGCGCTCACCCGCGCGGGCTTCGTGTGCGGCACCCCCGAATACATGTCGCCCGAGCAGGCGCGGGGCTCACAGCTCGACCACCGCTCGGACCTGTACGCGGTGGGCGTCATCCTCTACCAGTTGATGACGGGCCTGCTGCCCTTCGAGTCGGACTCGGCGGTGGGCTTCGCCACCAAGCACCTGACCGAGGAGCCGCCGCCGCCCACGCGCCGCCGGCCGGATGCGCGCATCTCTCCGGCCATGGAGCGGCTCATCCTCCGGGCGCTGTCCAAGAACCCGGCGGACCGGCCCGCCAGCGCCGAGGCCTTCAAGGCCGAACTGCAGGCCGTGGACAAGGAACGCCGCCGCATGGAGTCGGCGCCGCGGCGCTCGGCCGCCTCGTCGGCGGTACTGGCGCCGTTGCCGCGCAAGTCCGCCGCCAGTCCGCAGAGTGATGTCCGGGATGCCACACTCCCCGGGTGGGGCAACGAAGTGACCATGGAGGCCACGGTGCGCGCCCTGCCGGGTGTGCTGGAGCCGTTGCCCGCGAACGCCGACGCGATGGCCGCCACGCGTGAGCACACGGACTCGCTGGTCCACACGCAGCCGGGGGCCGGCGGCAGCAGCGGGGTGGCGTTCTTCTTCAAGTCGCTGACCATCCTGCTGGTGGTCGCCGCGCTGGGCTTCTTCGCCTACTACTTCTTCATGGGCGCGGGCAGCGGGGGCGCGCAGGACCTGCCCTATGCGCTGCCCACGAATGCGCCGGTGCCGGCGGGGGCCAACAACTCCGCCGTGGGCGCGAGCCCCGACGTGCCGCTCTACGACCGGGCCATTGTCTCGGGCGCGCGCAACGTCGAGCGCGCGCTGGAGCTGGCGCGAGAGGGTGACAAGGCACTGCAGCGCGCGGACGTGGGGCTGGCGGCGACGAAGTACCGCGAGGCCTTCAGCCGCAGTGGTGACCCGGAGCTGGCCCTGAAGCTGGGCGAGGTCTACTGGCACCGGCAGAACCCGGACAAGGAAGAGGCCCGGGGCTGGTGGAATCGTCACCTGCGCGAGCAGCCCGCCTCCAAGGCGCGTGCCCTCATCGAGCAGCGCCTGAGCGGCACCGTGGCGCAGCCCGCGTCGCCCTGAGGGGGGCGTCACGAGGGGCGGTGTCGGCTTGCCGCCCCGGGACACGAAGCTTCAGGGGCACCGGGGCGCATGCCCCACGGCACAGCCTGCCTCGCGTCAGCCCAGCGTCTCCACCTGAAGCACATGCTGTCCCAGGCGGACGCGGTCTCCCGGGCGCAGCGGACGCTCGACGCCGCTCGCGAGGCGCACATAGGTGCCCAGGCCCCCGGACAAGTCCCTCAGCAGGGCACCGGTGGGCGTTGGGGACAGCTCGCAGTGGCGGCCCGCGAGGCCCTCGTCGCCTGGGAAGCTCAAGTCACAGTGGGCCAGGCCGATGGTGAGCAGCGGCGCCGCCGTCACCACCGCGCGTCCCGCCCGGCCACCGACGAGCATCTCCTCCACACCGTAGACGGCCTGCCCCAGTGGCACCGGGGCGCCGTAGATGGCGGGCCGTCCCGTCACGGGGGGCTGGGGCTCCAGTCGGCCCGTGAAACGGAACAGGCGCTGGCCCGCGCTGAAGTGGGTGCGCGGGGTGAGGGCTTCCGTGCCCCCCACCGTGACGAAGACGCCCGAGGCGCTGGACTCGTCCCGCACGTACAGCGCGCCATCCTTCACCAGGAAGGTGGCGTGTAGGGGCGACACGAAGGCGTCGTCCGCGAACAGGATGGCGCCGCGCTGGCGGCCCACGACGCAACCGGTGACAGGCAGCTTGTAGCGCTGGCCCCGGGCGGAGCCCGCGATGACCGCGAGCCCGAACCGGGAGGCGGCCGGAGGGGCGGGGCGCGGCGCCGTGGTCGCCACGCCGGCCCGGCTGGGCATCGCGCTGTCCGGAACTGGCGGGGGCGGACGGGTGGTGGCCGGGCCTGAGGCGCCGCCCGTGCGGGCCATGATGCCCGGGGGCGCCGTGGGGGTGCGCTGCTGCGGCCGTTCCACGGTCAGGCCCGCGGCGGTGGGGGGCGGCGTCCGGGCAGAGGGGCGCAGGCCCGGTGGAATGGCGCTGGGAGCGGGTGGAATCACCGGCTCCGCCACCTTGCCGCCGGGGAAATTGGACACCGCGACCGGCCGGCTGCCGGGCGGCGTACCAGGCCGGGGGACGGCGAGGGGCGGCTTCGTGGCGGCGGGGCGGGGCGCGGCAGCGGGCTCGCCCAGCGCCTGGCCGCAGAGCACACATGCAGCCGAGCGAGGCGAGTTGTACCCGTCACAGTTCGGGCAGACCACGGCGAGGGAGGACAGCAGGAGCTGTGACATGTGCGGAGGCGAATCTACGGGGCCGTAAAACACCGGGTCAACGAAAGCGAACGCACCAACTGGGGTGTCCCAGAGGGAGGTGACGTCCAGGTGTGGGGCAACGTTGCCCCTCCGTTGGTGCAAAGTTACGATTGCTCCTCATTCGATGATTCGCCTGAACGACATCCTCCAACGGGTTTCCCAGTACCACCCCGACCCCGACCTGGACATCATCAAGAAGGCCTACGTCTATTCGGCCAAGGTCCATCAGGGTCAACTCCGGAAGTCAGGCGAGCCCTACCTCGTCCATCCGCTCGAGGTCGCCGGCATCCTGGGCGAGCTCAAGCTGGACGAGGCGTCCATCGTCACCGGACTCCTTCACGACACCATTGAGGACACGCTGGCCACCGAGGAGGAGCTGACGGAGCTCTTCGGTTCGGAAGTGGCCCACCTGGTAGACGGCGTCACCAAGCTGTCCAAGTTCTCCGCATCCGCCAGCCTGTCGCAGGAGGAGAAGCAGGCGGAGAACTTCCGGAAGATGATCATCGCGATGGCGCAGGACATCCGCGTCATCCTGGTGAAGCTGGCGGACCGCACGCACAACATGCGGACGTTGGACCACATGTCGGAGGAGAAGCAGGCCCGCATCGCGCAGGAGACGCTCGACATCTACGCGCCGCTGGCCAACCGGCTGGGCATTTCGTGGATCAAGACGGAGCTGGAGGACCTGAGCTTCCGCTACGTCAAACCGCAGGAGTTCTTCGCGCTCCAGGCGAAGCTGAACAAGCGCAAGAAGGAGCGGGAGAAGTACATCGAGGACACGTGCGACGTCATCCGCTCCAAGCTGGCCGAGCGCGGGCTGAAGGGCGAGGTGAGCGGCCGCTTCAAGCACGTCTACAGCATCTACAAGAAGATCAAGTCACAGGGCATCGACTTCGATCAGATCCACGACATCATCGCCTTTCGCATCATCGCGCCCACCGCGCCCTCCTGTTACGAGGCGCTGGGGCTCGTGCACGAGATGTGGAAGCCGGTGCCGGGGCGCTTCAAGGACTTCATCGCGATTCCGAAGCCCAACATGTACCAGTCGCTGCACACGACCATCATCGGTCCGCTCAGCGAGCGCGTGGAGGTGCAGATCCGCACCTTGGAGATGCACAAGATCGCCGAGGAAGGCATCGCCGCGCACTGGAAGTACAAGGAGGGCAAGGCCGTCATCTCCAAGGATGACGAGAAGTTCGCCTGGCTGCGGCAGCTGATGGAGTGGCAGCAGGACCTGAAGGACCCGAAGGAGTTCCTGGAGACGGTGAAGGTGGACCTCTTCACCGATGAGGTCTTCGTCTTCACGCCCAAGGGCGACGTGCGCTCGCTGCCTCGCGGCGCCACGCCGGTGGACTTCGCCTACGCCATCCATTCGGACGTGGGCAACCGGTGCGTGGGCGCCAAGGTGAACGGGAAGATCGTCCCGCTCCGCTACAAGATGAAGAACGGGGACACGGTGGAGGTGCTCACCAGCCCCCAGCAGCACCCGTCCAAGGACTGGCTCACCTTCGTCAAGACGAGCCGGGCGCAGCAGCGCATCCGCGGCTTCATCAAGCAGCAGCAGCGCGAGAAGAGCCTCCAACTGGGGCGCGAGCTGGCGGACCGCGAGCTCAAGCGCTTCCAGCTCAACTTCAACCGGTTGGTCAAGTCCGGCGAGATGAAGAAGGCCGCCGTGGACCTGGGCTTCCGCGTGGAAGACGACATGCTGGTGGCCATTGGCTACGGCAAGGTGACGCCGCAGCAGCTGTCGCACCGGCTCGTTCCCCAGGAGAAGCTCAACGCCGCGGAGGCCGGGGGGCGTGGGGACGCCAACCCCGCCGCCGCGACAACCTCGGGTGGAACCGGCAACTCGGTGCTGCCGGGCCTGTCCCGGGTCACCGACCTGGCGAAGCGGCTGGTGGGCCGCAGCAACCGCAGCGGCGTGCAGATTGGCGGCGTGGACGATGTCCTCGTGCGCTTCGGGCGGTGTTGCAACCCCGTCCCCGGAGATCCCATCGCGGGCTTCATCACCCGGGGGCGGGGCGTCACGGTGCACACGGTCGGCTGTGAAAAGGCACTGGCCACGGACCCCGAGCGGCGCGTGGACGTGTCGTGGGACGTCCGGGGCGACTTCAAGCGCCCCGTCACCCTGCGCGTCCTCACCGCGGACCGGCCGGGCCTGCTGGCGGACATCACCAACACCTTCTCCAAGAAGGGCGTCAACATCTCCCAGGCCAACTGCCGGGCCACCGGAGATGACCGGGCGGTGAACACTTTCGAGGTCATCATCTCCGACCTCAAGCAGCTCACCGACCTGATGCGAACCATCGAGCGGCTCCAGGGCGTCTACTCGGTCGAGCGCATCTAACCGCCTTCGCCTTTCGTGGTAGAGCGCCCGGAAACCCCGGCGGCCCGATTCGGGCCGCTCTCACCCCGAGGTGCGCCGCATGGCTCGCAAGGCAATCCACTCCGACCAGGCCCCCAAGGCCATTGGCCCGTATTCCCAGGCGGTGCAGGTGGACGCCGGGAAGATGACCTTCCTCTCCGGCCAGATTCCGCTCGACCCCGCCACCATGGAGATGGTGCAGGGCGACGTCGTCGTGCAGGCGGAGCGGGTGATGGAGAATCTGAAGGCCGTGCTCGCCGCCAGCGGGCTGGACTTCTCCCACGTCGTGCGCTGCACCATCTTCCTCACCGATCTGGGCGACTTCGCCCGGGTGAACGAAGTCTATGGCCGCTACTTCACCGGCGCGCCGCCGGCCCGCGCCACCGTGCAGGTGTCCGCGCTGCCGCGTGGCTCCAAGGTGGAGATTGACGCCATCGCCGTCTCCTGAAGCCAGGGCTGGAAAGACGAAGGCCGCCGGACTCAGAGGAGTCCGACGGCCTTTGTCGCGTCAGGGCACCCGGGCCCCGGCGGGAACTACTTCGAGTCGGCCACCGCGCCGCCGAGCTTCTTCAGCTCCTCGTCGATGACGCGCTTGAACGCGTCCACGGGCACGGCGCCCACGAGCGTGCGGCCATTGATGAAGAACGTCGGGGTGCCGTTGGCGCCCAGCTGGCTGGCCTGCGCCATGTCGGCCTCGATCTGCGCGTTGAACTTGCCCTGGTCCAGCGCGGCCTTGAACTTGTCCACGTTCAGGCCCAGCTCCTGCGCGTACTTCTCCAGCGAGGCGCGGTCCAGCGCGCGCTGATTGGCGAAGAGCTTGTCGTGGTACTCCCAGAACTTGCCCTGCTCGTGCGCGGCCAGCGCGGCGGCGGCGGCCAGCTTGGCGTTGGCGTGGAAGGGCAGCGGCTGGTTCTTGAAGGCGACCTTGATCTTCCCTCCGTACTGGTCCTCCAACTGCTTCAGCGTGGGCACCACGCGGCTGCAGAAGGGGCACTCGAAGTCGGAGAAGGCGACGATGGTGACGGGCGCGTTCTTGTCGCCCTTCACCGGGGCGTTGCCCACGTCCACCTTCTGGACCGGGGGCTCGGCCGGAGCGCCAGGGGCCGCGGCGGGCGCCGTCGGGGCGTTGGCGACGTTCTCCGCGTTCAGCTTGGCGTAGAGCTCCTCGGGCTTGGTGCCGGCGGCGAGCAGCTTGTCCGCCTTGCCAATCTCCTCGTCGATGACGCGCTTGAAGGCCTCGAAGGGCTGCGCGCCGACGAACTCACGGCCGTTGATGAAGAAGGTCGGGGTGCCGTTGGCGCCCAGGGCGTTGCCGGCGGCCATGTCGGCCTCGACCTTCGCCTTGAACTTGCCCGAATCCAGGGCGGCCTTGAACTTGGCGAGGTTCAGGCCCAGCTCCTGCGCGTACTTCTCCAGCGAGGCGCGATCCATGGCCTTCTGATTGGCGAAGAGCTTGTCGTGGTACTCCCAGAACTTGCCCTGCTCGTGCGCGGCGTGCGAGGCCTCGGCGGCCAGCTTCGCGTTCGGGTGGAAGGGCAGCGGCTGGTGACGGAACACCACGCGCACGTCCTTGGCGTAGCTCTCCTTGATCTTCGACAGGGTGGGGCCCACGCGGCTGCAGAAGGGGCACTCGAAGTCAGACCACTCGACGATGGTCACCTTGGCGGTGGCCGGGCCGAAGGAGGGCGAGTCCGAGGGGATCTCCACCTTGCGGACCGCGGCGGCGGGCTGCTGCGGCTGCGCCTTGGGCGCGGCACGCTCGGAGCCCTTCTCGATGATCTTCGCGTACACCTGCGAGGCGGGCACGCCGCTCTTCACCAGGTTCTCCGCCTTGACCAGCTCCTCGTCGATGAGGGCCTGGAAGTTGGCGATGGGCTGCGCGCCCGACAGGAAGCGGCCGTTGATGAAGAAGGCCGGGGTACCGCTGGCGCCCAGCTGGCCGGCCAGGGCCTGGTCGCGGGTGATGATGTCCTGGAACTTGGGGTTGTTCAGCTCGGCCTTCCACTTGTCCAGGTTCAGGCCCAGCTCCTTGGCGTACTGCTCCAGGGACGCGTCATCCAGCTTCTTCTGATTGGCGAAGAGCTTGGCGTGGTACTCCCAGTACTTGCCCTGCTCGCCAGCCGCCATCGCGGCGATGGCCGCGGGCTTGGCGCGCGGGTGGAAGGAGAGGGGGTTCTGCTTCATCACCACGCGGAGCTTCTTGCCGTACTGCTCCTGGAGCTTCTCGATGGTGACGTTCGCCCGGCTGCAGAAGGGGCACTCGTAGTCGGAGAACTCCACCACGGTGACGAGCGCGTCGGCGCTGCCGTGGGTCGGCGAGTTCTCGATGGGCACCTTGAACACGGTGGGATCCACCGGACGGCGTCCACCCGGCGCCGGGGCGGCGGGAGAGTTCGGTGCGGCCTTGGCGACTTCGGACTTCGTGGACGGGCCAGTGGTGACGCGGCCGCCAACGAACCCGAGCACCAGGCCGACCAGCAGGGCCACGATGACATTGGGCTTCATGAGTGGGTCTTGCTCCTTCGCCATGGGGCCGGCATTGTGGGCCCGAGCGGGTTTTCAACGAGGGCAGAGGGCGGCGGTCTTAACAGAGGGAATTCCAGACGCGCAAGCAAGCCGCTCTGGCCTTCCAGGGAGCCGCGCCCCCTCAGGGGCCCCAAAACTCGGGAGACTTCGGAAAAATTCCGTCAGAGTCCCGATCATGGACGCCGCCGTGCGCATCGACACTCGAGGGGCCTTGTGCCCCATGCCCATCCTGGAGCTCGCCAAGGCCATGAGAGCCCTGGCGCCAGGGACGCTCGTGGAGCTCGTCTCCACGGATCGCGGGTTGGAGGCGGACCTTCCCGCATGGTGCGAGGCTACGGGGAATCCACTGGTCCGCATGGAGCGCCGGGAGCGCCTCTACGTGGGCTGGGTGCGCAAGGCGGGTTGAGCCGCCTGCCGCCAGCCCACGCCTTGCTTCAGAGCATCTGCAGGACGCGATCTTCCAGGCGCTGGCCGCGGCTGACGCCCAGGATGAGCACGTCGTGCTGCAGCAGGTGACGCACCACCTGGCTGATGACCTCTTCGGGCGCCACGCCGCCGCTGAAGCGCACGCGCAGCACGGTGTCGCTCTCCATGCGCGCGTCCGTGACGTGGGGCATCACCGTGAGCTCCGGGATGATGACGCTGCCGCGAGCAATCTGGACGCGGAACTCGGCGCCCTGGCCGGTGAGCTCATTCATGCTCCCCGCCTGGGCGAGCGTGCCCTTGTCGAGGATGGCGGCCGCGTCACACAGCTCCTCCAGCTCCTGGAGGTTGTGGCTGGAGACCACCACCGTCTGCCGGCCCTTCATGTCGCGGATGACCTGGCGCACCTGGGCGGCGACGCGCGGATCCAACCCGGCGGTGGGCTCGTCCAGCAGCACCAACGGCGGGCTGCCCATGAGGGCCTGGGCCATGGCGGCGCGCTTGGCCATGCCGTGGCTGAGCGCCTGCGTCTGGACGTTCCAGGCCTCCATGAGGCCCACCTTGTCCAGGGCCTCGCGCGCCTCACGCTCCGGCTCGGCCAGGGCGGACAGCCGCGCCCAGTACGTCAGCAGCGCGCCCACTTCCCAGCCGGGCGGCAGCACCGCGTCCTGCGGCAGCGCGCCCAGGCGGCCCTTGAGGGCGCCCGGGGTGGTGGGGTCCACATCCATGACCTTGAGCGAGCCCTCGGACGGGTAGAGGTAGCCGCACATCATGGAGAAGGTGGTCGTCTTGCCGGCGCCGTTGGGGCCGATGAGCCCGTACACCGCGCCCTTGGGCACGGAGAAGCTGACGCCGTTGACGGCGACCTTGGGGCCGAAGCGCTTGGAGACGCCGAACAGTTCAATGGCCACGTCGCTCACAGGTCCCTCGCGCGCAGGATGCCGTAGGCCGCCATCAGGAAGACGAACGCGAAGACCGCGTAGGCGGCTCCGCTCGCGCCGAACTGCGCCAGGCCCGGATGCAGCAGGTCGCCGGCGTAGTACGACGGGGACAGGTAGCGCAGGAAGCGCAGGTTGCCCGTGTCACCCGAGGCCCGGCCGATGGTGTCCATCAGCCAGAAGACGAACAGCAGGATGAAGTTGAAGACCAGGCTCACCGCTGGCGAGCGGAACAGGCTGGAGCACAGCGTCGTGAGGGCCACGTAGGCCAGCGAGAAGACGATGGCCGCCAGCCAGAACTTCAGCAGGTTGAGCGCCACGGCGGGGAAGCTGAAGTCCGGGTTGGCCACGCGGGCGTAGATGAAGATGGCCAGGTCGATGATGAGCACCAGGCCGAGCAGCAGCGTCGCCTGCGTCAGGAACTTGCCCAGCAGCACCGACGAGCGTCGCGCGCGCACCGTGAGGTAGCGCATGGAGCGTGGGCCCACTTCACCGCTGATCTGATCGAAGCCCATCAGCGCGATGTACGCGGGCAGGAAGAAGAGGGTGATCTTGAAGACGATCAACACCTCCAGCGGCACCTGCGCCAGGGCCTCGATCATCGCGGAGTCGTTGCTGGTGAGGAATCCCAGCACGCCCTTGCGCATCTCCTCGTTGAGCTGCACGGAGGCGCTCGCATCCGCGCCCGCGCCTTCCAACTGCTTGGCGACGGCGCTGCGGACTTCGCCCGCGAGCCAGCCGACCACCAGCAGCACCAACGCGGAGAACATGCTGTAGAGGCCGAGCAGCACCACCGTCCGGCCACTGCGCACGGCCCGGCGGAGCTCGGCGCTCCAGATGACCACCGTTTCTTTCAATCCGTCCAAAGTGTGGGCGAACCTAGCGGAGTTGCACACCCCTCCGCCAAGTTTCTGATTTCACCGAGGGACGGAAGCGACCAGGGAGGCATCCGTGGACAGCGCGCCCCCAGCCGGTAGGATCCAGCCGTCGCTCACCCCCCGGAGCCCCTCGTAGCAATGCGCTTCCACCGCCGTCTCCTGTCCGCCGCCGCGCTGCTCCCCCTGGTCCTCGTCATTGGAGCGACCGAGCCGGAGCAGCCCGCGTCCGCCGGTGTCTCCGAAGACGGTGGGGTGGTGGTCGCCGCCCCTGGCACGGCGTCGCAGGCCGCCCAGGCGGACGCGGGGACGTCCGGGGCCGCCACGGCGTCCCAGGGCGCCCAGCCTGATGCGGGGACTTCCGGATCCGCCGCCGTCTCCGCCGCAGCGGTGCTCGGGGGCGAGTCGCCGGACGGCGGACTGGCGGCGCTCGCCGCGGAGCCGGGGATGGTGCCCCCCGTGCCCGTGCCCTCGCGCGAGAAGGCGCCGCCCATCGCCACGGTGAAGCCGCTTCCCAAGTCCGCGGACCTCATGGGGCGCGCGACGCTGGAGGGCGGGAAGCTGGTGGTGAAGGAGAAGGGCGGCAAGAAGAAGCAGCTCACCATCGACCCGGTGCTGCAAGCGTCGCTGACGCAGATCCTCCGCAACTACGAGACGCCCTACGGCGCGGCCGTGGTGCTGGAGCCGTCCACCGGACGGGTGCTGGCGTTGGCGGAGCATTCGGCGGCGAGGCCGGAGCTGCGAGGGCTGCCGGTTCGCGCGGTGTTCCCCGCGGCCAGCATCTTCAAGGTCATCACCGGCGGCGCGCTGCTGGAGGCCGGCGTCACGCCGGATACCGAAGAGTGCTTCCACGGCGGCAAGCGGCGCATCTCCGAGAAGCACCTGCAGGACAGCGAGCGGGACAGCTCCTGCTATTCGCTGGCGCTGGCCATGGGCAAGAGCGCCAACGTCATCTTCGCCAAGCTGACGAACAAGCACCTCACGGTGGACTCGCTGCGCCGCATGGCGGCCCGCTTCCGTTTCAACCGTGAGATTGAGTTCCCCGTGCCGACGGATGTGTCGCTCGCCGCCATCCCCGAGGAGACGTTCAGCCTGGCCAACACGGGCGCGGGTTTCGGGGACGTGTACCTGTCCCCGCTGCACGGCGCGCTCGTCGCCGCGGTGGCCGCCAACGAGGGCCGCTGGGTGGACCCCATCCTCTTCGAGCCCGAGGGCCCGGCGCCGCTGCTCCCGGTGGAAGGCGAGCCCGTCCTCACGCCGGAGGTCGCGAAGGACCTCACGGCGATGCTGGAAGAGACTGTCACCAGCGGCACCGCGCGCGCCGTGTTCCGCGAGCGTGGCTTCCGCGTGGATGACGCCGTGGGCAAGACGGGCTCACTGGCGGATCGCGAGCCCTTCCGCGACTACTCGTGGTTCGTGGGCTTCGCGCCCAAGGACAACCCGCGTGTCGCCGTGGCCGCCATCATCGTCAATGACCCGAAGTGGCGCATCCGGGGCACCTGGCTGGGCCGCGAGGCGCTCCGCCTGGGCTTGGAGCGGATGCCCGCGCCGGTGGAGATGACGGCCCCGGCCTCCGCCGCTGGCAAGCACTGACGCTGCCGTCAGCGCGGCGCCAGCTTCACCAGCGCCGCGTCCACGAAGCCGGCGAAGTACTTCAGCGCATCCAGCTCCTGCAGCGGCGACACGTGGACGATGGCGGCCACGTCGCGCCGTCCATCGATGCGTGACAGCAGGTAGCGCTCCGGCGCGGAGAGCTGGAGCGTCTTCAGGTGCCCGGGCGCGACCTGAAGCGTGGGGACCCTGGGCGGGTCGGCCAGCTCCCGGCGCAGGTGCTCCAGGAGCTTCTCCTGGGCCGCCTTGACGAACTCCGCCGTGCGAGGGGAGGGCGACATCTCGTGCGCTCGCCGCGCCAGCGCCTCGCCGTCCCGCGCGTTGCCCGCGTCGAGGAAGAGCTGCGCGGCCTGGAGCACCTCGTCCGACGACGTCTCCGAGCCGATGATGCCCCGCTCTCCGTTCTCCTCCTCCACCACGGACATCTCGGACTCGGGCGGCTCGTCGGACACCTTCACCGCGTCCAGGCGATAGAGCGCATACAGCCGCTGGTAGAGGAAGAAGTCCGTGGCGTGCAGCGCCAGCGCGATGCCGTCGATGGTGAGGCCTTCCTTGATGAGCTGGACGATGCGCTCGTCCATGCTCCCGGGCTTTCGCTCGGGCAGCTTGCGCTCGTCCACCGAGAGCCGGACCGCGCCGGAGGGGAAGACGGCGTGGATGGCCTGCCAGGCCGTCTCCCGGAACTCGCCCTCGCGGTGGACGTCCAGCAGGTCCACGCTGACTTCCAGTCCCGCGACCTCTGGCGCCGTGTCCGCCGCCTCGAAGAGGAAGTCGCCGTCCTCCCAATGGAAGGCGTCGAGAATCATCTCCCGGAACTTGTGGCTGAGCGTGCCGCGAACGGTGGCTTCCGGCACCAGCCCCGTCATCACCAGGATCTTCCCCAGGAAGATGCGCGTCTGCGCCTGGGTCGAAAACGCCTTCTCCAGCTGGTCCTCGGTCAGGTGCCCCATATTGATGAGGAACTGACCGAAGAACTCGCGCGGCTGGTTGGAACTGGCGCTGACCACATGGCCTTCGCGCAGTTCGAGTTGCTTGCGCACGTCCCCACGCTCCACCTTCAGGGACCCCGTCGCTCGCCGGTTCCCAAGATAGACGACGAGGTCCTTGAGAGGCATCGTCGAGAAGTCGCCAGACAAGCCACGCATTAACCGTTCATCCTGCCCCGCATGCGCGTCGATATCTACTCGAAACCCAATTGCTCCCTCTGTGACAAGGCGGCCGCCGTCGTGGAGTCCGTGCGCGCTCGCATCCCCTTCGAGCTGCGGATCATCTCCATCCTGGAGGATGCGGAGGCCTTCACCGCCTGGCGTTACGACATCCCCGTGGTCGTCATCGAAGGGGTGCCTGCCTTCAAGCACCGCGTGGACGCCGCGGAGTTCGAGGCGCGGCTGCATGAGGTCAAAGGTGGCACAACCATTGCTAAATCCGCTGCCCAGAATGGGTAGCCCGCTTCCCTTCTCTAGTAAATTCGAGGGGATGTGGAAGTCAGGATGGGGTTCGAGGCTGTAAATCCGGGGTGGGCCTCGAAAAGCGGCGGAGAAAAGTTCACGCGGGAAGGTGGAACGGTGGGTGTGCGAAGGAAGCGAGTGGGCAAGGCCGGACAGCCGCCCACCGTGCTCGTCGTCGAGCCACGAGCGGCAGACCTGGAACAGACCCGGCTGCTCCTGGCGGAGGCCGGCTTCCGGGTGGTGCCCGTGACGCGCTTCGACGCGGCGGTGCCACTCTTCGAGGTCATCCGACCAGCCGCGGTGCTGCTGGCCGCGCAGGCGCCTGACTTCGCGGCCGTCCAGGTCGCGCGCCGGTTGCGGCAGCTCAGCCATGGCGCGGTGCCGCTGCTCTACCTGGTGGATGAGCGGGACGCCGAGGCCCGGCGGTACTGCCTGGAGCGGGGGCAGTGCGTGGACCTGGTGCCTCGTTCGGGCAGTGGCTCGGAGCTGGCGACGAAGCTTCACGCGCAACTGAAGCTGAAGGACGCGGTGCTGCGGGCCGCCGCGGGGGAGGAGGCCGGCACGGCCCAGGCGCTTCATGACCCGGTGACGGGGCTCTACAACCGGCCCTTCCTGCTGGAGCTCATCAGCCTGGAAGCGCGGCGGGCGGAGCGCTACGGCGGTGGATTCTCCGTGGTGGCGGCGGAAGTGGGGGGCTGGTCGGCCTTTCGCAAGGAGTTTGGACGCGGCATGGCGGAGCGTCTGCTGGTGTACAGCGCGGTGGTGTTGGGGCAGACGGTGCGCGACGCGGACGCGGTGGCACGGGTGGGTGACTGTCAATTCGCGCTGATGCTCCCGGGAACGCCCGCGGAGTCGGTTCAGGAGGTGGTATCCCGCGTGGCGGCGCGCTTCGACACGGCCCGCTTCCAGGTGGAGGGGAAGGTGGTGCGCACGTCACTGGAGCTGGGAACGGTGAGCTTCCCGGATTCGGTGGGCACGCCCACGCAGCTGTTGAGCGCGGCGCAGCAGGACATGCGACGCGCGCGTGAGTATCGCCGGATGGTCGGGAGCACGTCCCGGCTGTCGGTGTGAGGGTGGGTAGGACTTCGATGCAGCGGGCGAGTGGAGGCGAGGGGATGGACCGGATCGCGGTGCTGGTGGTGGATGACGAAGAGGCGGTGCGCACGTTTCTGTCCGAGCTGCTCGGAAGTGCGGGGTACCAGGTGCGCTGTGCCGCGAGTGGCACCCAGGCGCTGGAGATGCTCTCAGGGGGCTCCTTCGACGCGGTGTTGCTGGACGTGGTGATGCCCGAGATGAGCGGCCTGGAAGTGCTGCGCCGTTACCAGTCCATGGGCGGCGGCGCGCCCGTCATCGTGCTCAGCGCGCTGGCGGGGGCGGACGACGCCGTTCGGGCGATGAAGATGGGCGCCAGCGACTACCTGGCCAAGCCGTTCGGCAACGACGAGCTCCAGGACGCGCTGGCCCGGGCCCTGGGGACGCGGGCGCCGGAGCGTCAGGCCGTGGCGCCCATCTTGCCCTCGCGCACGGTGATTCCGGTGGTGGATTCGGCGCAGGAGCAGCGCGTCCTCATCTCCACCTCGCCGGCCATGCGCCGCGCGCGTGCGCTGGTGGAGCGCATCGCCGACACGGACGTCCCCGTGTTGCTGCTGGGGGAGTCCGGCACGGGCAAGGAGGTCATCGCGCGGGAGATCCACGCGCGCAGCCAGCGGCGCAACCGTCCGTTCATCAAGGTGAACTGCGCGGCGCTGCCCGGCGAGCTGCTGGAGAGCGAGCTGTTCGGCCACGAGCGCGGCGCCTTCACCGGCGCCACCGCGGAGAAGCCCGGCAAGTTCGAGCTGGCCGACCAGGGCACCATCTTCCTGGACGAGATTGGCGAAATGGCCATCCGGCTCCAGGCCAAGCTGCTCCAGGTGCTCCAGGACGAGGAGTTCTTCCGCGTCGGTGGCAAGAAGAGCGTGCGCGTGGACAGCCGCGTCGTCGTGGCCACCAACCGCGACCTGGAGAAGGAAATCGCGCTGGGCAACTTCCGCGAGGACCTCTTCTATCGCCTCAACGTGGTGGCCATCCGCCTGCCGGCGCTGCGCGAGCGCCGCGAGGACGTGGTTCCGCTGACGGACCACTTCCTCAAGAAGTACGGCCGCGGCTACCTCAGCGGCGTGTCCGAGCTGCCCACGGAGGTGCTGCACGCCTTCGCGGACTACGACTGGCCGGGCAACGTGCGCGAGCTGGAGAACATGGTCCGCCGGTTGTGCGTGCTGAAGGACCCGACGCTGGTGCTCGACGAGCTGCGGGCCGCGGTCCGCGCTCCCGCGAGCGCGCCGTCCCTGCCCACGTCCTACGCGGGTGACGACGGTGGCCCCTTTGGCCGCGCGCACGACGAGGGCTTCCGCACGCCGCCGCCCGCCGTGCAGGTGCTGGAGATGCCGTCGCGCGGCGCCGCCTTCGGCCTGGCGTCCGTCGCGCCGCTGGCTCCGCCCGCGCACGCGCCCATGGTGATGGAGTCCGCGAACGCGGTGGTGCCCGCGCCGCGCTACGTCAATCCCTTCGACGTGCCGCAGCCGCCGCCGCCGCCCGCGCCCACCGGGGAGCTGTCGCTGAAGGACATCGGCAAGCGGGCGGCGATGCTGGCCGAGCGCGAGGCGATTCTCGCCATGCTCCAACGCACGGCGTGGAACAAGCGGCGCGCGGCCACCAAGCTGCGCATCAGCTACAAGGCGCTCCTCTACAAAATCAAGGAGTGCGGCATCATCGACCCGCGCGCGAGCGCGGAGCTGTAGGCGCGCCGTAACCGTCGCTTGCACTGTCCCCGCGGTCTCGCTATCGCGGGGACATGATGCCTCCTCTCGTCCTCCTGGGGTCTGGGTACACGCTCACGCGGCTCGCCGTGGCGGAGGCCCGCGCAGGGCGCGACGTGTTGGCGGCCACGCGCGACGCCGCGCGCCGCGCCGAGCTGGAGCGCGCCGGGGCCCGCGTCACCGACCTGGAAGATGCGCTGACGCGCACGGCGGGGGCTCACGTCGTCGTCTCGGTGCCGCCCGACGCGGGGTTGGACACGCGCATCGCCTCGGCGCTGGCCGACCAGGTTCCAGCGCGGCTCGTCTACTTGTCCTCCACCGGCGTCTATGGCCGTGCGCGGGGCCACGTGGACGAGGAAACCCCGGTGGAGCTGTCCACGCCGTCGTCGCGCGAGCGCATCGAGGCGGAGTCGCGTTACCTGCCGCTGGGCGCCATGGTGATGCGCATCGCCGGCATCTACGGGCCCGGGCGCGGCATTCACACGCGCCTGCTGTCGGGGTCGCTCCGGCTGCCGGAAGGCGGCGGCGGACGCATCTCCCGCATCTACGTCGATGACCTGGTGGAGTCCATTCGCGTGGTGCTGACGCGCGGCGAGCCCGGCGCCTTGTACTGCGTCGCGGATGACCGCTCCGCGCCCACCGAGGAGCCAGTGGCCTGGCTCAGCCAGCGCCTGGGCGTGCCGATGCCGCCCCGCATTCCCCTGGAGCAGCTCAACGAGACGGTGAGAGGTGACCGCGACATCTCCAACGCGCGCCTGAAATCGCTGGGCTGGGCGCCGCGCTACCCGGACTTCATCTCGGGGTACACGGCGCTCCTGAAGGCGGAGGGCCACGGCGCCGGACCGACGCAGCTCGTCATCCGCAGGCTGGTGGCGGAGGACGCGGAGGCGTTCAAGGCGCTGCGGCTGCGGGGGCTGCGGGACAACCCGGAGTCCTTCGCGGCCTCGGTGGAGGAGGAGGCGGCGCTGTCCTTGGAGACCGTGCGTGGCTGGCTGGTGGGGGCGTCTCAGTGTGTCCTGGGCGCCTTCGACGGTGGGCAGCTCGTGGGCGCGTTGGGGCTGAAGCGCGAGTCCCGGGCCCGGCTGGCGCACAAGGCGGTGGTGTGGGGCATGTACGTGGCGCCGGAGGTCCGCTCGCGAGGCGTGGGCCGGCGGTTGCTGACCTCGCTCATCGACGAGGCGCGGAAGATGGGCGGCCTCAAGTGCCTGCTGCTCGCAGTCTCGGTGGGGAACGCGCCCGCGCACGCCCTGTACCGCTCACTGGGGTTCCGGACCTATGGCGTGGAGCCCAACGCGCTGAAGGTGGGGGAGACGTTCCTCGATGAGGAGTTGATGGTCCTCACCCTGTGAGCGGAGGCGGGTGACAGATTCTTGAGGGGCTGGTGTTCCAGGAGACGCGCGAGGCCGGAGGCGGCAGGACACGGGACCGAGGGCTTTTCGCCGCGCTGGAGACGCACTGCGCATGGCCCCTGGCACCCCTGACTGGCTTCTGGAGCGAATCATCCTGCGCGAACTGCCGCCAGAGGCGCTGTCCGCCGCGCGAGCCCGGCTCGAGCGCGAGCCCGGTGGCGCCGCGAGGCTGGCTCGGCTGGAAGCGGACTCCCGCCAGACGCTGGCGCGTCATCCGCCCGCCGAAGTCGCCGCCGAGGTGGCCCGGCGCGAGCGCGAGTCCCAGGGCCGCACGGAGACGGTGCGGCGCGGCAACTCGCAAGGGTGGCATGGGCTGTCACTCAGCGTCCCCGTGGCCGCCTCGCTGGCGCTGCTCTTCATGTCCGCGCCGGAGGAGCAGCCGGAGCCGTCCAATTCACCGGTGCCGCTCATCGTGATGCTGGACACCGTGCGCATCAAGGGTGGGCCGCGCCTGCGGGTCCACCGGCAGGGCGCGGGCGAGCCGGAGTTGCTCGGTGAACAGGCGCGGGCGCGCAGCGGTGACGTCCTGCAACTCAGCTACGTGTCGGGTGGAAGCCGCCATGGTGTCGTGGTGTCGGTGGATGGGCGCGGCGCCGTGACGCTGCACCATCCCTCGACGCTGTCGGGAAGCACGGAGCTGGGCCCCGGCGAGGCGGTGCCGCTGACCCATGCCTACGAGCTCGATGACGCGCCGGACTTCGAGCGCTTCCTCTTCGTGACGTCCGATGCCCCCCTGGAGGTGGCGTCGGTCCTGGAGGCGGCGCGCGCGCTTGCCCGGCGGCCCACCGACGCGCGCACCCTGCCGCTGCCACTTCCGGATACCCTGGGCCAGACGTCCTTCACGTTGGAAAAGGTGCGGTGATGACGCGGTCCCTCCTGTTTTCGCTCCTGCTCGTGCCCGCCCTGGCCGCCGCGGCGCCCTCGGCCTCGGCGCCGCAGGCGTCGGTGCGCCGCTTCGCGCTGCTGGTGGGCGTCAACGACGGGGGCGAGGGCCGTGCCCGGCTCCGGTACGCCGTCACCGATGCGCGCTCGTTCGGCGACGTGCTGGAGGAACTCGGAGGGGTGCAGCCGAAGGACAAGCTGCTGCTGATGGAGGGCGACCGCGCGGCGCTGGAGGCCGCCCTGGTCCGCTTCAAGGCGATGCTGGCGGCGGCGACCACGCCGGGCACGCGCATCGAGGCGCTCGTCTACTATTCGGGCCACTCCGACGAGCAGGGGCTGCTCCTCCAGAAGGACCGCTTCGGCTACCGCGAGCTGCGCAAGGCGCTGGAGTCGCTTCCCGCCGACGTGCGCATCGCCATCCTGGACTCGTGCGCGTCCGGCACGTTGGCCCGCCAGAAGGGCGGAGTGCGGCGTCCGGCCTTCATGGTGGATGCGTCCTCCGCGGTGCGAGGCCATGCCATCCTCACGTCGTCTTCCGAGGATGAGGTGTCCCAGGAGTCCGACCGCATCGGCGGCTCGTTCTTCACCCACAACCTGGTGTCCGGCCTGCGCGGCGCGGCGGACGTCTCAGGGGACGGCCGGGTGACGCTGCACGAGGCCTACCAGTTCGCCTTCCACGAGACGCTGGCCCGCACGGAAGAGACGCGGGCCGGGGCGCAGCACCCCGCGTATGACATCGAGCTGGCGGGCACGGGCGACCTGGTGATGACGGACCTGCGCTCCACCGCCGCGGTGCTCGTCCTGGGGGACCTGGTGGACGGGCGGCTCTACGTCCGTGATTCCCAGGGACGCCTGGTGGTGGAGCTGAAGAAGTACGCGGGCCGCACCACCGAGCTGGGGCTGCAGAAGGGCCGTTACTCGGTGATGCGCAAGGTGCTGGACCAGACCTCGCAGGCGGAGTTCGAGCTGGGGGAGGGCGGCCGGACCGTGCTGGCGGCCTCCGCCTTCCGCGCGGTGCAGGGGGAGCTGACGGCCATGCGCGGCGGTGGGCCCCTGCCGGCGAGTCTTTCGTCGGGCGCCGGCGCCGGCGTGGCGGACGTCGCAGCGGCGGGCAGCGGGCACCGCTCGCGCTTCTTCAACGTGGGCTTGTTCCCCGGCCTCCAGACGAATGACCTGATGAACGCCGGCGAGCCGGTGGACAACCATCTCTCCGTGTCCATGGGCGTGTCCCGCATGGCGCGGCTGGACGGCGTGGCGATGGCCCTGGGCGCGAACGTGGCCACGGACAAGGTGGACGGGTTGCAGTTGGCCCTGGGCGCCAACGTGGTGCGGGGCGACATGTCGGGCACGCAACTGGCCGTGGGCGGCAACTGGGCGCACGGAAAGGCGGAGGGCATCCAGGCCGCGATCGGGCTCAATGTGGCGCGGTCCAGCGGCTCGCTCGGGCAGCTCGCGGTAGGCGCCAACGTGTCCGGCACGTCGCTGGTGGGGGCGCAGCTGGCCGTGGGCGGCAACTGGACGGCGGGGAACGTCGACGGTGTGCAGGGCGCGGTGGCGTTCAACCATGCGCGGGACCGGGTGACGGGCCTCCAGGTGGCCGTGGGCCTGAACTGGGCGGCGGAGGCCCGGGGCGCGCAGCTGTCCCTCGTCAATGTGGGCGGTGACGTGAAGGGCGCGCAGGTGGGCATCGTCAACGTGGCGGGGCGGATGAGCGGCCTCCAGCTGGGGCTCGTGAACGTGTCGCGGGAGCTGGAGTCCGGTGTTCCGGTGGGCCTGGTGAGCATCGCGCGCAACGGCCAGTTCCACGTCGAGGCCTTCGGTAATGACTTCAACTACGCCAACACCGCCATCAAGGTGGGCAGCCGCTACCTCTACACGACGCTCGTGTTGGGCATGGGCACCATGGAGGGCGCGCGTGGCCCCAGCCACTGGTCGCTGGGCCTGGGGCTCGGCGCGCACATCCCCATCTCCGAGCGCTTCTTCCTGGACGTGGACGCGGTGACGAACACCCTCTACGGCTGGAACCTGTCCTTCGAAGGCGACCGCCGCCTGCACCAGCTCCGGCTGGTGGCGGGGGTCCAGGTGGCGCGGAACCTGGCCATCATCGGCGGGCCCACGCTCAACGTGTTGCATGACTCCAACGGCGAGCCCGTATCGAACCTGAGCCGTCTGTCGAACCTGGACGCGGGGGGCGTGCTCCTGTGGCCCGGTGTACAGGTGGGCCTGCGCATCTGAAGTAGGGACCAATGGCTCCCATCAGCGGGACGAAAGCGCGCCCAGGAATGACGTCTTTCCATGGGGACTTCTCCGGTGAGAGGCTGACCCTCCGGCCCAGGAGCGTGGCCGGTGTCACCCTTGAGCAGGGGGAGAGATGTCCAAGTTGCTGTTCGCGGCCTTCAATGACGGCGTGAGCCTGTCCATGGCGGGCAACCACGAGGCGGCCATCCTCGCTTTCGACAAGGTGCTCGCCGTGGACCCCAAGCACGTCCCGGCGCTCACCGCGAAGGGCGCGTCACTGGCCACGCTGGAGCGCTTCGAGGAGGCGCTGCGCTGCTTCGAGCGCGCCATCGAAGTGGACCCCACCGAGGCCGAGGCCCACCGCGACGCGGCACTCTGCCAGCTGGAGCTGGGGGAGCCGGAGGCCGCCGCGCAGCTGCTCCAGCGCGCCACGCAGCTCAACCCCACGCCGGGCTACCGCGAGTCCGCCGCCGTTCAAATCTACGCCCTGGGCAACGCGCTGCTGACGCGGGGCTCCCGTCGCCCGGACAAGGCCCGCTACCGCCAGGCCCGCCACGTCTTCGAACTGGCGCTGACGCTGTCTCCTGGCTTCGCCGAGTGCGCCCGGGCCCTGGCAGACGTGTGGGAGCACCTGGGCGACCCCGCTCAGAGAGATCACTACGCCCAGCTCGCCACCCGGCTCCGCCCCGTGCCGGCCTAGCAGGCGGCCCGCCGGGGCCTGGACGGGACGCAGCCCCCTTCCGGTTTCAAGTCCGGACGCGGCAAAGCGGTTCGAAGTGTTACATCTGCCGCGGCCATTTTCCGCAACGCTTCACGCAATTCGCGTGTAGTACGACAACGCCGCCCGGGAGAACTGAAGATGATCGTCATGCTCGAGCCGGACTCGCCTGAGTCCGTGGTGTCCGCCGTCCTCCAGGTTGCTTCCCAGTACAAGGGAGTGACGCCGCGGACGCACGTCATCGGTGGCTCCGAGTACACGATTACGGAGGTCTACCTGCTGGGTTCCACCGCGCAGGTGCCCGTGGAGCCCTTCGAACAGATTCCCGGCGTGCGGCAGGTGGTGCGCGTGTCGCAGAAGTACCGCGTCATCGGCCGGCACAAGGGCCAGCGGACGTCCGCCGGCTTCGAATACAACGGCGTCACCTTCGACGAGCGCTCCGTGAATGTGTTCGCCGGCCTGTGTGCCGTGGACAACCCGGAGAACGTGGACACGATGATGGCGGCGCTTGCCCGCTTGGGCATCCGCACCACGCGCATGGGCGCCTACAAGCCCCGCACCAACCCCTACGAGTTCCAGGGCCTGGGCGCCGCCTGCCTGCCCTGGGTGTTCGAGTCAGCGGGCAAGCACGGCATCAAGGTCATCGCGATGGAGGTGACGCATCCGCGTCACATCGACGAGATTCGCGACGCGCTGGAGCGCTCCGGCAACGCCACGGGCGTCATGCTCCAGGTGGGCACGCGCAACGCGCAGAACTTCGAGCTGCTCAAGAGCATTGGCCAGCAGCGTGTCTTCCCGGTGCTCTTCAAGCGCGGCATGGGCATCACCCTGGAGGAGTCGCTCAACGCGTGTGAGTACGTGGCGAGCGAGGGCAACCCGAAAATCATCTTCTGCCTCCGCGGCGTGAAGACGCACCTGGGTGACCCGCACCGCAACATGGTGGACTTCGCCCACGTGCCCGTGGTGCGCCGGCTGACGCGCCTGCCGGTGTGCGTGGACCCTTCGCATGCCATTGGCCAGGCCGCGCCGCCGCCGGACGGACTGCCGGACATCTTCCACGCCATTGGCCAGGGGCTCATCGCGGGCGCGTCCATGGTGCTGGTGGACTTCCACCCGCACCCGGAGGCCGCCCTGTGTGACGGCCCCCAGGCCCTGCGCATGGAGCAGCTCCCCGCGTTGCAGCGCTACGTCCAACTGGTGCGCTCCGCGTACGAGACGGCCGTGCAGAGCGGCGACGGGCTCCAGGGCACCAGCGCCTGAGCGAGCCTCACACCACGCCGTAGCTTCCGAGCACCCGCAGGGTGACGCAGGCGGCCTGGGCCGCGGCCACCGCCTCGCGTACCCGCGGGTCCTCCAGCGCGCCGTCCACGTCCAGGCACCACACGTACTCCCAGGCGCGGCGCTGCGGACGGGACTCCAGCCGCGCCACGTTGAGGCCGCGCGAGGAGAAGGCGCTCATCACGCGGAACAGCGCGCCCGGCCCGTTCTCCACGGTGAAGGCCAGCGCCGTCTTCCGCCGCGTCCACGTCCGTTCGGGCGCGGGCCCCAGGGCGATGAAGCGCGTGAAGTTGTCCGGCGAGTCCTCCACGCCTTCCTCCAGCACGGCCAGGCCGTACAGGTCCGCGGACATGCGGCTGGCGATGGCAGCCGTGTGTGGAGGCCTCTCCTCCGCCACCTTCCGCGCGGCGATGGCGGTGTTCGCCTCCGGCAGCGGTGTGATGCCCCGCCGGCGCAGGTAGCCCGCGCACTGCGCCAGGGCCTGCGGGTGGGAGAGGGCCTGCTGGACGTCGTCCAGTGCCAGGCCCGGTGGGGCCAGCAGGCAGTGGCGGATGCGCAGGGACAGTTCGCCCGACGCCGGTACGTCATGCTCCAGCAGCAGGTCCACCGTCTCCGCCACGGGTCCGCCCAGCGAGCTTTCCACCGGCACGACGCCGCCGTGCACGCGGCCTTCGGCCACGGCTTCGAAGACGGCGCGGAAGGTGAGGCAGGGGACGGCATCCACGTCGGCGCCATGCAGCGCGCGCAGGGCCTCTTCTCCGTAGGCGCCAGGCTCGCCCTGGAAGGCGATGCGACGCGGCGACTCAGGCATGAGGCGCCTCCGCGCGCGCATACGTGCCCAGCACGCGCAGCGACGAGGTGAGCGGACGGATGTCGTCCAGCGCCGCCGTCACCGCCGCGGAGGCGGCGTGGCCCTCCACGTCCAGGTAGAAGCGGTACTGCCACGGCTGCCCTGGGATGGGACGCGACTCCAGCTTGCTCAGGTTCACGCCGCGCAGGGTGAGCCGCTGGAGCATCTCTCCCAACGTACCGGGCTTGTGCTCCAGCACCACCAGCAGGGACGTCTTGCACGGCACGCCGGGCGCCAGGGGCGTGGCCTCTCGGCCCACCTCCACGAAGCGCGTGTAGTCGAAGGCCGGCTGCAAATCGCTCGCGAGCACCTCCAGGCCGAAGCGCTGCGCCGCCGTCTCGCTGGCGATGGCCGCCACCGACGCGTCGTTGCGCTCGCGGACCTTCTGCGCCGCGCCGCCGGTGTCCACGTCCGGCACCGCGCGGGCCCAGGGCACCTTCTCCCGGAGGAACGTCTCGCACTGCGCCAGCGCCTGCGGATGGGACAGCACCTCCCGCAGGCCTTCCAGCTTCGCACCCGGCAGGCCCAGCAGGCGGTGGTCCACCTGGCTGACCAGCTCCGCGGTGATGACCACGCCGCCCTCGGCGAGCAGGTCATACGTCTCGTTCATGCTGCCCGCGGTGGTGTTCTCGATGGGCAGCAGCACCAGGTCCTGCTCGCCGCGGCGGAGCGCCTCCACGGCCTCGCGCGCATGGTCGAAGCCGGACAGCAGCACGCCGCCCGCGCGGTCCCCATAGCGGCGGCGCGCGGCCAGGTGGCTGTAGGAGCCCTCCACGCCAGGGTAGGCCACGCGCAGGGGCGTGGTGTCCAGGCGGGTGACGAGCTCGTGCTGCCGGGCCACGGACATGTCGATGAAGAGCCGCCAGATGCGCTCCACCTCGTGCGGGTCCAGGCCGTGCTCCGCGGCGCGGGTGCGGATGCGGCGCAGGAGCAGGTCCTCGCGGCGCTGGTCCCGGAAGGGCGCGGCGGCGGCCAGCTTCGCCCGGGCGACGTCGTCCGCCAGCGCCATCCGGCGGCGGAGGGCATCGAGGATCTCCTCGTCGATGCGCTCGATGGAGGTCCGGATGAGGTCGAGGTCGGGGAGGGTGGTCATCAGGAGGTTCCGAGGTTGCGCCACATGAGGTGGTGCGGGCCGATGCCGGGCAGGTCGAAGGGCTCGCCTCGCTGCGCGAAGCCCTGCGCGCGGTAGAATCCGGAGGCCGTCATCCGCGCGTTGCACCACACCTGGGAACCGCCCTGCCGCGCCGCATGCTCCATGCAGGCCTGCAGGAGGGCGGCGCCATGGCCGTGCCCACGCAGGGTGGCGTCCACCGCCATGCCTCGCAGGCGCCAGGCCGTGGTGGCGCGCAGCGCGTCCGGCGGCGGCTCCCGATACAGGGAGGCCACGCCCACCAGGCGGCCCTCCGTATAGACGCCCAGGTGGAGCGTGTCCGCGTCGTCATCCCCGGGATAGACGGCCATCTCCAGAGGCTGGTTGGGACGGAGGATGGCGTGGCGGAGGCCGCGCGTCTCCTGAGCCGGAATCTTGCGGATGTCAGTGGCACTCACGGCGCCGGAGTATGCCTTCGGGGGTGGCGCCCCACCAGCGTCACCGTACTACTTCGGTAGCACTGTCTTCCCCATCTTCAACACCTGCTTGAAGTGCGTGGCGGTGACGGGGGCCACGCTCAGCCGGCCGCGGGTGACGAGCGGAAAATCCTTCAGTGCGGCGGTGGCCTTGATGGTGGCCAGGTCCACCGGCTGCGTGAAGGGGACGACAGGCCCCATGAAGGTGGCGGCCCAGTCCTCATCGGGCACGGTGGAGTCTGGTCCCGGCGGCGTGAGCACCTGGGCCACACCCACCACGGCCTTGTCCTCATTGGAGTGGTAGTAGAGGCAGAGGTCCCCGGGCTTCATCGCCCGGATGTTGTTGCGCGCCTCGAAGTTGCGCACGCCGGTCCACTCCGTCTTCCCGTCCTTCTCCAGTTGGGCGTAGGCGTAGACGGAGGGCTCGCTCTTGATGAGCCAGTACTGTGGCTTGGCCATGGCGGCGCACCTTATTGTCCGAAACCGCGCGCGCCAAAGGAAAGAGGCCGGCGCCACGCGCGGGCGCCCGGCCTCTTTCGTTACATCCGGACTACGCCTGCTTCGCGACGCTGGTGGCCGCCGTCGCCGGCGCCTTGTTCGTGAGCAGCGCGCTGCTCGCGTACAACGCAAGGCCCACCACCGCGACCACCGCGGCCTCCATCTGCGTTGCGAAGGCCACGCCCATCAGGGTCATGGCGCCCGTGCCCATCGCGAACGACGCCGCCACCGCCCCAGCCGCCTTCCTCATCCGACCCTCCCCCGTTCTCGCGAACACATCACGCGTTGTGGAATTCATTGCCTCGCGCGAACTTCAATCCAAGACGCGTGCCAGCCTCCAGCCCCGGGAAGTGGGAAGCGGGAGGGGCCGCGGAGGGCAAAGTCGTTCCCTGTTCAGAGCAATGCCTGAAGAAAGCACCGGGTGCGACGCGGGTACGATGCCGGAAAAATTTCCTGAACCCCATGGGGTCTCCCAGGAGGGCACTTCGTAACCCACTGCGATCCAAGGGCTTTCCCTCCCTCCAGTACGTGGCACACGCGCTGCTAAGGCAACGCCGCCGGAAGCAACGTCCGGCTGCGGTAGGGCCGGGAGCGCGACACACGCTTTTGAGGGAGAGCTGACGATGGGCAAGACGAGCGCGGGGTTCTGGACGGTGTTGGGCGTGATGCTCCTGGGGGGCTGCGCGCACCAGCCGAAGGTGACGGTGGACAACACGGAGCAGCCCTACCGGATTGGCCGCGAGGACGTGCTGGACATCGCGGTGTGGCGTGACGCGGAGCTGTCCCGGACGCTGCCGGTTCGTCCGGATGGCTACATCTCCATGCCCATGGTGGGCGAGGTCCACGCCGCGGGCAAGACGCCCACGGAGCTGGCCGAATCCCTGAAGGAGGCCTTCCAGCCGTATGTGCAGGAGCCGCGCGTGACGGTGATTGTCCGCGAGGTGAACAGCAGCCGCGTGTTCGTCACCGGCGAAGTGGCCCACCCGGGCGCCTATCCGCTGCGCGGCCGCGTGTCACTGCTGCAGGCCATCGCGCTGGCGGGCGGCTTCACGGACTTCGCCAACTCGGACGGCATCGTGGTCATCCGCACCGACAGCAAGGGCGGACAGATTCCGGTGCGCTACAGCGACCTCATCTCTCCGGATGGTGGACACGAGGTCATGCTCCGGCCGGGTGACACCGTCGTCGTTCCGTGAGGGGTGGTGACGCAGTGGGCGTCGTGGACGTGGGCGGTGGTGGGCGTGCGGGACGGAGGGCGACGGTGAAGGGCAACTGGAAGAAGTGGCTACTCGCGGGCCTCCTGTTCGGTGCGCCTGCCGCGCAGGCCGCGACGGTATGGGAGCCCCGGCTTCGGCTGACGGCCGAGGAGCGGTTCGACGATGACCTGCGACTGGGCGGTGGCGGCGCCGGCCAGCTGATGACGAAGGTGACGCCGCGGCTGGGGCTGGAGGCGAAGGACGCGCGGCTCACGCTGGACAGCTTCTACGCGGCCGACCTGCTGATGCGGCATGGGTCGGGCAGGACGACGCTGGACCACCGGGGCGGTCTGGAGGCCCGGCACCAGGTGACGCGTCGCCTGCGGCTGGACACGGCGATTCGGGTGTTCCGCGTCACGGACCCCAGCTCGCTGCCGCGTGACGGCCTGGCGCGCTCCACGCTGCCCACGTTCTTCACGCAGGCGACGCTGGGCGTGACGAACCGCGTGGCGGAGCGGCTGGACGTGCGCGCGGGCTACCGCTTCGAGGCGGTGCGCATCATCGACGTGGGGCAGCGCGCGGGGTACGCGCACACGCCCTCCATCGAAGGCTGGTACCGCGCCACGCGCCGGCTCAGCCTGGGTTTGGAGTACCGGTACCAGGGCTTCCTCTATGAGGGGGCGCTGAGCCAGTCGCACGGCGCGGCGCTGGGGTTGCGGTATCGGCTGACGCGGCCTACCACCTTCACCGTCCGGGCGGGCCCCGTGCGGTACCTGGCGCCGGTGGGCCAGCAGGGTGGCTGGGTTCCGCGCGTGAACGTGGAGCTGCAGCGCGAAGGGGAGATGTTCGACGTGGGCGTGTCGATGGGACACGACCTGGTGGGCGCGAACGGCTTCACCAACGCGCTGTGGGCGGACTACGCGTCGGTGATGTTGGCGCGCCGGTTCACCCAGAAGT
The DNA here is from genome assembly GCF_900101905.1 of Myxococcus virescens. Lineage (NCBI taxonomy): Bacteria > Pseudomonadati > Myxococcota > Myxococcia > Myxococcales > Myxococcaceae > Myxococcus > Myxococcus virescens. The sequence continues at coordinate 71,930 of NZ_FNAJ01000021.1, read as the reverse complement.
TCTCGCTTTTTGGCGCGGCCAGCTTCTTCCGCAACGGGCAGGCCCCGTCGCTGGACTGGGCCGTGTTCAGAGGAGCGCCGCGGGTGTCGCAGGGCTACGCGGTGAGTGGTGGTGTGGAGTACCGCATGGACCGGCGCCTGTCGGCGCAGGGTGCGGTGGATCGAATCGCTCAGGTTGGGCTGGCGGATTCGGCGAGCGCGGTGGACCTGACGCGCAATGTGTTCGCCGTCCGATTGGTGGTGACGCCTTGGTAGCTACAGCGCGTGGGATGGAGGAGGAGCGGAACATGGAGCGAGGGATGACGGCAGACCAGCTTCTGGGAGCCCTGTGGCGGCGCAAGGCCCTGGTCGGTGCCATCGCAGCAGTGGTCTTCGTGGTGGGCGCAGCCATCGTGATGACCCGGCCGAGCATGTACGAGGCTTCAGTGGTGGTCCGCGTGGAGCCGCAGCGGCCGGGTGAGGAGATGGTGCAGCGCACGGTGAGCGAAATCATCGAGCAGCGGCTGCTCACCGTTCGCCAGGAGCTGCTGGCGCGTCCGGTGCTTCAGAAGGCCATCGAGGAGATGAACCTCTATCCGGACATCGTTTCGGAGAAGGGCATGGAGTCCGCCGTCGCACAGATGCGCAAGGACCTCACGGTGCGCGTGGAGGGTGAGACGGCCTTCGAGCTCACCTACGCCAACCGCGACCCGCAGGTGGCGGCGCAGGTGGCCAACCGCCTGCCGACCATCTTCTCCGATGAGACGCTGAAGATTCGTCAGGCGCAGGCGGCGCGCGCCACCGACCTCTTCAACGAGGAGATGGTTCAGCTGGGCAAGGCGGTCAGCAACTGGGAGGCGAAGATCTCCCAGTTCAAGGTGGACCACCTGGGCGAGCTGCCCGAGCAGATGGAGATGAACATGCGCGGCCTGGAGCGCGTGTCGCACCAGCTCCAGACGAAGTCGGAGGAGCTGCGTGTCGCCGAGGGCCGCCGCTCCGACCTGGCCCGCGCGCGCAACGCGGTGGACAGCGAGGCCGGCCGGCTCGAGGCCGCGGAGAACGGGCTCACCCGTTCCCTGGTCAACGCTCGCACCACCTGGACGGAGGACCACCCGGAGGTGAAGCGACTTCAGACGGAGCTGGACGGCATGACGGCTCGCCGCAAGGAGGCCGAAGGGCGGCTGTGGGCCGAGCGCGCCGAGCGCACCCGCGTGGCCACGCTGATTGGCAACATCCAGCAGGAGATTCAGGACCTCCAGAAGCAGGCCGAGGCGTACCAGGGCCGGCTGAACAACACCCCGCGCTGGGCGCACGAGCTGGCGGTGATGAACCGCGACTACGAAATCGCGCGCACCAAGTACCAGAGCGTGGTGAGCCGCAAGGTGGAGGCGGAGATCGCGCAGGAGCTGGAGGCCAAGAGCGCCAAGAGCCTGTTCAACGTCATCTCCCCGGCGGGCGTGCCGGCGACCCCGGCCCGGCCGGACCGCATGGCGGGCATGCTCATCGTCTTCCTCCTGGCCCTGGGCTTGGGTGTGCTGACGGGGGCGGTGCTGGAGATGCGCGACGACAGCCTTCGCGATGGCACCGAGGTTCGCCAGCGCCTGACGCTGCCGGTGCTCGCGGTGGTCCCGGAAATGCAGGGCAAGACGGAGCGGCGGATTCTGATGCCGGCTTCGGGGGCTCGAAACAGCGTGTCTAACCCCACGTCGTTGAACTGAGTCGCGCCGGAAAAGGACGGAGGACGGACATGGATCAGACGATGGAGCGGGCGGGCAACTTCCTCCCCCGAGTGGATGACAACCCGACGGGCGGCAACGCGGTGGACCGCCGGGTGGTGACGCTGACGGCGCCGGCATCGGCCGCGGCGGAGCAATACCGGAGCCTTTATTACAGGCTCGAGCGGATGCGGGACCTGCGGCCGATGAAGGTCGTCGCGCTCACCTCGGCGATGCCCGGGGAAGGCAAGACGGTGACGAGCGTCAACCTGGCGCTCGCCGCGGCCCGGGCGAACCCGGAGCGCCGCATCCTGCTGGTGGATGCGGACCTGCGCCGGGGCGGCGTGGCGGCCACGCTGGGCATGCGCAACAAGACGGGCCTGGCGGAGCTGCTGGCGGGGGACTGTGAGGTGCGGGACGTGGTGCGGCGGTTCAACTCCACGCGCCTGGCCCTCATCCCCGCGGGCGTCACGCCCGAGGACACCGCGCAGGTGCTGGCGAGCGGCCGGATGAAGCAGTTCCTCAAGGCGGTGCGTGAGGGCTTCGACGAGGTCTACGTCGACATGCCGCCCACGCTGCCCTTCGCGGACGCGGCCATCCTGGGCCATCAGGCGGACGGCGTGCTGATGGTCATTCGCGCCAACGTGACGTCGGGCAAGGCGGTGCACCAGGCGGTGGAGAGCCTGGGCGGCGCGCCCATCGTCGGGTGTGTGCTGAATGGCGCGGAGGTCCACTCGGCGCCGTATCTGAAGAACTACGAGAAGCGGTAGCGGCGGGGGGCTTTGGTTCCGGTTCCCGCCTCCGGGTGACAGGGGGGCGGGGCCGGTGGTGGAAGAGGGTCGGGCGGGTAGGTTGGAGGGGCACGTGCTCCGCGTTTTTCACCATTATTTCTCTGCAAAGAAACTGACGTTCTTCCTCGCCGAGAGTTCGGCAATCGCGTTGGCCTGCGTGATGGGCGCGGCGGCCTGCGCGGCACTCTTCGCGCCTGAAGGGACACACACGCCGCTGTCGCAGCTGTGGCCCACGCTGCTGTGGATGGGCGCGGCGTTCGTCATCACCTTCCAGTTCACGCTGTATCTGTTGGATTTGTATGACCTCCGTGTGGCCGCGGAGGACCGGGTGCGGGGATACCGGTTCCTCAAGGCCGCGGGGGTCACGGCGATGGTGGCGGGCGGCGTCATGCTCGTCACCCCGCTGGTGGTGCCGATGCAGCTTCCGCCCGGCACGCTGCTGGGCGGAGCCATGGGGGCCCTGGCCGGGACGTTGATGGTGCGGGTGTCCATCCGCGCCCTGGTGGGAGCGCCGCACTCGGTGCTCATCGTCGGAGAAGGGCCCAAGGCGCGCGCGGTGGCCAGCGCGATTGAAGCGGGCGGGGAGGGCACCTACCGCATCGTGGGCCTGACGGACCCTCGCACCTCGGGCGAGGCGCTGGAGCAGACGGCGGCCCGGCTGAACGCGGCCTATGTGGTGCAGGCCGCGGATGACATGCGCGGGGCCAACTGGGTGGACGGCCTGCTGCGCTGCCGGCTCCAGGGCCGGCGGGTGTATGAGGCCACGGGCTTCTGCGAGCGGGTGCTGCGCCGGATTCCGGTGCAGTTCCTGAGGGCGAGCGACTTCGCCTTCGCGGACGAGCTCACCGTGTCCCCGCTGCGCCGCACGCTGAAGCGGGGCTTCGACATCGCGGTGGCATCCCTCCTGCTAATCCTGTCCGCGCCCTTCCTGTTGCTGGTCGCGGTGGCCATCAAGCTGGATTCGAAGGGACCCATCTTCTACCGGCAGGAAAGGACCGGGCTGTTCGGGAGCACGTATCACCTGTGGAAGTTCCGCAGCATGCGCACGGACGCGGAGAAGCATGGCGCGGTGTGGGCGAAGGCGAACGATGACCGTGTCACGCGGGTGGGCCGCTTCATCCGCCGCGCGCGCATCGACGAGATTCCCCAGGTCTTCAACATCCTGACGGGAGACATGAGTTTCGTGGGGCCCCGCCCCGAGAGGCCAGTGTTCGTCGAGCAGTTGAAGCAGCAGATTCCGTTCTACGGCCTGCGGGAGGCCGTCAAGCCAGGCCTGACGGGGTGGGCTCAGATTCGCTACCCCTACGGCGCGTCGGTGGAGGATGCGCGGAACAAGCTGGAGTTCGACCTGTACTACGTGAAGAACGGTTCGCTGTTCCTGGACGTGGGAATCATCTTCCACACCGTGAGGCATGTGCTTCTCGGTCGTGGGGCGCGGTAGGGCATTTCGCTTTCCCGGCTTCCGCTGTGGGAGGCCGGGAGGGGGGCTCGCCTGGGGAGGCGGGCTGGGGCGTCGTGGATGGGGGTAAGCGTCATGGTGGGAATGGACATGGAAGCGCCGCTGCCCGCGGAGTGGGCGGAGGCCCGTCGCAGGCTGGAGCTGGAGCGCCAGGGCAACGAGGTGCTGCAGGGGCAGGTGGACCGGCCGACGCGCATCGTCGCCATCGGCGGAGGCACGGGGTTGCCCATGGTGCTGCGCGGCCTGGCCCGGCGCGCGACACCGAAGGCCCGGGAGCCGGGCATCGACATCACCGCGGTGGTGGCCATGAGCGACGACGGCGGCAGTTCGGGCCGTCTGCGGCGCCAACACGGCGCGCTGCCTCCGGGCGACATCCGCAACTGCCTGGTGGCGCTGGCGGGTGGAAAGAACGCGCTCAAGGACGTCTTCCAGTTCCGCTTCGGCGGAGCGCGCGGCCTGGCGGGCCACGCGGTGGGCAACCTGCTCATCGCCGCGCTCGCGGAGCTGAAGGGGGACTTCATGGAGGCGGTGCGCATGTCCGGGGAGCTGCTGGGCGCCCGGGGCCACGTGCTGCCTTCCACGCTGGCGTCCGTGCAGCTGGTGGCGCAGATGCATGACGACACGGAGGTGGTGGGGGAGCGCAACATCTGCCGCGCGCACGGCCGGGTGCGCCGCGTCACGCTGAGTCCTCGCTCGCCGCCGCCCACCGAGGGCCTGCTGGAGGCCATCTACACGGCGGACCTCATCGCCATCGGCCCGGGCTCGCTGTACTCGAGCGTGCTGCCCAACCTGCTGGTGGACGGCGTGGCCCAGGCGCTCAAGGAGACGCGCGCGCTGAAAATCATGGTGGCCAACCTGATGACTCAGCCGGGGGAGACGGACGGCATGTCCTGTCTGGACCACGTGCAGGCCGTCACGGACCACGTGGGGCCGGTGCTGGACGCGGTGCTCGTCAACGGCACGCTGCCCACGGAAGAGGCGAACCGGCGCTATGCCCGTCGCGGCTCGTTCGTGGTGTCAGCCAACCCGCGGGACTTGATTGGCGCGGGCGTGGTGCCGGTGCAGGCGGACCTGCTCAAGGCAGGGTCCAGGATTCGACATGACAGCCGCAAGGTCGCCGCCTGCCTGCTGAAGATGGCCCGCAGCGGGTTGTAGCCGCGAACCTCCATCACCACCTTGGGCACCCGACACCTCATGGAAGCAAGAGACCTTTCTGCCTCGCCGCGCGTCACCGAAGTGACGGGACGCGCGGCCTTCATGTCCCTGGAGTCCGAGTGGAACGCGCTCGTGGAGGCCACCTCCAACGAGCTGTTCTACCGGCATGAGTTCATCCGCATCTGGATGGACAACTTCGTACCCGGTGTGAATCCGCGCGTGCTGACGCTGCGGGACGCGGATGGGAGCCTTGGCGCGGTGCTCCCGCTGTGGGAGGAGCGCACGACACTGCTGGGTGTACCGGCGCGGCAGCTGTCCGCGGCGGCCAACGCCCACTCCTGCCGATTCGACCTGGTGGCGAAGGAACCGGAGGTCGCCGCGGCGGCCTTCGTGTCCCACCTGCGCTCGGCCGGCGGCTGGGATGTGCTGCGGCTCACGGATGTCCCCGACGGTGGGGCCGCCTGGCGGCTGCATGCGGTGGCGCGCGAGTCCGGCCTGCCCGTGGGCGAGTGGGAGTCCCTGCGCTCCCCGTATGTGCCGCTGCCGGCGTCCCGCGATGCCTTGCAGAAGACATTGCAGTCGAAGTTCAAGGCCAACTGCCGTCGCCGCCGCCGCAAGCTGGAGGAGAAGGGCCAGCTCACCTTCGAGCGGGTGGACAGCGGGCTCGGCCTGGAGGGCGCGCTGGAGGAAGGCTTCCTGCTGGAGCAGAGCGGCTGGAAGGGCGCGCGCGGCACGGCCATGGCGCAGGATGCGCGCACGCGCGGCTTCTACACGGAGCTGGCGCGGGACTCCGCCTATCGCCAGCGGCTGGCGCTGTATTTCCTGCGGCTGGACGGCCGGCCGGTGGCGTTCCAGTACGGCCTGGAATACGGCGGGCGCTACTTCCTGCTGAAGCCCGGTTACGACGAAAGCCTGCGTGAGTGCAGCCCGGGCCAGCTCCTGGTGGATGAGGTCATCGGGGCCTGCATCGACCGGGGCCTGCACGAGTTCGACTTCCTGGGGCCCGACATGGTGTGGAAGCGCGACTGGACGAACGAGGTCCGGCGCCACACCTGGCTCTACGTGTTCAATGACTCCCCCTTCGGCCAGGCGCTGTGTGCGGCCAAGTTCCGGTGGGGGCCCGCGGTGAAAGAGGTGGTGTCGCGATGGAGACGATGAAGCACTCTGGCCGGCTGTTCGTGCCGTCACTGCCCACGCTGTGGCCGCACATGCTGCTGTCTCGGCCGAAGCCCGGCGCGCTGCCGCCGTTCTCCTCGCCCAACGTCCGCTACTTCTACTTCGCCCGCAACGCCATCTGGCTGACGGTGAAGATGCTGGGGCTGGATTCGGGCGAGGTGTTGATGCCCGCCTACCACCACGGCGTGGAGGTGGAGGCCCTGGTGGACGCCGGCGCCACGCCGCGCTTCTACCGCGTGGGCAGCCGCTGGGACGTGGACCTGGACGACGTGGCCCGGCGCATCGGCCCGAAGACGCGGGCCCTGTACCTGACGCACTACGCGGGCTTCCCGGGCCCCGTCGCGGAGATGCGCAAGCTGGCGGACCAGCACGGCCTCATCCTCATCGAGGACTGCGCGCTGTCGCTGCTGTCCTCCGACGGAACGGTGCCCCTGGGGACGACGGGAGACGTGGGCATTTTCTGCCTCTACAAGACGCTTCCGGTTCCCAATGGGGGCGCGCTGGTCGTCAACGGCCCGCGCCAGTACAGCCTTCCGGAGCCGCCCGCGCCGCCGTCCGTGTCCACCTTCAGCCACACGGTGTCCGCGCTGCTGCAGAACCTGGAGCTGCGCGGCGGCCTGGCCGGCCGGGCCCTGCGCAGCGCCGTGCGCGCGCTGGGGCATGGCACCGTGAAGGCGGCCAGCATCGAGCGCGTGGCCACGGGGACGCAGCACTTCGACCGCAAGCACGTGGACCTGGGCATGAGCCCGCTGACGAAGCGGATTGCCCTGGCCCAGGACCTGGAATCCATCGTCGAGCAGCGGCGCCGCAACTACTTCTTCCTGCTGGGCCGGCTGCGCGACATCTCCGCGCCGCTGTTCAACCAGCTTCCGCCGGGCGCGTGCCCGCTATTCTACCCGCTGGTGGTGCAGGACAAGGCGGAGGTGCTGGCGCGGCTGCGCGTGCAGGGCATCGACGCCATCGACTTCTGGAAGCGCTTCCACCCGGCCTGTGACGCATCGGCCTTCCCGGAGGTGGCGCAGCTGCGTCGCTCCATCGTGGAGATTCCGTGCCACCAGGACCTGACGCCGGAGGTCATGGCGGACGTGGCGCAGGCGGTGCGCGAGGCCGTGAAGTCGGACCACCGGTCGAAGAAGCGCGCGGGGTGAAGTTCATTCGGGGAACAGGGAGGGGCGGCTGCCCCTCCGGGAGGACGGGCGTTGATTCGGGAGGATGAGCTGTCGCAGGGAGCGTGGGCCGCGCACCCGTTGGAGGTAGGCGCCGTGGGCAGCCTCTCCACGCTGGCGGGGATGCGGGAGGAATGGGCCGCGCTGATGGATGCGAGCGACGCGGGGCCCTTCAACGCCTGGGAGTGGGTGTACCCGTGGTGCCGGCGCATCGCCACGGGCCGGCGCCCGCTGGTGCTGACCGCGCGCGACGCGGCGGGCACGCTGGTGGGCCTGATGCCGCTGGGCGTCGAGTACCTGGGCGTCACTGGCATCCCGGTGCGGCGGCTGAGCTTCCTGGGGGAGACACACGTCGGCAGCGACTACCTGGACGTCGTGGCGCGGCGGGGCCGTGAGCGCGAGGTGGCCGGCGCCTTCGCGCGGATGCTGCACGCGCTGCGCGACGAATGGGACGTGTTGGATTTGTCGGACCTGCGCGAGGACTCGCCCACCGTGGACGTGCTCCGGGAGACCTTCGCCAGGCCGGACGTCCGCGTGGCGCCGCGCTACGTGTGCCCGTATGACACGCTGACGCCGGGCGAGCCCTTCGACGCGTTCCTCAAGCGCACCGGACGCCGCGACAACTTCCTGCGGCGGCGCAAGTGGCTGGCGAAGCAGGAGGGCTACCGCATCGAGCGCACGGACGCCCCGGGCGAGCTGGCGGCGCCGCTGACGGACTTCTTCCGCCTGCACTCGGCGCGGTGGGCCGCGGATGGGGGCTCGCAGGGCATCAAGGGCTCGGGCGTGGAGGCGTTCCACCGAGATGCCACGCAGTTCCTGGCGGAGCGGGGCCGGCTGCGCCTCTACACGATGAAGGTGGGCGGCCAGGCCGTGGCGTCGGTGTACGGCATCCTCCACCGCGACACCTTCGTGTACTTCCAGTCCGGTTATGACCCGGCGTGGCGCAATCGCAGCGTGGGCCTGGTGCTGGTGGGCGAGACGTTCCGCGACGCGATGGAGGCCGGCCTGACGGAGTACGACTTCCTCCGGGGCACCGAGACGTACAAGTCCGATTGGGTATCCAAGCAGCGGCGCACGCTGTCCGTGCGGGTCCATGCCGGGACGTGGGAGGGACGCTGGTTCTCCCAGTCCGAATCCCTGGCGCGCCTGCTGCGCAACGGCGCCAAGGCGGCGATGCCGGACACGCTGGTGGAGAAGGTACGGCGCTTCCGCCGTCGGCGGGCCGCGGTGCACTGAGCATCGAAAACGCCAGCGGCGCCTGCCTCGACCACTCCGGGTGGTTGGGGCGGCGCCGCCGGTGAGGGCAGGGGGCTGGGCGTCAGGGCATGCCGCCAGCGACCTCCGCGCGAAGCTGGGCAATCGCAGGGCCGAGCTGCGGCGGCTGCATGTTGCGCGGCACCTCCACGGAGAAGCGCTCGAAGTGGGCCAGCGCGGCGGCCTTGTCGCCGCGGCGCAGGGCGAGGCTGCCCAGGAAGATGAGCGCCTCCTGTGCGTCCGGCCAGGTGTCCACCAGTTCCGTCAGCTCCGCCTCGGCGCCGGCCATGTCGCCCTGGGTGGCGCGAAGCACGCCGCGGTGGACCTTCAGCTCGACGTTGAAGGGGTCCGCCGCCAGGCCCTTCGCGGTGACCTTCACGGCCTCGTCGAACTGCTGACGGCGGATGAGCTCGTGGCTCAGCAGCGCCGCCGCGTCCACATCCCCGGCGTTGGCGTTCAGCCGCGCGCGAGCCTCCTGCATCTCCGGGCCTTCCTGCATCTGCTCGTCCATGCCCGCGCCCTGCTGCTGCGCGGCGGCGCCGCCCGGGGGCATGCGGCCGGTGGCCTCCATGCCGTCGGTGCGCGTCTGCTGCTCGGAGACGAGCAGGTAGCCCAGCCCACCAAAGAACACCACGATGCCCGCGCCCCACAGCGCGCCCACCAACTGCGGATTGCGAGACGCCCACCCGGTGGGGACCGGAGCCTGGGGGCGGGGGCGGACGCCCTCGCTGGAGGCCTTGCGCTTGAGGTGCTCGTCCTTCGCGCGCAGCGCCCCGGCGGCTTCGCGCTCCAGGCGGGACTTCTCGGCGGCATACTGCTCGGCGCTCTGGTTGTGCTTCTCCGCTTCCAGCGCGCGGAGCTGGTCGATGAGGGACTGCGCGCGCTGGGTCAGGTCATCGAGCACGCCGTCGCGGGGCTCGGCCGACGCCAGGGAGCCCTTGCGGCGCTGAAAGAGGATCCAGCCCGCCGCCAACACGAAGGTGACGGCGAGCACGATGATTCCGGGCAACCAATTCGTCGTCTGCGGCTGCATGGCCTGGCGCTCCTAGCGCTCGAGCTCCCGGCGCACGGCCTGGAGGTACGGGTCTTCTTCATCCACTGGAGGCGTTCCAGCGGGCGCGGCCGGGGCCGCCGTTTCTTCCGAAGTCGTGGCCGCGGGCGGGGCCTGCTCCGGGGTGCCCGCGCCGCGCTGGAGCTGCCGCCAGATGACGAAGGCGCCCACGGCGACGAGCCCCACCGGGCCCAGCCACACGAACCAGTTGAAGCCTTCCGCGCGGGGGGACAGCAGCACCCACTCACCGTAGCGGGCGACGAAGTACTCGACGATTTCGGCGTCGCTCTTCCCCTCGGAGACGAGCTCGCGAATCATGTCGAGCTGGGCACGCGCCATGGAGGACGGGCTGTCCGCCACGGACAGTCCCTGGCACACGGCGCACCGGAGCTGCTTGCCCAGCGTCTGGGCACGCGCCTCCAGCTCCGGCGCGAGCGGGTCACTTCCCGCCTGCTGGGGCGCGAACTGGCCGGTGACGAGCGTGAAGGCGAGGGACAGGGACAGGAGGGCAGCGGTCATCGAAGCTCCATCGAGCCGTCCCTACCTAGCGCCCCAGGCCGTGATTGGACAGTGAAACCTGAGCGGCGAGGGGCTGGCCCGCCGCCCGGCCCGCTGTGCCTACATGGCCGCTTTGGGGTTCAACTGCGCCTGGGCGGCTGCCCGGTGCTCTGGCAGGCCGGTGGTCAGCGCGAAGAGGGCGTAGCCGGCGGGTGAAGCCGCGAGCAGTTCCACACAGTGGTCGCCCAGGCGGTCTGGGACTTGCCCGCCCGCCTTCACATAGGCGTCCACGGTGGCCTCGAACACGGCGTCCACGCCGAGCATCTTCTGGAAGACGAAGTCGCGCGCCGGGTCTCCTACCTTCGCGGTCGTCCAATCGAGGACGCCGGTGATGGTGTCGTCCGGCGCCAGCAGGACATGGGCGGGGTACATCTCCCCATGCGTCAGCGTGACGAAGCGGGGCCAGTAGGAGTCGTCGCCCAACCAGCGCTCCCAACGCTGGAGGAGGGCGGGCGCCACGTCGAAGGCCTGCTTGATGCGGGCGATGTCGGAGGCCCAGTTGGCGCGGACCTGGTCGGGCGTCTCGACGATGAGGCCCGCTCGCCGGGCATCCTCGACGTCGATGGCATGCATCCGGGCCAGGAGCTGGCCGAACTGGCGGGCATAGACGGGGGACTCGCGGTCGAAGTGCCACACGGGCTCACCCGAGGCGGGGTCCAGCGTCAGCCCGGGCCTGCCCGGTAGCGCCGGATAGGCGATGAGGTCCCGGTGGGCGACCTGCCACCTGGGCACCGCCACGCCGAGCCGAGGACCGATGAAGTCGAGAATCTTCTTCTCGTCCGGGAGCTTCGCGGAGACGTCTTCACGCCGGGGGATGCGGAGGACCCACGGAGTGTCTTCGACGTCGCGCGCCATCACGACGCGATAGTCCAGTCCGGCCTCGTTGACCGACAGGGTGTCGGGTTTGAGCTTCAGTCCGTGGTTGCCGGCGAGCTCGACAAGCTGGGGGGCATCGTTCGGGGCGGAGGGCATCCAGGGCGTCCTTTCAGGCCTGCACGGTCATCACGCTGGCCGCGCGGGCCACGACTTGAGGGGGAGCACGGCCGCCGGGGAGACGGGCTCCGGCGAGCCATGCGTGAGGCGCCCCGACCCGGCCTGGGCACGCTTCCTGACATCGCGGCCGGGAATCAGAAGCGCCCGTCCACCAGCAGTCCCCCGGAGTTCGGGCCGAAGACAGGCGTCAGGCGGGCCTGGATGACGTATGGCCGCTTTCGTGGGCCTGGGGCTGGCGCGGGGACATCCGACAGGCCCAATTCCTGGCGAAGGCGTTTGTTGTGGCCATCCGCCAGTTCGCGGGCCTCGCTGGAGGCGATGGGATGGGGGTTGTAGAAGATGCCCCACCCCAGCAACCCTGCTCCCACCAGGCTCACGCCCATTCCCACGAGGAACATGTTCCGCTTCCGGTCGCCAGCCGCGAAGTTGCGGTCGATGCAGGCCGAGAAGTCGGGGCCGAGCTCGCAGTCTTCGGACTGAGCGCCTGGTGTGGCGATGCCGTAGACGAGCCCGCCAACCATCACGACTCCCCCGACGATCTTCAGGGCGAGCTTGGTGGCGCTTCTCGACTGATACTCCGCAACGAGGTCGTCTCGGCCGAGCTTCTGATAGAACGCCTCGCCCTCCAGTGGCTTCTTGTATTTCCCCTCATACGGGACGGTCCATCGGCTCGGCGGGCTCCTGACGGCCAGTGGCGAATACGACAGCGTCACGGCGATGTATTCATCGAACCCGATGTGCCGGAGCTCATATTGCTCCAGCGCTTCTTCTCGGCTGAGGGTTGGGCCGCTCTCGGCGATGGGGGCGGGGCTTTCCGCCTCTTCGTTCGCGAGCGTAGGAGTGGTGGTCAGGAGGGCAATGATTGCCACGAATCGGAGCATGAGCGCGCGCTTCATATGGGAAGTGCCACGACGACTGCAAGGTCATGGCCTGACGTGCTTGCCTGCCGCGACGTGCGAGGATTTTCCTCGGTGAACAGGTCCTGAAAGGCTCGGTGGGGCGCCTCCACCGTTTCCGGCTATGGTCCGCCCCGAGATGACGACCGAACCCTCGGAGCCGCTGCACCTGCCGGAGTACCTTCCCGCGTTGGACGGGCTGCGCGGCGTGGCGGTGCTGATGGTGGTTGCCTATCACTCACTGACAGGGCTGCGCAGCGCGTCGCTGGGCTCACTCTTCCAGGTGGGCTGGGCGGGCGTGGACCTCTTCTTCGTCCTCTCTGGCTTCCTGATTACGCGCATCCTCGTGCAGACGCGTGAGCGTGGAGGCTACTTCCGTACCTTCTACGCGCGGCGGGCGCTGCGCATCTGGCCCCTGTACTTCCTGGTGCTGGCCTTCTCCTTTGGCGTCATGGGGCGGCTGCTGCCGGCCCTGGCCTTCGATACCCAGCGCTATCCCTGGGTGACCTACGCGCTGTACCTCCAGAACCTTTGGATGACGGACTTCGGTCCCGCGCCCATCAACGTGACGTGGTCCCTGGCCATCGAGGAGCAGTTCTACCTGGTGTGGCCGCTGCTCGTGTTCTTCCTCCGGAACGGGCAGCTCCGCGCGCTCCTGTGGGCGTGCGTGCTGCTGTCCCCCGTGGCGCGCCTCGCGGCCCTGTGGGAGGGCGCGGCGCCCATCCAGGTCTACACCTTCACGCTGTTCCGTCTGGATGGATTGGCGCTCGGTGGATTGTTGGCGCTGGGCGTGGTGGATGGCCGCGCCACGGCGGACGGCCTGTCACGGTGGGGCGCGCGGCTCGCGGTGCCCGCGTTGCTCGTGGCCTGCGGGTTGTCCCTCGTCTTCTTCGGCCAGGGCGCCGCCATTCACATGGCAACGGCGCTTACGGGGCCGGGCGGCCCGCAGGTCCGCGTGCTGCTGGTTGCGGGCCTGTACACGCTTTGGGCGGTGGGCTTCGCCAGCCTGCTGGGGTGGGTGCTCTCCGGGCGCGCGCGGGTGCTCCAGGCTGTGTTGCAATGGCGGCCCCTGCGCTTCGTCGGGCAGGTGAGCTACGGGCTCTACCTGTTCCATGCGCTCGTCATCCCCGCCGGCGGCCATTACACGCGGCCGCTGTTCTACCGCTTCATTCCTTCGACGTTTGTCGCTACCGCGGTGGGCATCCTGTTCGAGTACGCGGTGCTGCTGGCGCTCACGCTCGTTTCGTGGCGCTTCTTCGAGAAGCCCTTGCTGCGTCTCAAGGACCGATTCACGCATCCGGAAGCCGCGGGGAAGGCCGTGGCTCCCACGGCTTGAGGGCTGGCGCCAGCGCGGGCGAGCGCCGTACCGCGAATGAGGTGCCAGCTACGAGCGCGGTGGTGCCCAGATAGCGCTGTGGGGCTCCGGCGCGTTGGGGGCTTCCTCCGCGGTGTAGAAGTAGGCCGCGACCGCGGCGCGCCCTCGTCCCTCGGGACACGCCAGCGCGGTGGGGTGTCCGTGCCAGTGGTCGTCGCCGTGGGCCATCACAACCAGGCGATCCAGGAGGGGGGCGATTCGCGTCTCGCACTGGGAGAGGTCCGCGCTCCACAGCTCGAGGTCCCCTCCCCAGGCGGGTTCCCAGCCGGGGTTCAGGTAGTAGAGGACGGTGAGCCGGCGGGAGAGCGCGCGGAAGCGATCGCGGTTGAAGTCGGCGTGCAGCGCCAGATGCCCCCCACGCAACGTGAGGTGCAGCCCGGCGCCTCGGAAATGCGGATCCGGGATGAGCCCTTGCACCCCGGTGAGTGACTCCAGGAAGTCGATGAACGCCATGCCGGAGAACTCCGAAAGCAGGTGCCGGAGCGCTCCGGGGACGTCTTCGAATGCCTTGCGCTGAAGCTGTCCCAGTCGAGCCGCCTGTTCGGGGTGGTCGCGTCGCTTCCAATTCGCCTCGGTCGCGCCCGGGAAGACCCCCGCCAGTTCGGACGCAAGCGGCTTCCCCAGGAAGCCATCGATGACGGCGTGGGGGTGAGGCCGCGCCGCGCCGTAGCTGGCGCGATGGGCCAGCGCGAGCGCGCGGAGCGCCGTGCGGCTGAAAAAGAAGCTCGGTCCTCGCAGCGGGCCTTCTTCGTGGGTCGCGATGCTCACGGGCCCCCTATAGCAGAACGTGCGGCGCACGCTGCCGGCGCCAGGGCACCCTGGCGCAGGCGAACGAGTCTGGAGCCGCTGCCTCCGGGCGCATCATCGTTCCGGAGGCTGGAAGAGGACTCAGGAGAGCGCCCGCAGCCCAGCCCGAAGGGCGTCGACATCGGTTTGCGCCAGCAGTTGCTCCGTCTCCTCGTTCATCCTCTCCCAGTGGGGCAGCGCGGATTGAAGGAGTTGGAGCCCTGCGTCCGTCAGCGTCAGCAATCGCCCGCGGCGGTCGGCCGGGTCGACGGTGGTCTTCACCAGCCCGCGCCTTTCGAGCGGCTTCAGGTTGGCTGTCAGCGTGGTCCGGTCCATCGCCAGGAGCTCCGCGACGGGGCCGATGGACGGCGGCTGGGGGCGATTGAGCGACATCAGCAGTGAGAACTGTCCATGCGTGAGGCCCACGGGGCGCAGGGCTTCATCGAAGCGCCGCGCCAGGGCGCGCGCGGCCTGCTGGACCACCAGGCACAGGCAGTGGTCACGGACGTGAAGCGTCGTGGCGAATGAGACGGCTCTGGACATTGACAAGGGTGATTATGTTGATATCAACCTTTCTTGTCAAAGCAAGAGTACCCCAGCTGGAGAGTTGCCATGGCCTACATCGATGGATTCGTGTGCGCAGTCCCCTCGGCGAACAAGGAGGCGTACCGGCAGGCCGCTAGCGCCGCCGCGCCGCTGTTCAAGGAGTTTGGTGCGACGCGCTTCGTTGAGAACTGGGGGGACGATGTCCCTGAAGGCAAGGTCACCGACCTGCGGCGCGCGGTGAAGGCCGAGCCGGATGAGGTCATCGTCTTCTCCTGGATTGAGTATCCCAGCAAGGCGGTGCGCGACGAAGCGAACGCGAAGGCCATGCGTGACCCAAGGATGGAGGAGATGGGCGCGAACATGCCCTTCGATGGGAAGCGGATGATCTTCGGCGGCTTCGTTCCCAGCATCCATGAGGGCGGAGCGGGCAGGCCCGGCTATGTCGATGGCTCCCTCGTGCCGGTGCCGGTTGGAAACAAGGAGGCCTACCATGCCATCGCGTCCCGTCTCGCGGCGGTGCTGCTGGAGCATGGCGCCATGCGCGTCGTCGACGCATGGGGAGACGACGTCCCCGACGGGAAGGTCACTGACTTCAAGGGCGCGGTGAAGGCCACCGCGGATGAGCAGGTCGTCTTCGCTTGGATTGAGTGGCCGTCGAAGGAGGCGCGCGACGCCGGGTGGGGGAAGGCCATGGCCGATCCGCGCATGCACCCGGGCAGCATGCCCTATGACGAGGGCCGCAGGTCCCACGGCGGCTTCGTGCCGATGCTGGTTGAGACGGCGGCGACGGGCACGGGCGCGTAGAGCCTGAATGGGCTAGCGTCGACACCCATGCGCACTGGGATGTGCTGGGTGTTCCTGGCTTGTTGGGCCCTTGGCGTTCCAGCCCTGGGGGTCACCGTGAAGGAAGTGCCACGGCTCGCGGTCAACGCATGGTCCGTGGACACGACCAGGACACTCACGCCGCAGACGCTGGCGGAGGTGGACCAGCTCGGCAATGCCTTGGTCCGTGATGGCCAAGGCCAGCTCGCGGTGGTGGTGGTCGACACGACGGGACGCCAGCCGCCGCGCGCCTTCGCGCTGGAGCTCTTCAATCGGTGGGGGCTGGGCACGGCCGGTCGTGACGACGGCGCGCTGCTCTTCATCGCGCTCGACGACCGCGCGGCGGAGATCATCCTGGGTGATGGCGTGGATGGCCCGAATGAGCAGGCGCGCAGTGACGCCATCATGGCGAACGACGTGGTTCCCGCCTTCAAACGGGGCAGTCCGGACGACGCGGTGCTCGAAGGCGCACGCGGGCTGCATCAGCTCATCGTGACCTCGGAGCTCAATCAGCCTCGCAACGCCCAGGAGGCCGCATTGGCATGGGATCCCAGGCTCGAGGAGTCCGCATGGTCGGAGGACTCCGCCGTCACCATCGTGTCTGAAGGACCGAGTGAGCCCGAAGGTGACCTGAATGTTCCAGCCCTGGCGGGAGGGGCGGGGTTCGTGGGGGCCGTGGGCGTTGCGGGCCGGGCGCTGCTTCGTCGCAGACCGCGCCGGTGCCAGAAGTGCCGCAACCCGAGAGCGCGGCTCGATGAGGATGCCGACGATGCCCACCTGATGCCGGGGCAGGTTCGTGAGGAGCAGTTGGGCTCGGTGGATTACGACGTGTGGTGGTGCGAGCCGTGCCAGGACGCGGTGGTGGAGCGCTATGGAACGCTCTTCACGCGTCATGTCCGGTGCAAGAAGTGCCGTTATGTGACCGCGAATAAGACGAGCCGGACGATTCGCAGCGCGACGTACGCCTCTGGCGGAGAAATCGAGGTCACGGTGCGTTGCACGAACTGTCACCACACCGCGACTTCCCGTCACGCGACGCCGAAGCTCACGCGGTCCACGTCGTCGAGCTCATTCAGCGGGAGTAGCTCTTCGAGCGGCGGGCGTTCGTCAGGCGGTGGCTCGAGTGGGCGCTGGTAGTTCTCAAGGGCCGGGCCGTCGAGTCCATTTAAGAGCAACTCCTCGATGCCGCGCTCCTCGATGTCAGCTGCGTCGGACCGTACTGGTCAACGAGGAGATCTTCTCAGAAAACTGCGGAGTTGCCAGCGCGTTCGGGACCTACGCCGCTTCCGGCGCGCCCTGAAAGTTCTGTTTTTGATCCGATGCTGCCGCGATCTAAATCGAATATGGACCTGCTTCGATTTCAGAGCGCTCGAAGTCTGGAGATTCTATCTTCGAAGTGGGTGAGCAATGTTGCGCAGGGTGGGGACTGCGAGGGAATGCTGGGCGGCTGGTGGGAAATGCGACGGTGGTTTGATGTGGCTTCAGCATGAACCAGTGGATGAGCAGGCCGACAAGCATGACCAGGATGCTGATCCCGGCATCCTTCCACCGAAAGATTGGCGTCCGCTCTTGCCACAGTCGAAGTCCTATCGTGCAAAACAGGTAGAGCATGGCCGCGAGCGGAATTCCAAGCCAACGATTGAGGGAGGAGGTGCTTGGATTGTCGGCGAACTCATTCACTGCGTCACTGGAGATGGTCGGGAGTTCTCTGCGCCCGACACCGCACTTCACTTCGACGCCTTGTTCGTCCCCGTCCGTGAAGATTTCAAAAAGCCAGCGCTCGCCGCGTCGCAGGCCCGTCGCGGTGAGCACCGCGGTGCGCTCATCGAATTTTGATGTGAATGCCGTTGGCCACGGGTCAAACCCCAGAGGCTGAGTGCACTTGGCAGAGAAGGAGCCTTGTCCTCGAATTCGAAGCTCCAGGCGGATTTCGTCGAGTGATGCGACGTCATCCATGTTTTCGAGATGGATGCGGTATTTCTTTTCGCTGGGGTGTCCACTGATGTGGATGTGAATGTGTGTCCGGATGACTGACTGAATCAATAGTAGCAGTAGAAGTATGGGGACTGCTGGTATCAGGAGTTTCAGGGCGTCCGACCATGTCATTGGGGTCTCACTGGCGGCATGATGTTGTTCAGCTTGCCCAGGAGCGGGGCGTTGATGCTGGGGATTGATTCGACGACGGACAAGGACGTGGTGCGTGTCTTTTTCCCGGCTCTCTTGATGACGACGGGAGCGGCAGTGACTTTTACCCAGTTGGGATTGCCGTTGTGTTTCTTCATTCGGGCATAGAAGGTAGCGGGCTGTCCGCGAAGTCGCTGTTCCCAGACATCCTTGTAGGGAACTTTGCTCATGTCTTGTGCCAGTATGACATCCGGGTCGATGAAATCGGCCATCCTGACCGCTGGGTCGGAAGGCAGCCGCTTCTGCCGAAACCCTTCGTTGATTCGAAGTCGCCAGGTGTTTAGCCGGGGAAGAAACAGGCGCACGATGTCCTCAGCCGCGTCGTTCGCCGCCATGACCATTCCGTCTTCGTCCACCAACATGATTCCGATGCCAAGCTTTCGGAGGAGTTCGACGACGAGTTCGTTCTCCGACATGCGTCGAGTCCAATAGCTTCCCCGCCATACGGTGAGAAGGGTCAGCAGGAAAAATGCAACCGCCACACCGCCAAACACCTTGGCACCGCGCAGTGTCGTCACCGCGGGCCGCACGATGAGGAGCTTGCGGCTGCGACCGTCGGCGCTCCATCCGCCCGGGATGAGATAACGGCCATCATGGAGGCGCGCTGGGTCGGCCACGCTGGAAAGCTGAGTAACCGAACGTTCGAACCGTCGAAGTGTCGTGGAGGCATTATCTTCTCGAGAAGTGATTTGGTCGAAAGTGTGTTGCAGGTCCTGCTCGAAAGAGCCTCGTGTGGCTTCGTCCGAGGCAACCTTCTTGCGCGCCATGTGGATTGGGATGAGTTGTGTCTCTGGGACGACAAAGGTCCAGTGGCCGGTGACGGTGATGTCGTCTCCTGCATCAGGCATGATGACCCGCGCCTCGTCGATCGCGATGACATTGCTCCGAATGAGCGGCTCAAGGAACTGGTTGAGCGACACCGTGAAGTCGAAGCAGAGTACGCCTAACAGTTGTTGGGCATGGGGCTTTTCGATGCGGACACAGCGAGTGCGTATCGGCCCGAAGCCGTTGGAGTCGAGGTAGATGTCCGTTTCGTAGTCGCTCATGGTGGTAGGCTTGAACAGCCGGCGAACATAGCTTGCCTGAGCCGCGAACTCGGAGAAGTGGATGGCGGGTGGACCCGGGGCGGGTGTGCAACTCCATTGTCGGATGATGCCCTCTGGGGTCGTGAAATAGACAGAGGTCAATGATGATTCATCTTCAGCGAACTCGCACTGTTGGTTCGCGAAGGCATGGATCACGATGTCGAGGGGACGAGAGATCGTGGCAGCCTCGTGCGACCTGCAAGAGAAGCAATTTGCGCCGCACTTGTCGTTCGGGTTGAGGATGTCTGGGCACTTGGGCTTTTTCTGGCATTTTCGTTTGTCCGAACATTTGTGCTGGGGCGTGCAAACTTGCTCGGAAAGGCAGTTGTCGAGCGTCGTGGGGACGAAGAGGCGGGTTTTCAGTTCAGGGGTCAAGTCGCAGCCCAGTGGGTCGGACGCGAATGTGTCCGGACGAGGAGGGTGTTTCTCCTCTGGGCAGTACCGAATGGAATCGGCGTAGGGACATTTGCGGTAGTTGCAGATTTGTTCTGAGAGAGCTTCTTCCCACTGTGTTGATTGCTTCGGATTCATGGTGTCGGGAAGGCTCTTGCCGAGCAGCTTGACTGATCTCGGAAGGGGGGAGCCGTTTGAGCAGCCAGGGTCTTCGGCGGCCACCATGTCTTGGACCACGGAACTGAAGGCATCCTCAATACGCCGGGCGAGACCACGGGCTCTGGCGGTCGATTCTCTGTCAGGGGAGACTTGGGCGGCGTCGAAGGTGAATGAGAGGATCCCCGGGTCATCCGGCTCATGCTTGTCCACGTCTGGATGGTAGCGAAGGTGGTTGTCGATTTCGAAGTTGATGTCCTTCAGGTTCTGGAAGACTTGGCTGACGCTCTCTCGGGCGCAGACTGCGCTGGTGGTCATGAACACGAGCGCCAACAGATAGAGCGCCGAGCTCGTGGAAATGATTCGTCTTGCGCTGCGGACAATGCGCCAGCGCATTCGCGGATCGAGCATTACATCCTGTAGCCCAGCCGGTGGGGGCTCTGGTGCATTCACGGCACGTGACTCCTTCCCGGGTGCCGCCGTTGCGTGACGTCGAGGCGGGGCTCGTCGCGTCAGATGCTTTGAGCGTGTGGACAGTCCCCGTCGCTTCCATTCCAAAAGTACCGGAGGAACTCACCGGTGGATGCGCGCCGTTGAGGCAAACGCTCACAGTAGACGTTTCACGTGAGGAACGTCAGGACAGACAATCGTGGCTGCCTCTTCGGGCAGGTGCAGGAATCGCCCCCCGCGCCCTAAAGCCATTCAAACTCAGGGCCCCGAATGGGGTCCGTGGTGAGGATGAACGTGCCCTGGAGCATTTCGATCAACTCCAGTGGGCTCGCCACAGGCTGCTTCGGTGACGAGGGGGGACCTCGTTGCCCTGAATGCATCAACCTCCCGTCTTCCAGGAGAATGGCCCAGCGCACTTCGCCTGCTCTGTCGGAGTGGGGGAGATGGCAGTGTCGCGCCACCGCGGCGCGTGCACTCGTGGGGAGCTCGGGCAGCGGCGTCATGCTTGGGGGCGCTACGAGCCTTCCGTCGGAACGGAAGCGGACTTCCGCCAGCATGGGCTGTCGAGGGTTCTTCAGTGACGCCGCCACCAGGGCCGCATGGACGTGGCCCGAATCATCAGTCCAGACGCCCGGCTCGGACTCAGGAAGCGCGCTCAGCCCTCGGAGGAGCGTGCTCGCCACTCGGCTCAGGCGGCCAGCGCTTGTGGCTCGTACGTGCTGGACTTCCAGCCCTCCTGCGGCCTCGCTCACGAGCACGATGCTGATGCCATTTCCCACGGACCCGGGCTGCAGCGTGGCGCGAGCGCTCAGGGGCACGGATGGGAGTCTCACGCGCCCCACTTCCTTTCCGGGGGTGACTTTGGGGGCATCCATGCTCGACTGAAATCGCAGGAGTCGGAGCCCTCTTCCCCCAGCCTCCACGATGGGGACGAAGAGTTCTCCAGCGTGTGTCTCCAAGGGCGGACGGATGAGCCTCTCTGGCGGGGCCTCCAGGTCGAAGCGGAAGGGCGCTGTGAGCGTCGCGGGCGGAGCCAGGGCGAGAATCGACGCGCCCTGGCGCCACAGGACCCAGCTCACGGCCTCACCGCCCGGCGCATCGTTCGTCCACGGCGCCAGCGCGTCGGACGCATCTGGCGCCACCGCTCCCAGGACCTTCGAGGTCCGCCGGGAGACGCCGCGTCCGGCCTCGTCCGTCTCGTCCACGAAGACGGCCTGCATCAGCAGGGTCTGCCCCTCCAGGTGCTGGAGCCACACGGTGCCAACCCCGGAGTACGGCCCGCCTCCAATCATCACACCCGCCGACGCGGAGTCTGGCCGTCCTGTCACGACGTCGAATTCGACCGGCGCGGACACCGTGTCGATACCCGCGGCCTGAAGTCTCGCGGTCAGCCGGTAACGGCCGGGCTGGCGGATGGGCGCCCATTCCTGGAGCGGCACGACGGACTCGAGCACGCGTCCCGAGCCCAGCCGGACCTGGGGCGCGACGACGCCACCGAGCGGCTGCGTGCCCTCACGCTCGATGACTGTGTAGTGATTGACGGCATGGCCCTTCGGGTACTCGGGGCCCGTGACGGTGTACGTCAGGGATTGGTCCGAGTGCCGGAAGGGGTCTGGAAACTCCAGGGGTGTGGCGCTCTCATTGGACAGGGCGATGCGCACGTCCATGTCTTCTGAAGTGACGAGCTGCGCCTTGGACAATCTGAGTTGGATGCGCATGGGCGCACCTCCAGAGGGTGGGGACGGTGCCGTCTTGACCTGGGACGGCGTCGGGACGGGGTTCGCCGCCGACAGGGTCAGCACGAGCAGCCACGGCCCGGAGAGGACGGAGGCGCTCATGGCCGCGCGTTCCGGGCACCGTCGCGGTCCAGGGCGTGGGTGTTCCATCCCCGCAGGCGCAGGAGACAGAGCCCACAGAAGCGCCGCTCCGTCGTGAAGTCGTAGCCCATCAGGCAGTCCTTCCCGTCGACGTCGTGGCGGTTCGCCTGGGCGCCGCCAATCTCGCGGTGCGCGGGGAAGGGGGCATGCGGCAGGAAGAGCTGGTGCCCGATTTCATGCGCCAGCGTTTGTTCCAGCGAGTTGAAGCTGTTTCGGTAGTTGCCTGGCGCGGCGCACTGGATGACGGCGCAGCGGTCCCGCTTGCGCGAGGGGAACTCCGACGCGAAACCGTTCACGCGAATGCCGCCGACCGTCGTCTCCAGGTTGTAGAGCCCGGAGAACTGGAAGAGCGCGATGCCCGCAGCCGTTCCCAGCGCCGAGTCCAGCGCCCGGGTGAGCAGCGCCTTTGCCCAGTCCTTGCACTGCCGGTGGTACTCGCGAGCCTCCAGCAGGGGCAGCCTGCGCTCTCGCGTGGGCGCCAGCCACCGGGCGAGGTCCGCGTCGCCGCAGTGCTTCACGCGCTTCACCTCGGCCAGGAACTCCGCGTGGGTGCGGAAGGTGAGCGCGTGGCCGCCTGCGGCGAACTGGTCCACCGCAGGGTCGATGGCCGCTCGGAGCTCCCAGTGCCGGGACTCCGCCACGGCCGCGGCGATGCACGCGTTGTATTCCCGAGCGCACCATCCCGAGACGCCACCCGTGCGGTCCTCCAGGCTCAGAAAGGCCTGTTTGAAATGGCCCTGCACGGTGGAGAGCGAGAACCCGGAGGCGCCCGTGTCCTTGCACAAGAGGCGGGAGATGTGGACCTCGCGCCAGGATTCGAAGATGCCGGTGGCGGCGCGCACGGCGGCGGGCAGCGGTCCATCATCGTCCACATCCAGCACCACGCCGCCATCCCTGCGGCGGTCATAGGCAAGCTGCACGGTGACTCGCCATGCGTCTCCCGCGATGCTGGAGGGCTGGAACACCACGCCCGTGCGTCCCGCGAAAGCCCCTGTGGTCCAGGCCTGGCTGTAGGCCGCCCAACCGCGCTTGTTGCAGGGCGTGACGCGGAAGGGGAAGGCGCCGTCACGGGGCTCGGCCTGCGGCGCGTAGCCGGCCTGTCTGGGAAACACCGCCAACGACGGCGCACCGCGCTTGCCGCCCACGTCCCGGTGCGCGTTGTCGCCCTTGGGTTGTGACGTCGAACAGTGACGGTCCAGCGCGTGTTTGAGGAAGGCCCGGGCCGTGGGGGCATGGTGTTCGATGGCCTCTGTCTCGTCCTCCCAGTCCCAGAGGAAGCGCACGCGGCCCAGGGCCTTCGGCGCATCTACCCGGTTGCCGCGCGAGTCCTTCAGCCAGGCTCGGGCGAACAGCGGAAGCTCCGGTCCGCTACCCCAGTGCTTGCGGTGCAGTTGGTGGTCCGTGTCATCGGACATCTCCGACGGCTTGGTCTTGAAGACGTTCCCGACCAGCCGGATTTCGGCCTTCTCGCCGGGGGCTGGGAGCCGCTTCAAGGACTGGGTCAGCTCACGGTCGCGTGGTCGCGAGAGCACCCGGGGCTCACCCAACTCCAGGTCAACGCCCGCCACCAGGACGTGGAAGAACGTCCACGCCACGGGCGCCTGCGCCAGTCCACTGCCTTGGAGCGTCAGCTTCAGCTTGTACGGCGAGTGCTCCACCGTGACGACGCCATCCGGGAAGGTCTCCGACTTGGGCACGCGGCCATCCCATGCCCACCGGTGCTCGCCTTGGAGGAGCTCCTCGCGGCTCAGCTCGCGCGACCACAGTGGAGCCTTGCGATAGCGCGTGAAGAGCTCCAGCTTTCCGGCGCGCACCAGCCCGCCTGTGTTGAGCAGGCGCCACGTCAACTCCACTGGCTCGACTTCGGGCGCGAAGTGGAAGCCATCATCACCCCCTGTCAGCGCGGGGAAGGGCGCGGGGCGGTGGCAGCGGGATTGGGGGCCTCCAGGGCTGCGGAGCCGGAAGTCCGCGACGCCATGGCTGGCGGGACGGAGGCGGTTGCGGTTGCGTCCTCCGGGCGCAGCGAGGGCGACACTGGCCGTCAGTGAGATGCGTGCCATGGGTGGAGGCCTCAGGCGTCGTGCAGGCGGATGAGCTCGCGGGAGATGTCCGCGAGCTGTCCCGTTTCCGGCAGGCCATGGCGGCGCTGGAACGCTCGCACGGCGGACTTCGTCGAGGCTCCGGGCGACCCGCGCTCGCCTTCAATGGCGTAACCCAGGTTGTGCAACCGCTCCTGCGCGGCCCGGAGGGCGTCGGACTCGAATCCCGGGAGCGACTGGAGTTGCAGCGCCCAGCGGAGCGTCACCGGCTCGGACGCGGCGGCAGGCGTGGCGTCCGGAAAGTCCTCATCGGTGACGGCGGGTGGGTAGGGCGGTGGCGTGCCCTTGGCGGTGGCGTGAGGCGCGCTCCGGCGGGGCGGCGGCGCTGGCGGCTTGGACAGCTTCACCAGCAACTCACCCGCGGCGAGGCCCGGGACTTCGTGGCTCAGCGAGCCATCCGCCGCCGTCCTGCCGCAGTGCTCGGTGCGGCCGACCGTGAGTACATACTCCGTATCCGCGTAGGGCACTTCCTGTGGATCCAACAGGACCAGGTGCAGCCGTCGCTGCTTCAAGATGAAGGTACTGGTGTTTCCTGTCCGGATTGGTGCCGTCCTCGGACTGACCATGCCGCGCTCCCCCCGTGCCTGGATTCGCGATGGTGTCTGTGCATCGTTGAAGGCCTGCCCAAGGTACGGGAACCCGGAGCGCCCTCTATCACCGGAAGTTCTGGGATAACCCTGTTCTGTGCGTCGGGTTAACGGACCTCAACCTGGTGGGTCAGTCAGAGGACGCATGCATGGCCAGCCGGGCGAGCCGGAGTGATCGCTGTGTGACGAGGCCATGTCCGCCGCCGCGTGCATGCCCAGCGCGTGCGGCGTGTCTATTTTGGCCACGGACGTTGAGTCTCGCTTTCTTGGAGGAGCCACGCATGCGCACCACGGACGTTGTCAGGCACGACGAAGCCAGGTGCATCTGGCCCGCACGAGCCGTGCTCGGCGAGGGCCCCTTCTGGATGGCCACCGAGGGCGCGCTCTACTGGCTCGACATCCCGGGCCGCAAGGTGCACCGGCTGGACCTCCAGAGCGGTGCCCAGGCGAGCTGGGACACCCCATTGCGTATCGCCTCGCTCGCGCCCCGGCGGAGTGGAGGCTTCATCGCGGGGACGGAGCGGGGCCTGGCCTTCTACGAGCCCCGGAGCGCGCGCCTGGAGCGGCTGCTGGACCCGGAGCCTGAGCACCCCCACAACCGCTGCAATGACGGGAAGGTGGACCCGCAAGGCCGCTTCTGGGTGGGCACCATGGATGACCACGAGGAGGCGCCCACCGGCGGCCTCTATCGGTTCGACGCGCAGGGGCACCTCGCCCGAATCGATGGGGGCTACACCGTGACGAACGGCCCCGCCTTCAGCCCCGATGGGCGGACCCTCTATGTGAACGACTCGCCCCGGCGCGTCACCTACGCCTTCGACCTGAGCCCGGACGGCGCGGCCTCTGGTCGCCGGGAGTTCCTCCGCTTCGAGGAGGCGCACGGCTTCCCCGACGGAATGACGGCCGACGCGGAGGGCGGATTGTGGATTGCCTTCTACGGAGGGGGCTGCGTGCGCCGCTTCTCTCCGGACGGCGCGTGGCTGGCCGAGTACCGGCTGCCCGTGGCGAAGACGACCAGTGTCGCCTTCGCGGGGGCCGCGTTGGACCGGCTGTTCGTCACCACCGGGCGGGAGGGGCTCAGCGCGGAGGAGCTCGAGGCCCAGCCGCTGGCCGGTGGGCTCTTCGAGCTGACACCAGATGTCCGCGGCGTAGCGCCGGTGCCCTTCGCGGGCTGACCCGGCTCAGCCTTCCTCTTCGACGGCTTCTTCGTACTGCCGCAGGGGCAGCTCGGCGGCGCGAGCCGCGCGCAGGTGCTGCACCGCGAGGAAGCCCACCGCACCCAGGCCGAAGACGAAGACGAAGGGCCCGGGGAGCAGGCGCATGTTGAGCCCCGCGAACGCGAGCGACAGGGCCACCGCGCCCGCGGGCAGGTAGCGCGTCCAGGACGGGCGCTCCACCTCCGGCCGCAGCGCCAGCAGGGCGAGCACGGCCAGCAGCGCCAGCTCCACCACTACCGACGCCGGCAAATCCCAGCCCCGCAGGTGGGTGACGCCGCCACCGTAGCTGTAGAGCATGTCGTCGGTGGGCCGCTGCGTGGCGATGACGCGCAGCTCGGGCGGGCCCTGGGGCACCGGTGCGTTGTCCGGCAGGCCCAGGTCCAGCTTCGCCGTGCCCCACGGCGCGAACAGCGCCAGCAGGCACACCGCCACGCCACCCAGGCCCACCAACTGGGGCATCGCCAGGAGCTGCCGGGGCTCGAAGTACACGCCCACGCCGTCCTCTCCCGCGATGACCTTGCGGTACTGGTCATGGGCCACCAGCCCCACGCCCGCCACCATCAGGAGCGGTAGCACGCCCAGGCTGAGTGAGCGCAGCGCCAGCGCCCCCATCACCGCGGTGGCGGCGGCGGCGGCCTCCGGCGTCATCAGCACCGCCGGCATCCGCTCGGTGAAGCCAGGCGACTGCTCCGCGGCGCGCAGCTCGCGTGCGACCAGCACCGTGCCACTCACCACCGCCAGCAGCGTCCCGAGGAGGCCCACGCCAGCGGAGGAGAGCAGGGCGGACAGGAAGACGGCGCAGCCCACCACGATGACGCCCAGCACCGTGGGCGAGTGGGCCGGCACGTGCGCCAGCCACTTCGGCCCGTCGTAGGTCGGGGCGGACTGGCCCGGGTCCGTCTTGTCCTCGGGCGGAAGCTCGGGCGCGTCACCCACGACATAGGGCCGCGAGTGCTCATCCGCCTCCTCGAGAATGTCCGCCGCATAGGCGGGCTCCGCCAGGTCGCGCTGAGGCCGCGAGGGGCGGAGCGCGGCCCGGGCGCTCGTTCCCTTGGGCGGCTCGGGCATGGTCGCCCCGCAGTTCTCGCAGTACCGCAACCGGGAATTGGAGTCTTCACCACACTCCAGGCACCGCATACCGCCACCTCGTTGGGACGACAGGGGCTACTTCCGCGCCGCCTCGGTGGGGGCGGAGGGCGTGGACAGCTCCTGGATGCGCAGGGCCAGCGTCTGCGGGTCGATAGGGCCCACATGCTTGCCCCGGATGATGCCGTTGGGGTCGATGAAGTACGTCTCCGGCACGCCCGCCACGCCGTAGTCCAGCGCCATCCGCGAGCGTGGATCCACCAGCTGCGGGAAGCTGGCGCCGTACTGCTGGAGGAAGCCGCGCGCGTTGTCGTCGGTGTCCTGGAACACCACGCCCAGGAACACCGCCTGCGAGCCATACTGCCGCGCGCCCCACTCCAGCACGGGGTGTTCGACGCGGCACGGGCCGCACCAGGACGCCCAGAAATTGATGACCACCGGCCGGCCCTTCAGGTCCGCCAGGCTCACCTTCTCTCCGCTGTCCAGCGCGCGCAGCGCGAAGTCGGGGGCCGGCTTGCCCTTCATCATGAAGGGCACTTCGTGCGGATTGCGCCCGAAGCCCTTGAACAACACGAAGAGCAGGCCCGCGCAGAGGACCACGAAGCCCAGCGTGTAGCGCCAGCCCTTCATTAGGCGGCCCCTCGCTCGGCGTCACCACCCGTGAGCGGGGACGCGCCCACGGCCGGCGCGCCCGCCATGGCCACGGCGGTCTTCCGGCGCGGCCACAGCGCGATGAGGGTGCCCAGCACCAGCAGGGGGATGCTCCACCAGATCCACCCGACGAGCGGGAAGACCCAGATGTTGATGCTCGCCGTGCCGGCCTGCTCGGAGAAGGCCATCAGCGACACGTAGAGGTCCTCGGCCGGCGTCTCCCGGACACCGGGGGTGCCAATGGGGTCCGTGCTGCGCTCGTAGTAGTTGAGCCGCGGCTTCAGTTCAGAGACCTTTCCGCCCGGGGACGTCACTTCAATGCGCGCCGCCACGTAGGTGCGGTGGGGCTCCTCGCCGCTGACCAGGCCCAGGTACTTCATCTGGTAGCCGCCCAGCTCGATGACCTGCCCCTTCTTCAGCGTGCCGGAGGTGTGCTTCACGTACGCGGAGGACGCGGCCACCGCGACGATGATGAGCACGATGCCCAGGTGCACCACGTAGCCGCCGAAGCGGCGCTGGGCCTTGAGCGCGCTGGTGGTCAGCGCGGCGACGAAGCCTTCCTTGCGCTCGGACATGCGCACCCGCACCGGTGCCACCAACTCCCGCACGGTGATGACGGTGACGAAGCCCGCCAGCCCGAAGGTCATCAGCGGGTACACGCCGCGCAGGCCCACCGCGAAGCACGCCGCCGTCACCACCAGCCCCACCACGGAGGGGATGATGAACTGCCGGCGCAGCGTGGCCGGATCCGGCTTGCCCCAGGGAAGCACCGGGCCCACGCCCATCAGGAAGAGCACCGCGATGCCGCCCGGCACCGCCATCTTGTTGAAGTACGGCTCGCCCACGCTCACGCGCACGCCGCGGACCGCCTCGGAGATGAGCGGGTACAGCGTGCCCAGCAGCACCGTGAAGGTGATGGCGACGAACACCAGGTTGTTCACCAGGATGCTCGCCTCGCGAGACAGCGGCGAGGCCAGCTGGCCTTCCGGCACCAGCAGCGGGCCGCGCACCGCCAGCAGGCCCACGCACAGCACCAGCAGGAAGCCCAGGAACACCAGGAAGGTGGGCCCGATGTCGGACTGGGTGAACGAGTGCACCGAGTTGAAGATGCCCGAGCGCGTCATGAACGTGCCCAGGATGGTGAGCACGAAGGACGCGAGCGCGAGGCTCAGCGTCCACAGCTTCAGCATCCGCTTGCGCTCCTGCACCATGGTGGAGTGCATGAACGCCGTCGCCGTCAGCCAGGGCAGGAAGGACGCGTTCTCCACCGGATCCCACGCCCAGTAGCCGCCCCAGCCCAGCACGGCATAGGCCCACCAGGCGCCCAGGATGATGCCAATGGACAGGAAGAGCCACGCCACCAGCGTCCAGCGCCGGAGGGGCGCCATCCACGCTTCGCCAATCTCGCCTCGCAGCAGGCCCGCCACCGCGACGCCGAAGGGCACCGTCATGCCGACGTAGCCCAGGTAGAGCATGGGCGGGTGGATGACCATCAGGATGTGGTTCTGCAGCAGCGGGTTGGGGCCGGGGCCGTCCGCAGGCACGGGGGACACCGCGCCCCAGGGGTTGGCCGGGCCCGCGATGAGGAAGGCGAAGAAGACGCCCACCGCCAGCATGGTGCCCAGCGCCAGCTGCATGTACCGCGCGTGCTCGCGCCGGTGGATGTAGGCGAAGATGGCGATGTAGCCGCCCATGATGAGGCCCCAGAAGAGGATGGACCCCTCCAGGGCGCTCCACAGCGAGACGATGGTGTAGACCAGCGGCGTGGCCCGGCTGCCCACCTGCGCCACGTAGCGCACGCTGAAGTCGTGCGTGACGAGCGCGTGGACCATCACCAGGTTGGAGCCCACCATGCAGGCGGCGAAGCCCCACACCGCGCGCAGCACCCACGGGAAGCCTGCGTCACTTCGACGCAGGCCGCTCACCAGGCCCACGAGCGCGCCGAAGGTCGCGAACGCGAGCCCTCCGAGCACGAGGCCGTAGCCAACGGTTCCGTTCACTTCGCACCCATGGCGGTGGCGTCGGAGAGCGTCTCCCGCCACTGACGAGGATCCTCACCCTCCTTGGGGGCGCGGTACTCGTTGGAGTGGTTCACCATCAGCCGGTTGGAGCTGAAGACGCCGGACTTGTCGTAGGTGCCTTCCACGACGACGCCAATCTTGTCGCGGAACATCTGCGGCGGCGTCTCCGTGGCGCGCACCAGCACGCTGGGCGCGCCTTCCTTGACGTCATCCGCCACGCGGAATTGCAGGGTGGTGTGCTCGGCGTTCCACTGGATGCTGCCTGCCTCCACCACGCCACCCAGGCGGATGGTGGCCGAGTACGCCTTGTCACCCTGGCCCAGCATCTCCGACGGGCTCCAGTAGTAGACGAGGTTCTCACCGATGTTGCCGAAGGCCACGAAGCCCAGGCCGGCCCCCGCGACGAGCAGGGCCCCGAGGGCAATCAGACGGTTGCGAGCGACGGGGGACATGGCAACTCACTCCTTGGCGTCGGTGGGGGCTTTGGGCCGACGAACCCACAGGGACACAGCGTAGAGAACGAGCATCGCGACTGTAATGCCGTAGCAGGCCCAGACATAGCCCCAGCCGCCAACGATGCGGCCGCTGCCCACCTGTCCGGGCGCCGCCGCGAGGATCCACAGCATCTGCGTGGAAAGCGTCATCATGTTCAGGCCACCCTGGAGGAGTTGGCGCCACCCGCGGCGGCGAGGTCCGACGGCAGCGCATCCGGGAGGGCCACCTCCGCCTGGCGCTCGGCCAGGGCCTGGCGGTAGCGCAGCACCAGGAACCAGATGGTGAGGAACAGCATGCCGAAGGCCGACACGCGCAGGGCCAGCGTCATCTCCGGGTCCACCGTCTTCGGCGTGGACTGCACCTGGTGCAGGCTGCGCCACCAGCGCACGGAGAACCAGACGATGGGCAGGTTGATGGCGCCGATGATGGCCACCACCGAACTCCACGTGGCGCGCTTCTCCGGGTCCTCCACGAAGCGCCGCAGCACCAGGTAGCCGGTGTACGTCACCAGCATGATGGCCTGCGAGGTCAGGCGCGGGTCCCACGACCAGTAGACGCCCCAGGTCGGCCGGCCCCAGATGGCGCCGGTAATCATCCCCGCGGTGCCCAGCACCAGGCCAATCTCCGCGGACGCTTCGGCGGCGGCATCCAGCTTCCAGCTCGCCTTCATGAGGTAGCTGATGGCCACCACGAAGTTGATGGCCATGGCCACCATGGCCACCCACTGGAGCGGGACGTGGACGTACATGATGCGCTGCACGTCACCCATCTCACGGTCCGGCGGCGCCCACGCCAGTCCCAGCCACCACCCCGCGGCGAGAACGACCAGCGCCAGCGCCGGCAGGCCCCACTTGATGAACTTACCCATCCGTCAGTCCTCGATGATCCGCGGGAACAGCAAGAAGCCTACGCCCCAATAAATCAGATTGAATCCGCCCAAAAGCCCCGCCCATGAGTCAAACTGACGCATGGGGTCTCCCTGAAGTACGAGCGTGGTCGCCTTGGCCGCGGAGAGGAGGGCGGGGATGACCAGCGGGAACAATAGCAACGGCAGGAGCACATCCCGTGCCCGGGCATTGCTTGAAATCGCAGCGTAGACGGTTCCTGGGGCGCTCAAGGCCAGGCTGCCGAGCAGGAGGATGAGCCCCAGGTCCACCACGCTGGTGACGATGCGCACCCCGTACAGGGCCACCATGACGGGCACCAGCAGGGCGCCCAGGGCCGTCAGCAGCAGGGTGTTGCCCAGGGCCTTGGACAGGAAGATGGCGCGGGCGTCGGCGGGCGCCAGCCGGATGCCGTCCATGCACGCGTTCTCTGACTCGACGCGGAACGACTCGCCCAGGGCGAGCACGCTGGCGAAGAGGATGGCCAACCAGAAGTAACCGCCGGCGTTCTTCTCCAGCAGCTTCGTGTCGGGGCCCAGCGCGAAGGAGAACATCAGCAGCGTGGCCAGCGCGAAGAAGATGATGGCGTTGAGGCGCGCGCGGGTGCGCCACTCGATGAGCAGGTCCTTGCGCAGCAGCGCCAGGGTCGCCGTCAAGAGGCCGATGGGGCGGGGACGCGAGGTGCTCATGCCGCCACCGCCCGGCCTTCCTGCAGGTGAAGACGTTCTTCACACAGCGTCAGGCCTTGCTCGATGAGGTGGGTGGCCAGGATGACGGTGACGCCGCTGGCCTTGAGCTCCGCGATGATGGCCTCCATGTCGCGGATGCCCGCGGGGTCCAGCTCGCCGAAGGGCTCGTCGAGCAGCGCGATGGACGGCGCCTTGAGCAGCAGGCGGGCAATCGCCAGGCGCTTGCGCATGCCGGCGCTGAAGCTGCGGACCGGGCTGTCGGAGCGGCGGCTGAGCCCCACCCGGGCCAGTTCGTCGCTTGCGGCGTCCGCGGGCGAGGGCAGCCCCAGAAGCCGGGCCAGCACCGTGAGGTTCTGGTGCGCGGTGAGGTCCTCATAGAGGAAGCTGGCGTGCGACAGCAGCGCCACGTCACGGCGCACTGCGTCGCGCTCCGCCACCGCGTCGCGGCCGAGCACTTCCACCCGGCCCGCGGTGGGGCTCAGGGCGGTGGCCAGCAGGCGCAACAGGGTCGTCTTCCCGGAACCATTGTGGCCGGTGAGCAGCAGCGAGCGTCCGGCGGGGAGCGCGTACGTGAGACGCGCCAGGGCCCACCGGCGGCCATACCGCTTGCTGACGTCATGCAGGGCAAGCGCGGGGGCGGCGGAGAGGGGAAGCATCGGCGGGGGCGTTCGTATCCGGAAACCAGAACGTCCACCAGTGAAACCCAAGATGGTGGCCTGGACGGAGAAAGGGCGAGCCCGTCGGGAGGAAAGGTTTTCCTCCCCATGTGGTCGGAGGTGCCCGCCGGGGGGCCCCGGGGTTCCACGGAGGGGAACGTCCACTGCTCACCACGCGACCCGTTCGGACGGCTGGCCCTCTCGACTGCCCGGTCCCGGGTGCCCAACCTCCCTCCTGGCACCTCCCCTGCAACGGTGCGCGGGCATGCGAGGCGGACTCAGCTGATCCGCGCGGAGGGCGTGAATGGCGACGGGCAAGGTGTTGCGTAGAGCGGTCAAGGCGGCGGCGGCGGGGATGATCCATTACAGCGGGATGCGGCGGGCAATGGCCGCGTATCGGCGCTCCCAGTCTGGCGGGAGGCGCATCCTCATCGTGAGCTACCACCGCGTGGTGAGCGACTTCACCGGGGAGCTGCAGCGCTCGATTCCCGGGCTGCTCATCTCCCAGGAGACCTTCCGCCGGCACCTGGAGGAGGCGCACGCGGCGGGCTTCGAGCTGGCCTCCATCGGTGACGCGGTGGACGTCATGAATGGCCGCCGGGTGGCGAAGAAGGACTTGTGCGTCGTCACGTTCGACGACGGCTACCGCGACGTCTACCGGTACGCCTATCCGGTGCTCAAGGAGATGGGCGTTCCGGCCATCACCTATCTGCCCACGGCGTTCATCAGCACCGACAAGCGCTTCAACCACGACCGGCTGTTCCACCTGCTTCGCCGGGTCCAGGAGCGCCGCTTCCGGCCGTTCTACGACTCGCTGCCCGCGCCCGCGCTGCAACTGCTGGGGCCCATCCTCTCCGGGCAGAAGACGGTGTCGGCGTCGCTGGACGACTTCATCGGCGAGCACCCCACGCGTGTGTTGACGGAGATCATCGACGCGTTGGAGCAGCAGCTCGGCGGCGGCGCGGACCTGGTGCCGGAGCAGGGCGACATCATGAACTGGGACGAGGTGCGCCGCATGGCGCGCGACGGCTTCGAGTTCGGCGCGCACACGCTGGGCCACACGGTGCTGACGCTGGAGCCGCAGGACGTGGTGGAGCGCGAAATCCTGGAGTCCAAGCGCGCCATCGAGCGCGAGGTGGGCATCACCGTGCGCGACTTCGCCTACTGCAACGGCTGGTACTCGGACGAGGTCATCCGCGTGCTGTCGGCCAACGGCTTCCGTTCCGGTGTCACCACGGAGGACATGCCCAACCGCATTGGCGGTGACCCGTTCACCCTCAAGCGCAAGGTGCTGTGGGAGAACTTCAGCCTGGGCATGCTCGGCGACTATTCGTCGGCGCTCACCGGCTGCCAGCTGGATGACTGCTTCGGGGTGCTGGGCATGAGCAGCCCGGTGCCGGGGAAGCGCCCCCATTTCATCAGCGCCCCCACCGTGGGAAACCAGTTGAGCAGTGCCCCGGTGCGGGTGAGCCCCAAGCCAGCGACCAGTAACGAACTCGTGGTGGGGCCGGAGACCGCCACGACCCTCCAGGAGGCTCCGTGAGCGGAGGTTCCACGTCGGCCGCGTCCGGGGGCTCGTTCCTCGGGCGCGCCGGCCCCTTGGTGTTGGCCCGGCTGTTCACCGCCGGGCTGACGCTGTCCATTCCCCTCGTGCTCGCCCGGGTGCTGAACCTGGACGACTACGGGACGTACTACCAGCTGTTCCTCATCGCCACGACGCTCTACTACGTCCTGCCGTTCGGCGTGGTGCAGAGCCTCTACTACTTCCTGCCTCGCGCGGACGCGAAGCGGCCCTTCCTGGGGCAGACGCTGCTGTTCATGTCCGCCATGGGCCTGGTGGGCGCGGGAGCGGTGTGGGCGCTGCTCGGGTATGTGGCGGGCTGGTTCTCCAACCCCGCGCTGGCCGAGTACCGCCTGCCGCTGGCCGCGTACACCGCCTTTCTCCTGGGGAGCTTCCCGCTGGAGGTGTCCCTCACCTCGCAGGGCCGCACGAAGGCGTCCGCGGTCGTGTACCTGGTATCGGACGCGGTGCGGGCCTCGGTGATGGTGGTGCCGCCACTCCTGGGCGCCTCGCTCTACGGGATGATGATGGCGGTGGCGGCCTTCGCGGCGCTTCGCTACCTGGCGACGTGGGTGGTGTCGCTGCGCGGCGCCACCGGGCCCTTGGTGGACCGCCAGCGCTTCCGCGAGCAACTGACCTACGCGGCGCCCTTCGGCGCGGCGATGCTGCTCGCCATTCCCCAGCAGAACGCGCACCTGTACGCGGTGGCGGGCGCGGTGGCGCCGGCGCTGTACGCGCTCTATCGCGTCGGCTGCTTCCAGCTGCCGGTGGTGGACCTCTTGTACACGCCCACCAGCGAGGTGCTGATGGTGCGGCTGGGCGAGCTGGAGCGCGAGGGCCGCCTGGAAGAGGGCGTGGAGGCCTTCCGCGAAGCGGCCGGGAAGCTGGCCTACTTCTTCCTGCCTTTCGCGGCGTTCCTCTTCTCGGCGGCGCCGGAGTTCATCGGGGCGATGTTCGGTGAGAAGTTCCTGCCCGCGGTGCCTGTCTTCCGCATCAGCGTGCTGGGCGTGGTGCTCTCCATCCTCCCCATGGACGGGACGCTGCGCGCCCGGGGGCAGACGCGGGCCATCTTCGCGTCCTACGCGGTGAAGGCGGCGGTGACAGTGCCGCTGGTGTGGCTGGGGGTGAAGCACTTCGGGCTGATGGGCGGCATCGGCTCGTGGGCGGTGGCGGAGGTGGTGGGCAAGGCCATGCTGCTGGCCCGGGTGCCCGCGGCGCTGTCCACGCCGGAGCGGAAGCTGGGCGTGGCGGACGTGATTCCCTGGCAGTCGCTGGGCAAGGCCACGCTGGCGGCGTGCGCGGCGGCGGCGGCGGTGTTCGTCCTGCGGGCTGGGGCCCACGGGGCCTGGGCGCACCTGCCCACGGGCTTCCTGTGGCGCGTGCTGCCTCTGGCGGTGGCCGGGGCACTGTTCTTCATCGGATATCTGGTGGTGCTGCACTTCACGGGGGTGCGCCCGCTCAGCCTGATCGCGGGGCTGCGAGCCCGAAGGGTGGGGTAGCGCACTTCCCTCCCTGCGGGGCGGTACCTAGTTTGGTGCGGGTTGGAACAAGGGGATTGGGAGGCGTGATGGGTGTCGACGCGATGACGTTCTACCGGCTCGCGCGCGGGCTGAAGAAGCGGGGCGTGCCCCTGCTGCCAGCCGTGCTGCGCAAGGCCATCTACTATCTGCACAGTTCATACATCCCCGAGGACGCGGAGATCGGCGAGGGGACACAGCTGGGCTACGGCGGCATTGGCGTGGTCATCCACAAGGCCTCGCGGATTGGACGCAACTGCCTCATCTCGCAGCAGGTGACCATCGGCGGGCGCTCGGGCATCGAGGGCGCTCCCGTCATTGGTGACTACGTGCGCATGGGCGCGGGCGCGAAGATCCTGGGCAACATCCACATCGGTGACTTCGCCGTCATTGGCGCCAACGCGGTGGTGGTGAAGGACGTGGCTCCGGGCACGGTGGTGGCCGGGGTGCCCGCGCGGGTCATCCGGCAGGACCCGGATCCACTCGGGACGTACCAGCGCGAGATGGGGGAGCTGCCGCCCCGTGTGTCGCTGGTGTCCGTGCCGTCGTCTTCCACGCTGCGCCAGTAGTCCGCGGGAGTCACATCGATGCGCGTGCTCCTCGTCGGGGATTACCCGCCGCCGCATGGTGGCGTCGCGGTTCATGTTCAACAGCTTCATGGCTACCTGCGCGGCTGCGGGGTCGACGTGAAGGTGCTCGATATCGGGAAGGGGGGCCGGCCGGCTCCGGATGTCATCCCGGCTCGCGGCGCCGCTCCGTTCGCCCTGTGGCTCGCGCGGCACGTTGCCACCGGGTGGACGATCCACGTCCACACCAGCGGAAACAACCCGAAGTCCTGGGTGCTGGCGGGGATGGTGGGAAGCCTGCCCGGGCCGAAGTCTCCCCGGGTCATCACCCTCCACTCCGGACTGTTGCCGGACTACCTCGCCGCGTCCGACGCGCGTCGGAACTTCGCGCGCGTGGCGCTTGCGGGCTACGCGCGGGTGGTCGCCGTGTCCGACGCGGTGAAGTCCGCGCTGGTGGGCTGCGGCGTGCCCGCGGAGAAAATCGACGTGCTCCCGGCCTTCTGCGCCTCACAGGTGCGGCCGGGGCCCGTTCCATCGGCGGCGGAGGCCGCGCGCTCCCGGCGGCGGGTGCTGCTGTCCATGGCGCACCATCCATCGCCCGTCTACGGGCGCGCGCTGATGTTCCGGGCCCTGCGCGAGCTGGCGCAGACGTGGCCGGACGTGGGCTTGGCGCTCTTCGGTCCGGGCCTGGAATCCGAGGCGTTCATCCGCGACGTCCGCGAAGCGCGCGTGGCGGGCCACCTGGAGGTGCTGGGGGAGCTCGAGCACTCCGCTGCGCTGGGGCTCATCGCGCGCAGCGACGCTTTCGTTCGGCCCACCACACATGACGGGGACTCCATCTCCGTGCGCGAGGCGCTGACGCTGGGAGTTCCCTGCGTGGCCAGCGATGTCTGCGCCCGGCCCGCGCCCACCCGCGTGTTCGCTGCGGGCAATGCCGGGGAGCTGGCGCGGGTGATTCGCGAGGCGGTGGCGGCAGGGCCCATGCATGTGCCGCAGGTGGATGCAGGGCCGGAGCTGCTCTCGCTGTACGGGGAGCTGTCCTCCAACAACGGTTTGAAGTCGTCACACGAACAAGGTTCAGGCCTGGGGGAGACGAGACATGCGGCGCAGTGATGAGCTGGACCTCGCGCGCAGGGCATTGCGCGGACGTGACCTGGTGGTGTTCTCCAACGACTGGGATGGGGACCCGCTGTCGAAGGTCCACATCATGCGGATTCTCTCCCGGGAGAACCGCATCCTCTGGGTGAACAGCATTGGCAACCGCGCGCCGAAGGCCAACGCGCATGACGTGAAGCGCATCTTCGACAAGCTGGGCCGCTTCACCGAAGGCGTCCGCGAGGTGGAGCCCAACATCCACGTCCTGTCGCCGCTGGCCATTCCCTTCTATGGCTCGGAGCTGGTGCGCGGCGCCAACCGGCAGTTGCTGCGGCTCCAGGTGCTGCGGGCGATGAAGAAGCTGGGCTTCCAGAAGCCCATCTCGTGGAGCTTCCTGCCCGCGTCCGCGCCGGTGTCCGGCACGCTGGGCGAGGCGTTCGTCATCTACCACTGTGTGGACGAGTTCGCCGCCTTCAGCGACACCAATGGCCGCCACATCGCGGAGCTGGAGGCGCGGCTACTCAAGCGCGCCGACCTTTGCATCACCTCCGCCGAGCGGCTGCGTGAGAACAAGGCCCGCGTCAATCCGCGCACGGTGCTGGTGCGGCATGGCACCGACTTCACCCACTTCGTGAAGGCGTGCGACCCGGCCACGACGATTCCCGCGGACATCGCCCGTCTGCCCAAGCCCATCATCGGCTTCTTCGGGCTGGTGGCGGACTGGGTGGACCAGGAGGCCATCATCGCCACGGCCCGCGCCCACCCGGAAGGCTCGGTGGTCATCATCGGCAAGACGACGCCGGACTGTGACGACTCCGCGCTGCGCGCCGAGCCGAACATCCACATGCTGGGCCGCAAGCCGTACGCGGACCTGCCCGGCTACAGCAAGGCATTCGACGTGGCGCTGATGCCGTTCAAGGTCAGCGAGCTGACGCTCAACGCCAATCCGCTCAAAGTGCGTGAGTACCTGGCGTCCGGCCTGCCCGTGGTGTCCACGGACCTGCCGGAGGTCCGCAAGGTGGGGCTCTGCAAGATTGCCAAGGACACCAAGGACTTCGTGCGCAAGGTGGACGAGTGTCTGGCGGACAAACCCGGTCCGAACCGCGAGCGCGCCGAGCGCATCTTTGGTGAAAGCTGGGACGCGCGCGTGGATGAGATTCGCCACCACGTGGGCGCGGCGCTCATGGCGGACGGCAAGGCGCTCTGACGTACCCTACCTAGGCGCGGGCTTCGCGGCCCGCCAGCGCCCGCTCCAGGTGGGCGTAGCGGCGGGCCACCCGCGCATAGTCCGCCGGTGCCACGGTGGGCTGCGCGTGAGTCCGCGTAAGGTCGGCCTTCGCCTCCAGGTACTCGGTGGCGGAGACGCCTCCGTCCTGTTCCATCAGGCGCGCGGCGTCCTCGTCCGACAGGCCCACGGGGATGCCCAGGCGCTCCTGCATCTGCTGGCGCAGGGCCTGGTCCAGCTCGGGTAGCAACTCCTTCTCCACCTTCGCGCGGCGCATCAGCCAGCCCATGCTGCGCACGTACTCCAGCGCGGACCGGTGGCGCTCCACGCGCAGCGGGCGCGGCGCTCCGAAGCGCGTGCCTCGCGACACGACGTAGAGCAGACCCACCGCCAGCACCTGCGCCGTGAAGACCCAGATTCCACGGGAGAAGGGGGGCGGCGGCGCGAGCTGGTGGTGGTACTCGTCGAACAGCAGGGGCCCGCGGGCAGCTAGCGCTTCCCAGAAGCGCAGGTTGTCCAGCAGCTCCAGGCGCCGGTTCTCCAGCAGGTCCGAGCCGGCCAGCACGTACACCTCGCCCTTGCCCAGGGCCCTGCGCCACACCGCCACCGCGCCGCCCATGCCGGCGACGGGCACGGCGTCATCGTGGCCCATGCGGAGGCCCCGGTCCTGGGAGACTCGAAGCTGGGAGAGTCCGTGGAGGGGACCCACCGGCAGCCATACGTCCACGGTGGTCCCGCCCACGTCGGACAGCGTCGAGTCCAGGCCGCGGCTGCTGGCGGGTAGCATCAGCCCGGACTCCAGATGCAGCCATCCTTCGAGTGCCGCTTGATGTTTCCCCAGCTCGCGGGGCGACAGGTACACGAGCGTCCCGCCTTCCTGAACGAAGCGTTCCAGCGCGGTGACTTCTTCCGTCGTCACGGGCCGGCCCTCGGGGGCCGCGAGCACCAGGGTGCGCGTGTCAGGGGGAATGGCTTCGAGCGGCGTCAGCTGCGTGCCCACGGCCCGGCCCCCCTCGCGGAGGTACAGATAGAGCGCGCGAGCACCCTGCGGCGCCGTGTTCTCCACAGTGGGCACTGGTGAGTCAGGCGCGTCCGTGCGGGTGGACAGGCCCACCGCCAGGGCCAGCGCGATGAGCACTCCGAAGAAGACGACGGCCCGGGTGTTCGTCACCGTGCGCCCTCCGTGGCCAGGGTTCCATTCAGCGACTCGACCTCGGTGACGAAGCGGGCGGCTTCCTCCGGCGCCACTGGCGCGAGCGAATAGAAGGTCCGGTCGTACCAGCCCATCAGCCGCTCCACCTCGCGCACCAGCGTCGCGGACGCGCCGCGGCCGGGCAGCTCCGCCGCCAGCTCACGGTTGGTTCGCACACGGTCTGGCCGGGCCAGCCGCCGCTCCTCCAGTGAGGACAGCAGGCTCAACAACCCTTCCCGGATGGCTTCGCGTGCATCCGTGGAGAGCGCCGCCCGGGCCCTGCGCAGGTGTTCGGCCGGAGAGTCCAGGACCAACGGCTCCGCGTTCGCCCCGGAGGAGGCGGAGCCATGCGCCGCCTTGCGTCCACGCCGCGCGCGGAGCCGGAGCACGCTCCACAGGATGAGCGCGAGCGCCAGCCCCAGCATCACCGCGCGCGTGGCCACCGCGAAGCCCTGGGCTTCCCGGGATTCGAAGAGGCCCTCCAGCCACGCCGTCACCTCCCGCATGATGCGCTTCAACGCATCGCCGTGCCGTTGGCGCGCGCGGGCGAACTCGGGCCGGTCGAGGATGGCCTCCAGCCGCTCGGGTTCTGTCGGTGGGGGCGGGACGGCGCTGGGGCTGTTCGCCAACGTCTGGACGTCGCAGGCCTCCTTCAGGAAGCGCGCGAGCTGCTCCGCGCGCTCGGGGGCGGTGTCCCCGTCCTGGGCCGGAGGCAGCGGGACTCCGCCCAGGCGTGCTGACAGCGTGCTCACTTCATCGCCGAATCCGGCCGGGCGGTGTTCGGCCGTCTCGCGCAGGTCCAGCGTGATGTCCTCGCGCTCGGCGCAGGGCAGGGAGGCCAGCAGCAGGAGGAGGGGCAGGCTCGGCACGGTGGAGTCCAGGGGGCGCCGTCAAATGGCGGGCGTCATCGTGTTGAGCTGGTGCTCCAGGTCCAGGGCTTCGCGGCGCACGCGCATGTCCAGGTAGAAGAGCGCGCAGAAGACGAAGTTGATGGGCGTGAAGAAGGACTGCGCCACCGTCTGCAGCAGCTCCACCGGGACGAGCAGCAACTGCGGCGTGCGGGCCATGGTTCCCGGGTCGAAGGGGCTGCCGTAGGGCATCATCGCCAGCCACGAGGGCAACCCGGAGACGAGCTGAACGGAGATGAGGATGAGGCTCACCACGGTGAAGAGAATCATCGCCCGCACCATCACCCGTCCCATGAAGCCCGGCTCCACGCGGCCCGACAGGAGTTGGCCGGAGCGCCGGAACGTCTCCCAGGCGCCCAGGTCCTCCATGGCCAGCACCGGGGGCACCAGCAGGAAGCGCAGCATGTACCAGAGCGCCGCGGCCAGCAGTCCCAGGCTTGCGAGC
Source organism: Myxococcus virescens (assembly GCF_900101905.1). Classification (NCBI taxonomy): domain Bacteria; kingdom Pseudomonadati; phylum Myxococcota; class Myxococcia; order Myxococcales; family Myxococcaceae; genus Myxococcus; species Myxococcus virescens. Next base: position 31,170 of record NZ_FNAJ01000021.1, on the reverse strand, counting down.
AACGCACCGACCACGCCCAGCACGACGGCCAGGGTGTTGGAACCCGAGGTCACTCCGACGACGATGCCGATGACCGCGAGGATGAGCCCGGGCAGCATGAGCGCCATCGTCACCAGCGTGGACCAGCCGAGCGACAGCAGGTACACCCCGGTCAGCGTGCCCAGCCGCGAGAAGCTCCGGCGCAGTGCATCCGCGGGACGGACCGGCTCTCCCAACTGGGAGGTGAGGACGTAGCGGGACGCGGCCAGGGTGGCCAGCCAGTACATCCAGACGAGGAACAGGAACAGGCCCATCCACAGCGCGATGGTGATGCTCGCTTGCGGCAGCATGACCGCCGGGTCCAGTTGGGCGCGCGACTCCGCGTCTCCCATGTAGAGCAGTGGCGCCAACCGCTGGCCAATCACCAACGTCGCCTTGGTCGCGATGTAGTTCACCAGCGTGAAGCCGAAGCTCAGCAGGAAGAGGGGCTTCAGGTGGGAGCGCCAGAAGGTGGCGGCACGGTCAATCATCTCCCCCATGGCGAGGGGGCGCAGCGCGGCGGCAGCGGGAGTGGAGCTCACGGGGTGCGCAGCATATCCCGCCCAGCGCACGCGGCCAGCAGGCTCCGTGCCGCCGCCGTCGGGTCGTCGGCCTCCAGGACGGACGAGATGACCGCGAAGCCCGCCGCGGCCGGCAGCGTCACCGCGCGCGCGGGGGTGATTCCGCCCAGGGCCAGCGCGGGGCAGGGCAACGTCGCGGCCAGGGCGCTGAACCCCTCCGGCCCGAGGGCAGGCCGTGTGTCTCCCGGCTTGGAACCGGGAGCGAACACCGGGCTCACCAAGGCGAGGTCCGCGCCTCGGGCCGCGTGGGCCTCCGCCACGTCATGCACGGCGGAGCTGATCCACCTCCCGGCGGGAAGGTGCGGGCGGACGTCCATGGGAGAAGGGCCATGGGCGGGAAGGTGGACATGGGCGCCGACGAGCAGCGCCACGTCGACACGCCCATTGATGAAGAGCGGGTTGCCACGTGGGTGGCACAACGCGGCCAGCTCCCGCGCTTCGTCGAGGAAGCGGCGCCCGGTGGCCTCGGGGTGGCGGTGCTGGACGGCCACTTCGGGCCCGGCGTCGAGCGCCCGGGCGAGCGCCCACCTCAGCCGTTCGGACGGCAGGCGCCAGTCGGTGATGACGACGAGCCGGGGAAGGGTGGAAGGCACCACCGTGCGCCCCCGGCCGTCAGTGGTGGACGAGCCCGTCAATCGGGCTGGACGCGGAGCCGTAGGCTTTTCGCGGGATGCGGCCCGCCAGGTACGCGTCGCGGCCGGCCTCCACCGCCTTCTTCATGGCCACGGCCATGCGCACCGGGTCCTGCGCGCCGGCGATGGCGGTGTTCATCAGCACCGCCTCCACGCCCAGCTCCATGGCGATGGCCGCGTCGGACGCGGTGCCCACGCCCGCGTCCACGATGACGGGGACCTTCACCGTCTCCAGGATGAGGCGGATGTTGTGCGGATTGCGGATGCCCAGGCCGCTGCCGATGGGCGCCGCCAGCGGCATCACGGCCGCGCAGCCCGCGTCCTCCAGCTTGCGGGCGGTGATGGGGTCGTCGCTGGTGTAGGGCAGCACGGTGAAGCCCTCCTTCACCAGGATGCGGGCCGCCTTCACCGTCTCCTCGACGTCCGGGTACAGCGTCTTCTCGTCGCCGAGCACCTCGAGCTTCACCCACTTGCTCATGCCCAGCTCCTCGGCGAGCCGGCAGGTGCGGACCGCGTCATCCGCCGTGTAGCAGAGCGCCGTGTTGGGGAGCAGGCGCAGGCGGTTGCGGTCAATCCAGTTCATCAGCGACGCCTCGCCCGTGGCCTTGAGGTCCAGGCGGCGCACCGCCACGGTCACCATCTCCGTGCCGGAGGATTCGTGGCAGCGCTGCATGATGTCGTGGCTGGGATACTTCCCCGTGCCGAGGATGAGCCGGGAGCTGAACGTCACTCCGGCGATGGTGAAAGGCTTGTCCTGGATGCTCATGTGCGGACTCCTGGCTAGCCGCCGCCGACGAAGGTGACGATTTCCACGCGGTCTCCCGCCTGGAGGTGGTGTTCGGGGTGGCGGGCGCGGCGCACCACCTCCGCGTTCACTTCCACGGCGACGCCGGGGCCGCCCACTTGAAGCGACTCCAGCAGCGCCGAAAGGGTGGTGCCTTCCGGCACCTCGTGCGTCTCTCCGTTGACCCAGACCTGCATGGCCTCACGGCTCCTTGCGACGACGGGACCTGGGCACGCACTACAAGGGTGACTCCGCGCTGTCAACGCGCTCGCTGGCCCGTACGCCCGCTACCGTCACCGGTATACTCGGGGGGAGTGCGCGTTCGCTGGACGGCGGGGCGGATGTGGGCGGCGCCTCCCGGGATGACGGGGGCGTGGTGCGGCACGGACGGAGGGAATTGAGATTCCGACGACACGCCCCATGAAGAGACTTCTCGCGAGCGCATCCTTGTCCGTCTGCGTGGCCATGGCGTGCACGCCGGACGCCATCGATTTCACGGGCAAGACGTGCGAGGACGCACGGGATTGCCCGCGGCCGTACGTCTGTGTCGCGGCGAGGCCAGGGGAAGGGCGCACCTGTGAAGTGCTGGGACTGCCGGGAGTGCCGGACGGCGGTGACGCGGGGCCCGTGCCCACGTGGTGCGAGGACATCCAGGCCATCATGGCGGCGAGCTGCGTGAGTTCGTGCCACGGCGCCGATGCGAGCGACAGCGGCGTGACGTCGTTCCGCCTGGACTACTACGCGCCCGAGGATGGCGGTATCCCAGGCGCGCACGCGATGGCGGCGCGAATCCAGGCGCGCGCGTACGTGTTCCAGGACATGCCGCCGCCGTGGCGTCCGGTACCCATGCCGACGGCACAGGAGCGCGAGCGCATCGCGCGGTGGGCCCGAGAAGGCGCGCCGCTGTGCGCGGACGCTGGCACCGAAGAGGTGCCCGGTGACGGTGGCGTGGACGGCGGTCTCTAGCCGTTCTTGCGGCTGGGCCCGGTATCTCCGTTTTCTGCCCTTGTTCCCTGGTAGGGCAGGCAGGCGGCCATGCGTTCCGTGGTCCGCCGTGTGCCCCTAAGGCATCCGTGTGCGCCAGACAACCCCTGTTCAAGGGAGGGGGAAGCACCCAGTTTCTGCCCAACGCCGGGGGAAACGCTCTCTCGGCCGCAAGTGAGTGAGGGGGAAACCTTCTCCCGATTCCACGTGAAAGGAGCAGGAACAAATGCGCAAGCTCATGATGGCGGTCACTGCGGTTGCGGGTATGTCGTTGGTCGTCACTGGCTGCAGCAAGCGCGACAACGTCGAGTCGCAGCGCCAGGACGTCGCCGAGGCTCAGGTGGAGGCGCAGCAGGAGACGGCGGAGATTCGTCAGGACGCGCGGGAGGACATCGCCAGCACGCAAATGGAGGCCCAGGAGGACATCGCTGGGACGCAGCGTGAGGCCGCCGAAGAGATCGCCAGCGCGCAGCAGGACGTCCAGGACGAGCGCCAGGACCTGGCCGAGGCCGAGGCTGAGCGCCGGACGGACCTGAATGACGACATGGCCCTGGGTGGCTCCGGCGCGGCGGGTGCCACCGCTGCCGCGAGCAGCGTCAGCGGCCGCGTGCTCTCCACTGGCAACGATGAGCTGACCGTGGTCGACACCAGCAACAACAAGCAGCTCGAGCTGAAGACGAACGACCAGACGCGCATCCTGCACAACAACCAGCCGCTGAAGCTGGATGACATCGAAGAGGGTGCCCAGGTCCGCGCCTCGTATGTCCGGGACGGTAAGGACATGGTGGTGCGCGAGCTGACCGTGACGCAGCCGGTGCAGAAGAAGAAGTAGTCGTCAACGCGTCGAGCGCAGCGGGCGGCTCGTTTCCTCACGGACCGCTCAGAGACGGCCTCCGCTTCGGCGGGGGCCGTTTCCTTTTTTCCCTGAATCCGTTCTGGGAGGTTGGAAGGGTGTGTCGGACGTGGGTGGTAGGAGGGATGCGTGAGGTTTTCTCACGCCTTCCCAACCCAGGGGAGGACTTCCTGCCCAGGAGGCATCACCCGAGATGTCCACTCACCCCCCAGAGCCGCCCGCTTCAAAGCCATTCATTCTCTTCACCACCGGGGCCACGGCGTATGAGTTGATCCGCTACCTCGGGGCACGGGGCGCCGGTGAGCTGTTGCTCGCCCGGCGGCACTATGCGGGCGTCCCCGGCGACCTCGTGCTCATCAAACGTTTGCAGGACGTCGGAGACGCGCAGGGTCGCGCGCGCCTGCGCGAAGAGGTCAAGCTGCTGATGCGGCTCAGCCACCCGGCCATCGTGCAGGTGTTCCTGGTGCGGGTGCATGAAGGATTGCCCCACCTGGTCATGGAGCACGTGGACGGAAAGTCCCTGGAGACGCTCATCAGCTACGCGGCCCTGCGGCGCCGGCCCTTCTCGGAAGCGTTCGCCGCCTACGTGGGCGCGGAAGTGGCGGATGCGCTGCATCATGCCCACACGCTGGAAGACGCCCGGGGCCGTCCATTGGGCATCGTCCACCGGGATGTGTCGCCGCGGAGCCTGCGTCTGGACGCGCGGGGCCATGTGAAGCTGTCTGACTTCGCCATGGCATGGGCGAAGCTGCCTGGGCGCATCGTCACGGAGACCCATGTCGTCCGGGGCGACCTGGCCTACGCCTCACCGGAAGCGCTGGCGCGAATGCCGGTGGACGGACGCGCCGACCTGTTCTCCTTGGGCGTGGTGCTGCTGGAGGTGCTCACCGGCTTGCACCTGTTGGATCTGGAGGACGTGGAGCGGGCCGCGCTTGCCGCGGGGCCGCTGCCTGACGCGGAGGTGCTGCTGGCGGAGGTGCCCAGCTGGCTGCCCGCGCCCTTGATGGCCGCGCGCATGGCGTGTCTGGCTCCGGCGCATGTGGAACGCGCCACCCAGGGATTGTCCCCGGCCATGCGGGCCATCCTCGGCCGGCTCTTGCGCCGGGAGCCCTCAGAGCGCTTCCAGTCCGGGCAGGAACTGGCGGACGCCCTGCGCGCCGTGTTGGCCGGTCAGGGGTACGCCTACGGACCGGCGGAAGCCATGCGGGAGGCCACCCAGGTCCGCCGCGATGCCCGCTGCCGCCGGCAGATGGCGGATGTGCTGCGCTGGGAGGACTCCGTCCGTCCAGAGGCCCCGCCGCGCACGACATCCGGGTCGGGGCCTTGAGTGACGGCGGGGCAACGGGGGCGGGGCAGGGACCTTGAGTGAGCACCGGGACGCGGGTGGTGCTTGTTTCGCGCACGCGGGTGGGCAGACTTGCGCGCATGGGTGACGTGAAAGAGTTCCACCAGCGGTGGTGCATCGCGGACGGCCATGCGGATTCCCTCATGTGGAACCGCGACCTGTGTGAACGCTCTGAAGATGGCCATGTGGACTTCCCCCGCCTGCGGGAGGCGGGGGTGAAGCTCCAGTGCTTCACCATCGTCACCCGGGGCTTCCCTTTCATCGGAGGCTTCCCGGTGTTCGCAGCGTGGCGTGGGTGGCCCCGGGAGGCCCGGGCGAGCGAGTGGACCCGGGCGCTCTGGCAGATTGAGCAGATGGCGTCCTTCTGTGCGCGCTCCGGGGATGCCGCCCGCATCACCACGACCGGCGCCATGCTGGAGGACAACCTCGCGCAGGGGCGGCTGTCCGCGGTGCTGGGCGTGGAAGGGGGACACGCCATCGAAGGCCAGGTGGCGCGCCTGTCGGAGCTTCACCAGCGTGGGGTGCGCTTCATGGGCCTCACCCACCTGTCCAACAACGACCTCGGTGGCTCTTCCTTTCCGATGATGGGCAACCGGGGCCTCACACCGCTGGGCCGGGATGTCATGGAGGAAATGGCCCGGTTGGGCATGAGCGTGGATGTGGCGCATGCCTCGGAGTCCACCCTCAAGGACCTCTTCACCCACCCCTCGGTCCGGTTCTTCTGCTCGCACACGGGCGTTCGCGCGGCGGGCGGCGGCTGGCGCAACCTCTCCGACGAATCCCTGCGCTTCATCGCAGACCGGGGCGGGGTGGTGGGCATCATCTTCGCCCCCGTCTATCTGGGCGGTGACACCGTGGATGACGTGGTCCGGCACATCGAGCACGCCGTGGACGTCATGGGGGAGGGCGGGGTGGGGTTGGGCTCCGACTACGACGGAATGGTGCCGCTTCCCCGTGGCATGAAGGATGTCACCGGGTTGCCTTTGCTCACCGAGGCGCTGTTGCGCCGCCATCCACCGTCCTGGGTGGAACGCGTCATGGGTGGAAACTTCCGTCGTTTCTTCCAGGAGACATTGGGTGGTTGACCGGCGGCGGGACGCTCGAAATATTGGCTGGTGCCCATGAACCGCTCACTTTTCGCACTCGTCCCGTTGGTTGGCTCTTTGCTCCTCGCTGGTTGTGGCCCGAGCGCGGGAGGCGACTGCGACGGAGGCGGCTTCGTCTGTCAGGAGCGGGTGCTGGCGCTGGAGTGCCGGGGCGGCACCTGGCGTGAGCTGCCCTGCCGGGGGCCTCTGGGCTGCAGTGAAACGTCGGAGGCCGTGCGGTGTGACACGTCCAACAACGTCGCGGGAGACGCCTGTGCCTCCAGCGCCGAGGGCACGGGGCTGTGCCGCGCGGACGGCCAGGCCGTGTTGGAGTGCCGCCAGGGCGTGTTGACGGAGACGGCAACCTGCTCCGCCTGCACGGTGGAAAATAGCCAGGTGACGTGCCAGCCCTGAGGTTGGCGCTGGCCGGGGTGTCAGGCCCCTCGTCGTCGCGCACCCGGACGACTACCGCGCGCTCCACAGGACATTGGTGGAGGACTTCTCTGGCGACCTGCTGCTCCAGTATGGATTCCTGGGGGACGCGCCCGAATTGGGGCTCACCCTGGATGACGCTCGGGTGTCCAGCTTGGAGGACTTGCGCAACGAGGTGCTCCGCATGCGCCAGGACTGGGCTGACTTCCACGGTTTCTTGGCCGGGAGCCTCTTCCGTCCTCGAAGCCGCCCACCGGAAGCATCGCCGCTGAGCGCTCGCGCGGCGGTGTTACTCCTCGGGCTTCGCGGGTGGCGGCGGCGCATAGCCTGTGGCGGCCATCCGCTGCCCGCTGCGCTGATACATCTCCGTGGGCATGTCCTGCACGCCGGTGCCGTCAATCCATCGATTGTAGAAGTTGAAGAGCGCGCACACCGTCACGGTGTCGAAGAGGGCTTCGTCTGTCCACCCGGCGTCCTTCAAGTGTGCGATGTCCTCCCGTCCCACCTGCGCCGCACGGTGGTTGAGGGTGTCCACGAAGGCAAAGAGGGCCTTCTCGGCCTCGGAGATGGGGGCTGTCGCCACGTCCTCCAGGACCGCTTTCACCAGGTCGGGATTGCCCAGCAGTTCCGCCGCGACCGCGGCGTGAGAGCCCGTTCAAAACAAGCATTGGTTGCCGCGCGACGTGTACGCGGCAATCAGCTCTCGCAGTCCGGGCGACAGCGGGGAAGGGCCCCGCATGACTTCATGGGTGAAGCGGGACAGGGCCTCGCCCAATCGCGGCTTGTACGCGAACAGGTGCCAGATTTGCGGGACGGGAGCGCCTACCTCTCGGGCCATGCGAATCAGCCGGCCGTAGTGGCCATCGGATTCGCGGTCCTCGACGTCCTTCAGATGCATGCGGTCCACGGCACCCTCGGCGGCAGCGGGCTGGAATGTCCAGCCCGCATGCTCGCATGGGCCACGGCGTGCCACCAGCCTGCACTCAGGCGCTGGGCCCCTGAAGCGACGACAGGAAGGCATCCAGCACGGCGTTGACCCGATCGGGCTGTTCCTGGTTGGCCAGGTGCCCCGCATCCGGAATGACCTCCAGCTTCGCTCCGGAGATGAGTTCGGCGATTTCCTTCGCCTTGGCCGGCGGGGTGAGGGCGTCGTGCTCGCCCACGATGACGAGTGCCGGGCCCGCGTACCGCGCCAGCATGTCCTTGCTGTCCGGACGCAGGGCCATGCCGCGCAGCGCGGCCGCGACGCTCGCGGGAGCGGCCGCGCGCATCAGTGCCGCCACTTCCCGGGCCACCGGTGAGTCCGGTCCCGCGGCCACCATCTTGGGAAGCATGGCTTGGATGATGGGCTCCACGCCGACCTCCAGCGCCTGTGCCGCGGAGGTCTCCCGGCGCGCCTTGCCCTCCGCGTCGTCCGCGGTGGCCTGCGTATCCATCAACACCAGCCCGCTGACGCGCCCCGCGTCCTCGCGCAGCAGGGCCATGGCGGCGTAGCCCCCCATGGACACTCCACCCACCACCACGGTGTCCAGGTTCAGCGCGTCCAGCAGTGACAGCGCGTCACGCGCGATGCGGGACATCTCCGTGGGGCCTTCGCCCAGCGCGCTCTCACCGAAGCCTCGGATGTCCGGGATGATGAAGCGGTAGCGCCCCGACAGCGCCTTCACCTGTTTGTCGAAGGTGCTGCCATTCAGCGGAAACGCATGCAGCAGCAGCACGGGTGGGCCCTTGCCCTCGTCCCGGTAGTGCAGGGGGACGCCATCCACGGTGACGGTCAGCATGTTTCCTCTCCTCGCGGAAATGTCAGAGCCACTCTTTGTGCTTGAACCAGAAGACCATCCCCACCGGCAGCCCGAGAATCGACGCCCACATCAGGTACCAGGCGCCGTTCGTGTAGAGCCGGTCGAAGTTCTGCCCGAAGAAGCCGACGATGCAGGACAGCGGCAGGAAGATGGTGGCGAAGATGGTGAGCTGCTTGGAGATATCGTTCGTCTTGTTGGCCACCATGGACAGGTAGCCGTCAATCACGTTGCCGATGATGTCGCGCCCGGCATCAATCTGCTCGTACAGCCGTACCAGGTGGTCGTACACGTCACGGAAGTAGAGCGTCGTCTTCTCGTGGACATGGGGGATGCCCCGCCGGGACAGCAAGCCCACCACGTCGCGCTGGGGCGACAGCACCCGCCGGAACGTCACCAGCATCCGCTTCATGGCGAAGATGCGTTGCAGGTGGGACTTCTCCGGCTTGTCGAAGATGGCGATCTCCAGGTCCTCGAGCTCGTCACTGAACGCGTCGAGGATGGGGAACTGCGCATCCACCAACGCGTCCGCGAGCATGTAGAAGACGAAGTCCGTCCCTCGGATGAGCGTCGCCTGCGGGTCCTCCTTCACGCGGCGCACCACGGTGTCGTGGCCTGCGAAGGGGAGCTCGTGGACGCTGATGAGCCAGTCCTTCGCCAGGAAGAAGTGGTGCTCGTGCAGCGTCAGTTCGCAGATGTCCTTGCCCGTGACGGTGAATCCCTGGAGGACGACGAATTGGTGGTTGGGGTATTCCTCCAGCTTGGGCCGTTGGTCCAGGTGGAGGCAGTCCTCCACGGCCAGCTTGTGCAGACCGAATTGCGCGGCCAGCCGGGCCAACACCTCCTCGGTCGGCTGAAGGACGTCGATCCACTTCCGGCCGTCCTCGCCCAGCAGCTCTTCACCACCGGTGAGAAGTTGACCGTCCTTCACAAGACAGACCTGAATCATCCCGTAGCGCTCCCAAGCCAGCGGCATGGCCCGCATGCGAGTGCTAGAACTCCCCCGCGCGGAAGTCGAGCGCTAGAGTGTGACACCCGTGTCCGAAGCCGCTGAGACCCCCCAGGCCTCGCTCTCCGCGAGGCTCGAAGAAATCCTCCAGTCCCATCCGGATCCGGCGTTCGCCGGCCGCCTGCGCAAGGTGTACGTCGCCACCGCGCACGCCATCTCCCGGCTGAGCGACCTCGACCTGGTGCGGTACGAAACGCCCGTCGTGGATTCCTCGCCGGACCTCTCCTTGTGGGAAGAGATGGCGCCCGTCATCCGCGACACGGTGATGGACGTCAACGGCCTGCTGAACGTCATCCGGGAAGAGTTCCCCGTGCCGTCCCCGGGCGGCGCGAGCACGCAGGCCCCCGTCGGCATCCTCCAGGAGGCGATGAGCCAGATTGCCCAGGGCATCACCCAACTGGGCGAGGCCATGCGCAACCCGTCGGTGATGAGCGACCGGTGGACGCTGCTGGCGGAAGTGCAGCGCATCCGCGCCCGGTTCCGCGAGCAGATGAGCAACCTGGTGTTCGAGTCGGCGAGCCTCCTGGGCGAGGCAACGCGGGCCCAGGTGGTGCCGGGCTACGCGGCGGAGGTGAAGGCCGCGGTAACGGTCCGCGCCATCACCGCCGACCTGGGCCGCATCCTCACCGCGCGCCTGAAGAAGGTCCGCGATGCGGAGGCGCAGGACGTTCAGTGGAATGCCCAGCAGCTCCAGACGGAAATGGACGCCTTCGGGCGCACGGCCGCCTACCGGAATCTGCGCGCGCAGGACAAGCGGCACATCGTGGAGATGCGCGCCGAGGTCGGCCGCCTGGCCATCCTCCCGAGCCCCTCCCGCGCGGAGTTGGTGACGGTGGTGGAGGCCCTGGACACCTTCGTCCAAGGCCTGTCCGCGGTGAACCAGCGACAGCTGCTCATCATCCATGACCGCGAGGTGTGGGCGTCGTGCGGCGTCCGGCTGGAGCGCGCCATGTCGCTGGTGGGCTCTGACCCCGTGGGTGCGGCCCGGGCCCTGGCCGAGGCGGCCGGCAGCGGCCAGTCCCTCTACGGGCGCGCGACGGAGCTGGACGCCTTCCTGCGCAAGGCGCGCAAACTCCAGGTGGGCCAGCTCTCGCCCGATGAGCTGCGGTCCACCATCGTCACCTTCCAGGGCCTGCTCGCTGGTCTGGACGTGATGTGATGAAGGCGCTCCTGAAGGCGCGAGTCCCGCGCCCGCTTCGCGAGGCCGACCTGTCCCGCGTGGAGGGCGTCTTCACCGACGTGGACGGCACGCTGACCACGGGCCACAAGCTGCGCTCGGACACGGTGCGGGCGCTGGAGCGCCTGGCGTCCGCGGGTCTGCGCGTGGTGCTGGTGAGTGGCCGCCCGGCGGGCTGGGGAGAGGCCTGGGCGCGGCAGCTCCCCGTGGACGGCGTCATCGTGGAGAACGGTGGCCTGTTCTTCCTGAAGGGCGCGCATGGCCGGCTGCGGAAGGTCTACGCGGAGGCGCCGGCGGAGCGGGGGGCGAACCGGCGGCGGCTCCAGTCCGAGGTGGCCCGGGTGCTCAAGCTGGTGCCCGGCGCGCGGCTGTCCATGGACAGCGCGTACACGGAAGTGGACCTGGCGGTGGACTACAACGAGGAGGCCCGCCTGGGGGACGGGGGGGCGGACCGCATCGAGTCCCTGCTGGTGGCGCGAGGCGTGACGGCCGTGCGCTCGTCGATCCACATCAACTGCTGGCTGGGCCGCTTCGACAAGCTGAGCGCCACGCGGCGCTTCGCGCGGACGGCGTGGGGCGAACGGCTGGACCCGCGTGACGGCCGTTATGTATACGCGGGGGATTCTTTCAACGACGCCCCGATGTTCGCCGCCTTTGGACTGGGCGTCGGCGTGGCCAACGTGCGGGCCGTCCTGGACCGCATCGAGGCGCCACCTGCTTTCATCACCCGGGCGCCCGAGGGGCGGGGCTTCGAGGAACTGGCTCGCGCCATCCTGGCCCGGAGGGGCCGCGGCGCGGCCCGTGAGGAGTGACACCGTGAATGTCGTGAAGCTGGAGCTGGCGCGTGGACTGGGGCGCCACCTGCGCGCGGGGCACCCGTGGGTGTTCCGCAAGGCGCTGGAGCACGTGCCGAAGATTCCGGCCGGCAGCGTGGTGGACCTGACGGAGAACGGGAAGTTCGTGGCGCGCGGGTATTACGACCCGCACTCGGCCATCGCCGTGCGGGTGCTCACGCGCGACTCGCGTGACACCGTGGATGCGGGCTTCATCACCCGGCGGGTGCGTCAGGCCCTGGCCGAGCGCACGGCCCTCATCGACCTCACCGACACGGACAGCTACCGCCTGATTCATGGCGAGGGCGACGGCCTGCCGGGCGTGGTGGTGGACCTGTACGCGGGCTGGGCGGTGATGAAGCTGTACTCCGCGGGCCTCACGCCGTACCGGCCGCTCCTCATCGAGGCGCTGAAGGCGGGCGTGCCCGGGCTCAAGGGCATCATCGGCCGTGATGAGGTCGGCCGCGACGACGTCGACGAGGACGAGGGACGCGGCTCCGGGAAGATGCTCTACGGCCACGAGGCCCCAGAGCTGATTCCCATCCGCGAGCGCGGAGCCACCTTCCTGGTGGACGCCTGGAAGGGGCAGAAGACGGGGTTCTTCCTGGATCAGCGGGAGAACCGCTACCTCATCCGGCGGCTGGGCAAGGGCCGCGACGTGCTCAACTGCTTCAGCTTCAGCGGCGGCTTCTCCGTCAACGCGGCGCTGGGCGGGGCCAACAGCGTCTTCTCCGTGGATCAGGACCCGGACGCCATCGCGCTGGCTCGGGAGAACTTCACGCGCAATGGCATTGCCGCGGAGAAGCACGACTTCCTGGCGGCGGACGTCTTCAAGATCATCCAGTCCTTCAAGGACGAGGGCCGTACCTTCGACCTCATCATCCTGGACCCGCCCGCCTTCGCGAAGAGCCAGCGCGCGGTGCAGGCGGCCATTGACGGGTACGCCTCCCTCAACCGGCAGGCACTCGCCATCCTCCGGCCGGGTGGGCTGCTGGCGACGGCGTCGTGCTCGGCGCGCGTGAGCCCAGACGACTTCATGGGCGCGGTGCGCGAGGCGGGGTTCAAGGCGGGCGTTGACCTGGCGCTCGTCGAGGAGCGCTATCAGCCGCCGGACCACCCGGTGCGCTTGCAGTTCCCGGAGGGGAAGTACCTCAAGTTCTACGTGCTGCAGTCCGTGTAGCCCGCCGCGAATCGCGGGTTGAAACGCAAGAGGCCACGAGGTTCATCACCTCGTGGCCTCCGCTGTCTCCCGTTAGGGGAGGGTGACTCAGAAGTTGCCGGCGCGGCCCTCTTCGAACGGGACGCGGTGGTTCAGGTACGTCTCCGTCAGCGAGTGGGCGCCGCTGAACATGCCCTTCTCGGAGAAGTGGTGGACCTGCGCGCCCTTGCCAGCGTCGCGGAACAGGTCGCCCGGCGTCCAGCCCTTGCTGCCCTGGCCGAAGATGACAGGCACGGCGTCCTTGTTGTTGACGTAGTGCACGTAGTTGGGGCCGTCCGGGTAGGTGGTCGCCGCCGCGCCGAAGGTCTCCACGTTGACGCGGCTGAGCAGCTGCTCCACCTGCGCCTTGGACATCCCATCTTCGATGCGCAGCCGGTTGCCGACATCCTTCAGCGCGCGCGAGGTGATGAGGCCGCCGTGGCTGTAGCCCATCAGGTGGATGTCTCGGCCCGCCTTCAGCTCGGAGTAGACGATGTCCGACAGCGAGTCGACCGCGGGGTTCTTGCCCTTGTTCAGCTTGTCCTTCGCGGCCTGGATGACGTCGGCGAGCATTCCGGACGTGGCGTTGTGCACGCCGATGGCGCGCATGCCGGTGCTGTTCGCGAGGGCCTGCAGCTCGCGCGCCTGACCGTCCTTGTTGGTGCTGATGCCGTTGACGTAGACGACCGTCGCCGTGGCGTTCGGGTTGTTCGCCGGAACGAAGGCGGGGACCTGGTTGAGCGGCGTATTCGGTTCGAACGTCTGGCCGCCGGCGCCCACCAGCTTGCCGTCGAAGACCTTGTCCTTGGAGCCCGCGGGCGCGGTGAAGACGCCACCCACCGCGCGCGTCTGCGCGGAGCGGCTGTCGAAGCCATCCACCACGACGCCCCGCTGAGCGGCGCCACCCGTCACGGGAGGCTGCACGGTGTTGGTGGCGGTCGAGCCACTTCCACGAACGCGGTCGGCGGTGCTCAGGGAGGTCTGCGCGATGCTGTTCCGTCCGCGCTGGATGGTGGTCATGGGGTGGGGGCTCCTGCGGAATCTGGGGGTGTTTCCCCATTGTCCTCGAATCCAGCAGGAAGTTTCCGGTTGGAGAAGATTCGATGTGAAATCGTGTGTGGGTTCTTGTCGGATGGTGCGTGTGCGCGGCCGCGCGAGGGGGGAGGGGTTTATGGTGGGGCATGGTCCAGAAAGGTCAGTTCCTCGAACGCGCGACGCTGGTGCCGGTGGGGTCGGAGGTCATGGAAGGCACCACGCACCGGGGAAGCCGGGCGCCGCCGCTGCTCGTGATTCCGCCCCGGCCGGACGAAGGGGGCGGCATGGACCACGTCATCGCGGCGGAGCTCGTCTGGGCGGCGGCGAACGCGGGTTTTCCGACGCTGCGGTTCAATCACCGGGGCGTGGGGGCCAGCCAGGGCAAGCGGGGGCGGGACCTGGAGCTGCTGGCGGACGCGGAGGCCGCCATGCAGATGCTGCTGGAGAACGCGGGGGCCAACGCGCTGGCGGTGGCGTCACTCCACGGGGGCGCGCAGGTGGCCCTGGCGCTCCAGGCGAAGCACCCCGCCGTGGGAGGCCTGTGTCTGGTGGCCCCGGCCCTGGTGGCGCCGGAAGTCCTGTCCCGGGTGACGTGCCCGCTCCTGGTGGTACAGGGGGAGGAGGACACCCGGCTGCCGCGGGCCGCCGTCTCCGCCGCTGTCGCTCGGACGGGAGGCGATTTAGAGGTCATCGACGATGCCGGGCCTACCTTCCAGCGGAACCTTCCTCAGGTCGGCCGAGCTGTCGCGGCCTGGCTGCGGCGGCTCTCCGGCGGATGACCGTCGTATCGCAAACCATCGTACTTCTTCACGTTTCTCCTCCTTGCCACCCTTGCACGCAGGGAGAGGGGACATCCAGACTGTCGGTGCAGACCCAATCGTTGTGACGTTCGTTCGTAGGGGTCTTCCAGACGCGTGTTTCGTTTCTCAAGGAGTGGCCTGATGCGGAAGGTGCGATGGACCCTGGGTGGCGCGGCGCTGGCCCTGACGCTGACGGCCGCCTGTGCGTCCGCTTCTCGTGAGCAGGACACGCCTCCCCCCGCGAACCTGCGGGCGCTCGATGCGCGGGACGTGGTGGCGGGCGCCATCGTCGTGGACTTCAAGGACGGCACGACGAAGGCGGAGTTCGACGCCTGGGAGGCCGACTGGGGCGTCGACCTGGAGCTCAACTCCGTGGAGAGCGCCGACGAGGCCCTCACGGTGGCGGTGGGCGTGGACGACGTGGACGGGGTGCTCGAGCGCATCCGCCAGCACCCGGCCGTGGAGGCCGCCGAGCCGATGATGGAGGTCCGCGCCAGTTTCACGCCGAACGACCCGCACTTCGCGCAGCAGTGGAACCTGCGGATGATCGACATGCCCAAGGCCTGGGAGCGCAACCGGGGCAAGGGCGTGGTGGTGGCGGTGCTGGACACCGGCATTGCGTACGAGGACCATGGCGACTTCAAGCAGGCGCCGGACCTCCAGGGCGTGAAGTTCGTGAAGGGCTTCGACTTCGTCAACGACGACGCGCACGCCAACGACGACCACGGGCACGGCACGCACGTGGCGGGCACCATCGCCCAGGCCACCAACAATGGCGAAGGCGTGGCGGGAGTGGCCTTCGAGGCGACGCTGATGCCCGTCAAGGTGCTCAACCACTTCGGTGGCGGGAACACGGCGGACATCGCGGACGCCATCCGCTTCGCGGCGGACAAGGGTGCGAACGTCATCAACCTGTCCCTGGGCGGCGGGGCGTACTCGCAGGTGATGGCCAGCGCGGTGGAGTACGCGCGCAAGAAGGGCGTCACCGTGGTGGCCGCGGCCGGCAATGGCGGGCGTGCGACGGTGGAGTTCCCCGCGGCGTACCCGGGCGCGGTGGCGGTGTCGGCCGTGGGGCCGGACGGTGTGCTGGCGCCGTACTCCTCCTACGGCAAGGAGTTGGACATCGCCGCGCCGGGCGGTGACAAGCGCCGGGGCGACCAGGGGGGCATCCTCCAGAACACCCTCGACCCGCGCGACGTCTCGCGCTTCGTCTACGCGTCCTACCAGGGCACCAGCATGGCCACGCCGCACGTCGCGGCGGTGGCGGCGATGCTCTACGCGGCCGGCGCCAAGGGACCGGACGAGGTGGAGCAGGCCCTCTACGCGGGCGCGAAGAAGTCTGCGGACCAGGCGTGGAGCGAGCAGTACGGCCACGGCCTGCTCAACGCCGAGGCGTCGCTCGCGTCGCTGCGCGGCGGCGGCTTGGCGCAGTGGCCGCCGCTGTACTGGGCGCTGGCGCTGCTGGCGTTCGTGCTGCTGACGCTGCGAGGCCGTGCGCGGCCGGGCTACCTCAACGTGCTGGTGCGGCCCGCCTTCCTCATCCCGTTGTTGCTCTCGACGGTGGGCGCCTTCTTCCTGCGCGGCTGGTTCGGGGGCGCTGAGGGGGCCGCGGGAGACGTGGTGCAGGTGGCGTCGCTGCCCCTGCCGGACTGGGAGCGCATCATCTTCGGCCGGGGCCGGACGGTGAACCCGCTGTTCTACAGCGCGCTCATCCCGCTGCTCCTGTCGCTGCCCGCCATCAAGTGGCGGGGGCTGCGGTCGGCCATGGGGGGCCTGGCGCTCGGCTTCGCGGGCTTCCTGGCCTACACGGCCTGGGCCGGAGCGCCGGCGTTGGCGTGGCTGCCCTTCGCGTTCCTCGCCAAGCCCTGGCTGGGCTTCAACACCGTCATCTGCCTCGTCATCGCCCGCGCGATGCTCCAGAAGGAGGACGCATGAAGCTCACGGGCCGCGTCGTCTTCCGTGACATCGAAACGGGCGTCTGGGTGCTGGAGGGAGACGACGGCACCACGTACCAGCTCGCTGGCGGGGACCGGAAGCTGAAGAAGGACGGTCAGCGCATCGAAGCCGAAGGCCGCGTGGACGGGGACACACTCACCAGCGCCATGGTGGGTCCCATCTTCCACGTCAGCACGTACCGCTTCGTCTGAAGCGGCATGGCGCGGGTCAGGGCTTCAGCCCTGGCCCGGTTTGGATGCGGTGCGCGCGAATCTGCCGCTCCCGCTCCTCGTAGTAGGCCTCCATGGGCAGCTCCCCTCGCCGCGCCGAGGCGCGGAGCGCGCTCAGCGCCTTGCGCTCCGCATGCAGCGCGGGGGCCTGGGGGGACTCCAGCGTCGGCAGCGGGTGCTGCGCGTCGTAGAAGTTGAGGGCCAACCCTCGCGAGTCCACGGCCACCAGCAGACCCAGTGACACCGTGGCCCCCACCACCCAGGGAAGCATCAGTCGCACCAGGGAAGGCGTGGGGCCGGGCTCCTTGGCTTCCTCGTCGCTGGCGCGTGCGCCGGGACCCCAGACGCCAGGCTGCCGCCGCGCGTAGGTGAGCAGGGCGCTCACGCCCGCCCAGCCCGCCGCGGCGAGCACGAGCACCAGGCGGGGGTCTGTCGCTTCAGACGTCGCTTCGGAGGCATCCGTGCCCAGTGCCTTGGCGGACAGGAAGAGCACCGAGGACACCAGGTTGTTGGCCGCGTGGGCGCCAATGGCGGGCCACAGCGAGCCGGTCCGCAGGTAGAGCCACCCGAAGAGCAGGCCCAGCTCCGTGCGAGCCAGGAAGCCCACCGGGTCCAGGTGGAAGGCGCTGAACACCACGGCGGAGATGATCAGGGGCGCGGTGGTGGGCGCGGGTGCCGGTGGGGTGAGGCCTCGCTGGAAGATGCCGCGGAAGAAGAACTCCTCGCAGAAGGGCGCGGCCACCGACACACCCGTGAGGATGATGGCCAGCTCCAGCGGCGTCTGATCCGCGAACAGCTTCGAGCTGTCGAACATCCGCGTCAGCCACTCCGGCGCCACCGACTGGGCCAGGAACTGGATGGGAACCACCAGCGCGAAGAAGTTCGCCACCCCCAGGAGGAAGCCGAAGACGGTGGCCGCTCGCGGGGTCGGCCGCAGCCCCGTGTAGAGGACAGGGCGCCAGCCCGCGTTGCGCAGCATCACCCAGCCCAGGCCCAGGAACACGACCAGCTCGGTGAACCAGATGCCGAAGGCTGGGTTCGCGAGCTGGACGGTGCCGCCCACGAGGATGAATGCGCCGAGTGCAAACGCGGCGCTCACCACCGCGAGCCATTTGGGGCTCGTGCTCAAGCGGGTGCCAGAGGGCGGCCCTGGTGGAGGGGGCGCAACATCGCTGGGGGGGGCGTCTTCCAACGGGCTTTCTCCTATTCCTCTCGTGTTCGAACCTTGATGTCCTTCAGCCTGGCTCGAACCGTGCGGAGGCGGGCGCGGACGGGGCCAAGGAGGGCCGCTCAGCCGCGCTTCAGGTACCCACGGATGTCGTCCACGAGCTGTGTGCGGGCCTGCTGCTCGGTGGCGGCGGGGCCCAGCGTCAGCTTCTTGTCGGCCTCGATGAGCAGCTTCTGGTCCAGGAGGAACGCCACCGCGTTCTCCAGCGTCACCTTGGCCAGGGACTCGGAGGCGGTGATGCGGCCGGCGTGGTACTCCGCGCGGCCCGTTTCCAGGGCCATCTTCACGAAGGACTTCCGGTCCTCCGCGGCGCCGGTGGCCACGTCCTGGAGCGTCAGGGCCGCCAACAGGTAGGCCTCCAGGTAGTCGCGCAGCATGTCGGCCAGGAACTCCAGGTCCGGACGCGCGTGGGCCTCGGGGGCCACGCGGAGCGTCTCGTTCTCCTCGAGCACCAGGCCCATGCGCTCCAGCCGCTCCACCGTCTCCGCGAAGATGGAGTCGAACGTGGTGCCCACCCGGTAGATGAACTCCACCTTGAAGAGGCGGGACAGGAACAGCGCGCGCTCCTTCACGGTGTCGTAGGGCGCGGGGCTGCCGCTGGCCAGCATGGCGTTGGCCACGAGGCTCCGGGAGGCCACCAGGTTCATCAGCGTGTTCTTGTAGAAGGACAGCTCCGGGCGGCGTGCCTCCTCCACCTGGTAGATGACCTCGCCGCGCGCTTCCTGGGTGCGCACCATCTCGTCGGAGATGAACGTGCGCATGGCGTCCTGGATGGGGCCCATCGTCTCCGGGTTGCTGGGGGCGTTGCGCATCTCCACCGACTGCGGCGAGCCCTCCTCCACGGCGATGCGGCGCAGGATGTTGATGCGGTCCGCCATCTCCCGCTGCGTCAGGCCGCGGCGCCGGTGCGAGAGCAGGGCGGTGCTGACCAGCGCGTGCGGCGTCACCGTGGACACCTTGCTGATGCCGTACATCACCCGGTTGCCCAGCGCGCGGACGAGCCCCTTCTTCTGCTCGTCCGACACCGGTTCGTCCGGGTTGATGCCACGCGCCTGCATGAACGCGCGCAGGGAGATGGGCTCATCGAAGCCCAGGTGGATGCGGCCGTACCGCGCCGCCAGCACCTTGGGCGTGCTCAAGAGCGCCTTGAGGTCCTCGGGCTTCTTCTCTCCGCCAGCCAGCTCCTTCGAGTAGCTGCTGGACTCGACGACCTTCTCGTAGTCGATGGCCACCGGCACGAAGATGAGGTCATCGCGCGCGCCCTCCAGCACGGACTCCACCTGCCAGGTGAACATGCCCAGCTTGGGCAACAGCAGCTTGCCCGTGCGCGAACGGCCGCCTTCCGGGAAGAACTCCTGGTGGATGCCGTCGTGCACCAGCTTGCGCACGTAGGCCTTGAAGGACGCGGCGTAGACCTTGTCGCCCTTGAAGGAGCGCCGGAGGAAGAACGCGCCACAGCGGCGGAAGAACGTGCCCAGGGGCCAGAAGGAGAGGTTGGCGCCCGCGGCCACCAGGGGCACCGCGTAGCCCCGGTTCCACAGCACCCAGCTCATCACCAGGTAGTCGACATGGCTCTTGTGGCTGGGGCACAGGACGATGGGCGCGTGGCTCGCGGCCTTGAGCGCGCGGTGGAGGCCGGCCTCGTCCACGTGCATGCCGTCGTAGATGCGGTTGAACACCCACTCCAGCACGGGGGAGGTGAATGCCAGCGCGGTGGGGCTGGGCTTGGCGGCGATGGCCTCCAGGTTGCGGCGAGCCTCGCGCAGGACGCTCTCCGGCTTGCGCCCGGATTCCGCCGCGCACTCCTCCACCACCTTGCGCAGGGACCTGTCGCGCAGCGTCTCCTCGATGACGCGCGAGGCGGGCTTCACCGGCGGACCGAACACGGCCCGCGTTTCGCGCGCGAGGTGGACGTGGAGACTGCTACGCGCCTTGCGGGCGAGCAGTTCGTCCGAGTCGCGAGGGTTCTCCGCGACGAAGCGCTGCAGGTCGATGGGCTCGCCCACGCGGAACTGCGCGCGCTTGTAGTTGCGGAAGAAGGCCAGCATCGAGTGCAGGAATCCCGGTGCCTCGGGGCTGCCGAACACCACGTCCACCCAGTTGGGCTTCAGGCGCGCGGGGCGCTTCTCCCAGACGAACAACTCCGGCACCAGGTACACGGGCTTGTCGGACTGGCGGGCCATGGCCACCAGGGCGGGGAAGGGGTCCTCGCGCGTCTCCTTCCCTGACGGACGGAGCAGGGCGGTGCGGCGCAGGAAGACCAGACCGCTGCCCCCCGTCTGCCGGGCGTGCTCGAAGCGCTGCGTGAAGTCACCGCTCTGTTTCGCCTGTCGCCAGGGTCTGGTGAACCATGGCCGCAGGTTCACCACGGCGCGCACGGGCGGCAGCGCCCGGCGCACCATGGCCCACGTCAGGTAGAGGAAGTTCACCCAGGCGGTGGTGCGCATGACGTGCACCACGAAGCCCTTGGCGTGCAGATTCCGGAGCTCTGTTTCCGCTTCCGGCGGGAAGTGCACGCTCTCCAGGTAGCGCGTTCCCAGCGCCCGGCCCATGGGGCCGAATTCGTCCTTCAGTGTGGACGTCCCCTGATTCGCAGTCGGTGACAGCGCGGTCTCCAAGAATGCTCCCGGCTACATGTTGTCGGGCGTGGGAATGCCCAGCAGCGTCAGTCCCGCGGCCAGAGTAACCCGGGCGGCGTCGATGAGGGCGAGTCGCGCGGAACGCAGCGCGTCATTGCCTTCGACGTTGATGCGCTTGTCGCGCTCCTGGTTGCCCAGCGTGTAGTAGCGGCTGAGCGCCGAGGCCACGTCGAGCAGCAGTCTCGCCACGAGGCTGGGCTCGTACTGCTCCGCCGCGTCACGGACCACCTCGGGCAGGCGCATGATTTCGCGCAGCAGGGCCTGCTCCTCGGGGAGCGTCAGCAGGGCCGCGTCGTAGCTGGCCGGCGCGCCACCGCCCTTGCGCAGCACGTTGACGGCGCGCGCGTGGGCGTACTGGAGATAGGGGCCGGTGTGGCCCTCGAAGCTGAGCACCTCGTCCCAGTCGAAGGTGTAGTCGCTGGCGCGCTTGTGCTTGAGGTCGCCGAAGGCAATGGCGCCCAGGGCGATCTGCTCGGAGAGGGCGTCCGCGTCATCCGTCTGGATGCGGCCGGCCTCCACGTTCTCCCGCACCTTGACGGAGACGCGCTCGCGCGCCTCGTCCAGCACGTCGTTGAGCTGAACCACCTGGCCCTTGCGCGTGCTCATGCCGTGGATGCGGCCGAACGCGACATGGACGGCGCGGTCCGCCCAGGGCAGGTCCATCTCCTTCAGCGTGCGGAACACCTGCCGGAAGTGCAGCGCCTGGTCCTGCGCGACGACGTAGAGCGACTTGTCGAACTGGAAGCGCTCGTACCGGTCTTGGGCGGCGGCCAGGTCACGCGTGGCGTACAGCGTGCTGCCGTCGTTCTTCTTCAGCAGGATGGGCGGCTCGTTCTCCGCGTAGGGCAGGTCGACGATGAGCGCGCCCTGCGACTCCTTCACGCCGGGCTTCTTCGCAATCTGGTCGATGACCGCGTCCATCTTCCCCTGGTAGCGGCTCTCTCCCTCGATGTGCTCGAACTCGATGCCCATCCGCGCGTAGATCTTCTTGAAGCCCTTGATGCTGGTGTCCCGGAACTGGTTCCAGAGTTTGAGGGCCTCGGCGTCACCGGCCTCCATGCGGCGGAAGAAGGCGCGGGCCTTCTCGTCGAACTCGGGCTCGGCCTCGGCGCGCTTGTTGGCCTTGACGTACACCTCCACCAGGTGGCCCATGTCGTCGATGCGGGCCGGGTCGCCGTACTCCTGGAAGCCCACGGCCACCAGGCCGAACTGTTTGCCCCAGTCGCCCAGGTAGTTGATGCCTTCCACCCGCCAGCCCAGCGCCCGGTAGATGTTGGCGATGCAGTGGCCGAGGAACGTCGTGCGGATGTGGTGGAAGCCAATGGGCTTGGCGATGTTCGGCGACGAGTAGTCGATGGCCACCGTCTTGCCGCGGCCCGCGTCCTCGTCACCGCCGTAGCGGATGCCCGCGCCTCGCGCGGCGTCGATGACCTCCGCCGTGAAGGGCAGGGTGGGGAAGCGCGCGTTGACGTACGGACCCACGGCCTTGATTTCCAGCCCGGGGACGCTGAGCGACTGCGCCAGCCCGGCGGCGATGGCGGGCGGGGCCTTCTTCTGGGCCTTGGCGAGAGGGAAGGTGGCGAAGCTGAGGTCGCCGTGCGCCGGCTCGGCGGGCTTGACCTGGGCTTCGATGTCGGCGGCCGGCACGCCCAGGGCAGTGGCAAGAGCCTGGGCGAAGGCGGCGCGGTAACGGGAGTAGACGGATGTGCTCATGGGACCGCGGGGATACTAGACAAACCGAGGTGGCTTCCGGCCACCTCTTGTTCGCGCCCGCGGCGAATCCCCCAATCAAGGCACGGCGGGGGCTCGCCGGCTGGGCCGGACCACCGCGGAGACGGTGTCCAGCAGCTTGGGCAGGTTGAGGGGCTTTTCGAAGAAGCCGTCGATGCGCTCCAGCCCCTGGCCCGAGGTGAGTGACGCCACCTCGGTGGCTCCGGAGATGATGTACACGACGATGTCCGCCAGCGACTCGTTGCCACGGATGTAGCGGAGCACCGACTGCCCATCTTCCTCGCTCAGCCGCAGGTCGAGCAGGACCATGGCTGGCCGGATGTGGGAGAGAATGGACCGTGCCTCGGATGCGCCCGACGTGGCCATCACCCGGTAGCCCTCCTGCTCCAGCACCTGCTGGAGCACCTCGCGGCAGTCGGCGTCGTCCTCCACCAGCAGGATGCCGCCGCTCTTGGGCGCCGCCTGGGTCATCTCCGGCGCGCTGACGGCGCCGGCGAACATCGGGAGCACCATCTGGAACGTGCTGCCCTCGCCCAGGACGCTGGCGCTCTCCATGCGTCCGCCGTGGAGGGCGACAATCTTCCCCACCAGGGGCAACCCGAGCCCCGCACCGGGCGGCCGGGGCATGCCCGGGGTGGCGCGGTAGAAGGCGTCGAAAACGTGCTCCAGGGCCTCGCTGGACATGCCCGGACCGCTGTCCTTCACGGTCAGCATCGCCAGGCCGTCCTCGGCGGAGACGCGCACTTCGACGGTGTCGTCCGCCTCGCTGTGGTGGATGCCGTTCTCCACGAGGTTGTGGATGGCCTCGGCGATGCGCTCGCGGTCGCCGCGGACGAACACCTCGGGGCAGGGGGGAATCACCACGCGCACCTTGCAGTGCTCCGCGAGCGCCCCCAGTGAGCGCACCACTTCCTCCGCCACGGCCTTGAGGCCGAAGGGACGCTGATTGAGCTGCATCTTCCCGGACTGGAGCCGGGACATGAGCAGCAGGTCGTTCACCATGCGCAGCATCCGGTCCGAGTTCCGGTCGCAGATCTGCACCGCGCGGCGCTGGGCATCCGTGAGGGGCCCCAGCTTCTCGCGGCCCATCATCGCCAGGTAGGACTTGATGGTGGTGAGGGGGTTCTTCAAGTCATGGGAGACGTTGCCCAGCAGCTCCTCGCGGTTCTGCTCCAGGCTCTTGAGGCCAGCGATGGCCGTCTGCAGGTCCTTGTTGCGGCGGGCGCTGTCGTCACGCAGGCGAGCCACCTCGTAGGCGGCGGTGAGCTGCGCGGCCAGTGACTGCAACAGCGTGTCGGACGGCTCGCGCCGGGAGCCCAGCACCACCAGGACGCCGCCAACGCCCTGCGGGCCCTCGAGTGGCACGGCGACCGTGTCCCCATCACGCAGCAGCGCCTTCTGGGAGAAGGCCCGGCCCACCACGCCCTCACCGGGGACGGCGGCGGTGACGCGGTCGTCGTAGCGGCCTCGCACGTGCTCGACGTGGAGCTGCTCCCGGGATGGGAAGTAGCGCGCCACGTAGCAGACCTTCGGCTTGAGGAGCGTGTGGATGGTCTGCAGGTGGGAGCGGAGCGCTTCGGTGGGCCCCGCGTTGTCCGTCAGGTGCCGAGACATCTCCAGCAGGGCGCGGTGAGCAACATCCGCATCCACCGAGGGGAGCGGCTTCGCGGGCCGCTTCGGAGTCTTCTTGGCCGCCTTCGCAACCGGACGCAACGGTACGACTTCCGCCAGCGTCCCCTTCTTCTTTGAGCGCACGGGGTGAATCCTTGCTCAAGTTCCGCGCGCATGTGAACGGCCTCTGCCTTCCGAGGCCTTCCGGAGGACAGTGGCCGTGTCGGCTGGCCGACAGCCAGGGCTCAGGCCCGGCGCTGGATGCGCTGGTCGTTGCCCAGGGCGTAGGGCTCCACCAGCAGCGGCTGCACCTTCTCCTGGTAGCCCTCCACGGAGAAGCCACCTTCCGCCAGCGCGCTGAGTACGGACGTCTGCACCCGGCGAGCCGTCTCGTCAGCGGTGAGCAGCTTCAGCATGGGCTCGCGCGCCGGCTCGTACTTGAAGACGCCCAGCGCCTTGAGCGCGGCGATCTTCACGTCGTCCGACATGTCCTCCAGGAAGGGCACCACCGCGGGGGGGATGCGGGGGTCCTGGCTGCTGGCGACGTGGTGCAGCAGCACCACCTTCTTCTCCGGGTTGCGCGTGTAGTGGGCGGACAGGTGCTGGAGCGCGTTCACGCAGGCGGTGATGGTCTCCTCTTCGGAGGTCAGCTCACCGAGCAGCCGCAGGGCCCACGAGGCGGCCTGCTCGCTGGTGCGCAGGAACTCCAGGATGGGCGGTACGGCCACCTCCTTGCCGAAGCTCTTCACCAGCTCGAACGTGTGCTCCTTCTCATCCGCGTCCGTGGTGAGCGGGTCCACGGTGAGGGTGAAGCGGCTGAGCAGCACGGACACAGCCTCGGGGACCTTCATCTCCCCCAGTTGCTGGATGGCCTTCTGCCGGGTCGCGGGGTCGCCGTACTTCTGGGTGACCTTGGGCTTGAGCTTGAGGGCTTTCTCGGGGCCCGATCCGCCCGTGAAGATGTCTAAGAGGCCCATGTGCGCGTGTGCTCCGTATGGTTCGGCGGCGTGAGAAGGTGGGGCGCAGTCCGTCTATGACGGTGCGACGCCCAGGACAAGAGGCAAGAGGCTAGAGCGTCAGCTCGCGGCGAACGTCGCCCTGGTAGGCCCGGGCGAGCGCCTCGGCGGCGGCCCGAGCCTCGGCGGTTGTTTCCTCGGGAACCTTCACCTGGAGGTGGAGGTACAGGTCGCCCTGCGCTCCGCCCTTGAGCGAGGGAACGCCGCGCCCCTTCAGCCGCATGCGGCGGCCGGATTGGGAGTGGGGGAGCACCTTCACGGTGACTTCCCCCTGGAACGTGGGGACGCGCACGTCGGCGCCCAGCAGGGCCTCGGAGACCGTCACGGGAAGATCGAGGTGCAGGTCGTCGCCTTCGCGACGCACGAGGGGATGTTCGGCCACCTCGGTCTCGATATAGAGGTCACCTGGGGGGCCGCCTCGTGTCCCCGCCGCGCCCTGGCCGGAGAGCCGCACCTTCGAGCCGGTGTGCACGCCCGCGGGAATCTTCACCGTCAGCCGGGCCAGCTCCTCCTTGACACCCGAGCCCCCGCACTGGGGGCAGGGCGGCGCGGCCTTGCCCGTTCCATGGCAGTTGGGGCACGCGCCCGCGCCACCGAACAGGCTCCCGGAACGCCGGGAGCGGCCGGTGCCGTTGCAAACGTTGCAGGTGGACACCGGTCCTGATGTCCCCCGGCCACTGCACGTGGAGCACCGGCCTGGACGGTTGAAGGCCAGGGGGCGCTCGGTGCCGGAGACGGCTTCGGCCAGGGTGAGCTGGACGCGGACCGTCAGGTCCTCTCCACGCTCAGGCCCGGCGTTGCGAGCCCGACGCCCGAACATCTCGCCAATGTCGAAGCCCCCAGGGGCGCCGCCCGCAGCGCCACCGCCACGGCCTCCGAACAGGTCGCCGAAGAGGTCACCCAGGTCGAAGCCTTCGGCGCCATAGGGAATGCCCCCGGCACCGGCGCTCCCGGCCGAGGCTTTGTAGGCCCGATAGGCCTCCGCCTTCTTTTCGTCGAAGCCAATCTTCTCGGCGTCCGGGCCGAACTCGTCGTAGAGCTTGCGCTTCCGGGTGTCTGAAAGCACCTCGAACGCCGCGCTCACCTGCTTGAACTTCTCCTCGGCGGCCTTGTTGCCCGGGTTGACGTCCGGGTGGTACTTGCGCGCCAGCTTGCGGTACGCCTTCTTGACGTCCTCCGCTGAGGCCGACCGATCGACGCCGAGGGTCTGGTAGTAGTCGTCCGCCATTTGTTCCCGCCGTGGTGTACCCGATTCAACGTAACCAGCCGGTAGGCACGCGCCAGCAAGGACTGTCCGGACCGTGCGAGATGTATAAAGTCGCCGGAGGATGAGGGAGCCCATGTCACCGCCTCGCTGGCTCGGCGCGGATACCCTGTGGCTTGCGGGCTGGCTCTCGCTGGCGCCAGCCGTGGGGACTGCGGCCACCCCGCCGGCCACCGTGGAGGGCCGGGTCGCGGACCGGGTGGTGGCCATCATCGAGGGCCAGGTGCTCACCCTGAGCGAGCTGCGCTTCGAGGCCCGGGTCGCGCTCCTCCAGCGAGGCGGCGTGCAGGCCCTGGAGCTCCCGCTCGACGAGGACACGCTCCGGGGGGCCCTGGAGCTCATCATCAACCAGCGGGTCCAGGTCCTGAATGCGGACCGGCTGCAGGCCTTCCCTGCCGAGCCCGCGGAGGTCCAGGCGCGGGTGGACGCATTCCAGGCGCTGCTGGGAGGGGAGGCGGCGTTGAAGCGGTTCCTGTCCCGCCATGACGTGGACGTGCAGGGGCTGGAGCGGGTGTTGGCGCGGGGGCTTCGGGCCGAGCGCATCCTGGACAGCCGCATCCGGCTCCGGGCGCAGGTGGGTGAGACCGAGGTCCGCCGCCACTTCGAGCAGAACGCGGACGAATATCCGCAAGGCTACGAGGCGGCGCGCGCCTCCATCCGGGAGAAGCTGGTTCGGGAGCGGTATGGGGCGCTGGCGGCGGAAGAGCTGGCGCAGGTGCGGGCCTCGGCGCAGGTGCGCCGCGTGGCCCCCTTTGCCCGGGAGGCAAGTCGATGAGGCGGATGCGCGAGGAGCCGGCGCCCGAGGCCCGGCACGGCTACATCATCCGGCAGATGACGGCGGAGGATCTGTCCGCGGTCATGCTGCTGGAGCAGGCCTCGTTCAAGAATCCCTGGTCCCAGGACCTGCTCAAGCGCGAGCTTCAGCACGAATGGTCCACCATCCTCCTGGTGGAGGAGGAGCGGGAGGCGGACGGGCCGGAGCTGCTGGGCCTGGCCATCTTCTGGATCGTCCATGACGAGGTGCACGTGCTGAACGTGGCCACCGCGCCCAAGCACCGGCGCCGGGGCGTGGCGCGCGCCGTCATGGACGAGGTCCTGGCGCGGGGGAGGGCCAAGCGCTGCACCCTGGCCACCCTGGAGGTGCGCAAGAGCAACGAGGCCGCGCTCCAGCTCTACCGGGCCTTCGGTTTCCGCCCCGTCGGCATCCGGCCGAACTACTACGTCGACGAGGGTGAGGACGCCGTCGTGATGGTCCTCGACTTCTAACCGCACGCGGAGTAGAGGACCGCCCCGTCGTAGACCAGCCGTGCGCGGAAGCGCCGAGGCGGGGAATGGGACCTGGGGCCCTGGCCGGTTGTAGGCAAGGGACAGGCCGTGCTTGACACGGATAGGCCCCTTCCTATACTCGCGCGCCTTTCCGTTGTCTTGTAGGTAGATATGCGCCGCCTGGTGTCTCTGGCGGCGACGAACCCGAAGAAGAGGTATCAGTGCCGACCATTAGCCAGCTGGTCCGCAAGGGCCGCGAGAAGCTCGTCGTCAAGGGCAAGAGCCCCGCGCTCAAGGAGTCCCCTCAGAAGCGTGGCGTCTGCACGCGCGTGTACACCACGACCCCGAAGAAGCCGAACTCGGCCCTCCGCAAGGTGGCCCGTGTTCGTCTGACGAACGGGATCGAGGTCACGTCCTACATCCCCGGCGTGGGTCACAACCTCCAGGAGCACTCGGTGGTGATGATTCGCGGTGGCCGTGTGAAGGACCTCCCGGGCGTCCGCTACCACATCGTCCGTGGAACGCTGGACTCCGTGGGTGTCGCGGGTCGCAAGCAGAGCCGCTCCAAGTACGGCGCGAAGCGTCCGAGCTGATCGCTCGTCACGCGGATCACCTTCTGTAGCGCAGAGTCCGGACGCATCGCCCCGCACCCTGGGGAGCGTCCTTGTGAAGTTCCTCCTGCAGTACTTGAAGCCCCGTGGATTTCTCCCAATGGGAGTGGGGCGTAAGGGAAGAGAGAAGAGATGCCTCGCCGTCGCGTAGTCGCCAAGCGCAAGATTCTTCCGGATCCGAAGTTCCAGGACCGGCTCGTCACCAAGTTCGTCAACGACCTGATGCGGAAGGGCAAGAAGTCCATCGCGGAAGGCGTTTGCTACGGTGCCTTCGCCCTCATCGAGGAGCGCGCGAAGGAAGATCCCCTCAAGACCTTCAAGAAGGCCCTCGACAACGTCAAGCCGGTGCTCGAGGTCAAGAGCCGCCGCGTCGGTGGCGCCACCTACCAGGTGCCTGTCGAGGTCCGCCAGGACCGCCGCGTGGCGCTCGGCATGCGTTGGATCATCACCTACTCCAAGGCGCGTGGTGAGAAGACCATGCAGGAGAAGCTGGCCGGTGAGATCATGGACGCCGCCAACAACCGCGGCAACGCGGTGAAGAAGCGTGAAGACACGCACAAGATGGCGGAGGCCAACAAGGCCTTCGCTCACTACCGCTGGTAGGCCCTCGAGGCTTCGCGGTTACCGCCCGGGTGCAGAGGATGCATCCGGGCGGTTTTGTTAGATGAAGCAGGTTCTCTGAATCCGTCCGGCCGGCAGGTGTCGAGGCCTCGGGCCCGCCCTTCCTCCCTGGAGAGGTATTGAGTCATGGCCCGTGAGTACCCCCTCGATCGCTACCGCAACATCGGCATCATGGCGCACATCGATGCCGGCAAGACGACGACCACGGAGCGCATTCTCTTCTACACCGGCGCCATCCACCGGATGGGCGAGGTGCACGAAGGCAACACCACCACCGACTGGATGGTACAGGAGCGTGAGCGCGGCATCACGATCACGTCCGCCGCCATCTCCGCCTTCTGGGCCCGGCACGACCAGCGCTACCGCGTCAACATCATCGACACGCCGGGACACGTGGACTTCACCATCGAGGTGGAGCGCAGCCTGCGCGTGCTGGACGGCGCCATCACGGTGTTCGACGCCGTGAACGGCGTGGAGCCGCAGTCGGAGACGGTGTGGCGCCAGGCGGACAAGTACAAGGTCCCCCGCATCTGCTTCATCAACAAGATGGACCGGGTGGGCGCCGACTTCGAGATGTCCGTGGGCACCATCCGCGAGAAGCTGGGCGCGCGTGCGGTCCGCATGCAGCTGCCGCTGGGCGCGGAGGACAAGCACCGCGGCGTCATCGACCTGCTGAAGATGAAGGCCCTGGTGTTCCAGGACTCGGAGCAGGGCAGCCACTACGAAGAGACGGACATCCCCGAGGAGTTCAAGGAGGCGGCGGACGCTGCCCGCGCCGAGCTGCTGGAGGCCGCGGCCGAGCAGGATGACGCGCTGACGGAGAAGTTCCTCGAGGGCGTGGAGCTGACCGAGGACGAGGTGCGTGGCGCCATCCGCAAGGGGTGCCTGGGCTTGAAGCTGTTCCCGGTGTTCTGCGGTTCGGCCTTCCGGCACAAGGGCGTGCAGCCGCTGCTGGACGCGGTGGTGGACTACCTGCCCAGCCCGCTGGAGGTGCCGCCCATCCACGGCAAGACGCCCAACGGTGAGGACGCCGTGCGCGAGACGCGGGACGACGCGCCCTTCAGCGCGCTGGCGTTCAAGATCATGAACGACCCCGCGTTCCAGTCCCAGACGCTGACCTTTCTCCGCGTGTACTCCGGCAAGCTGGAGGCGGGCTCCGCGGTGTGGAACTCGGTGAAGGGCAAGCGCGAGCGCATCAGCCGGCTCGTGCAGATGCGCGCGGACAAGAAGGACGAAATCACCGAGTGCTATGCCGGTGATATCTGCGCCGTGGTGGGCCTGAAGCTGGCCGGCACGGGCGACACGCTCTGCGACGACAAGCAGCCCATCATCCTGGAGCGGATGGATTTCCCCGAGCCGGTCATCGACATCGCCATCGAGCCGAAGTCGACGGCGGACCAGGACAAGATCCTCCAGTCGCTGCAGCGCCTGGCCATGGAGGACCCGTCCTTCCGCGTGAGGACCAACGAGGAGACGGGGCAGACGCTCATCGCCGGCATGGGCGAACTCCACCTGGAAATCATCGTCGACCGCCTCCTGCGTGAGTTCAAGGTCGACGCGAACATCGGCAAGCCCCAGGTGGCCTACCGCGAGACCGTCACCACGCAGGTGGAGATGGAAGGGAAGTACATCCGCCAGACGGGTGGCCGAGGCCAGTACGGCCATATCTGGCTGCGCGTGGCCCCCAATGAGCCGGGGAAGGGATTCTCCTTCGAGAACAAGGTCACCGGCGGCGTGGTCTCCAAGGAGTTCGTCGACGCGGTGAAGGCAGGGTGCGCCGAGGCCATGCAGAACGGCCCGGTGGCCGGCTACCCCATGGTGGACGTGAAGGTGGAGGCCTTCGACGGCTCCATGCACGACGTGGACTCCAGCGAGATGGCGTTCAAGATCGCCGGCTCGCTGGCCTTCAAGGACGCCGTGCGCACGGCCACGCCCGTGCTCCTCGAGCCCATCATGAACTGCGAAATCGTCACGCCCGATGACTTCATGGGCGACGTCATCGGCGACCTGAACGGGCGGCGCGGGAAGGTGCAGGGGATGACCCCCCGGCCCGGTCGTGTGCAGGCCATCCAGGCGCAGGTGCCCCTGGCGGCCATGTTCGGCTACTCGACCGACCTGCGCAGCCGCAGTCAGGGAAGGGCGACCTACACCATGCAGTTCAGTCACTACGCGCCCGCGCCCAAGACGGCGCTCAACCGCTGAGTGGCTTCGGCCTGGCCGTGGACCGGTCGGGCGATTTCAGTTGACGTTGTGGCAGGTTTGGAGCAGGACGCAGCACCTTCGCAGTTGTTTTCCGCGAGTCGAGACGTGCCGGGCTTTGGACCGGCAACCCCGTGAGGAGAGGCCATGGCCAAGGAAAAGTTCGAGCGTAACAAGCCCCACGTGAACATCGGCACGATCGGACACGTGGACCACGGCAAGACGTCGCTGACGGCCGCCATCACCAAGGTGCT